>CAYYYI010000026.1:0-17420 GCA_964475735.1 uncultured Anaerolineaceae bacterium
TGCCGGAGTACCTGGCCGCCGAGATCGCGCCGCGTGTGCGGGGGCTGTAGCGGGGTTCAATGGTCGCCGAGGGCCGCCACCTCCGCCTGGGTGACCGCCAGGCCAAGGAAGAGGCTCATCCCCTCCGCGTCGAGCCAGGCGAGGGCGGCCTCGCCGTTGAGGCGCTGCCCGGCGGCGGCGATGCCGTTGCCGCCGATGATGCGCTCCAGGCGGGCGACGCGCTCTTCGAGCGGGGGCGGCGCCGGCCGCGACGGGGGAAGCGAGCGCATGAACTCAATCAGCTCCCGGCCGTAGGCCTCGCTGCCCACGTAGGTCGCGAATCCAGGCACGGCCTCTTCGTAGCCCTGCTCGGCGGCGAAGCAGCGCCGGATGCTCGGGTAGTAGGGCAGGCTCAGCGTTTCCACCGTAGCGGCGATGCCCGCCTCGGCGTCGCGATACACCCGCACCGGCACGCCGTTCCAGTTTCCCGGCCCGTAGCCGATGTCGAACGATGCGTCGAGCGGGGTGTTCGGACTCAGCCGGGTCGTCGCGAGCGGGTTGAAGGTGCGCGAGTAGGGCATCCCTTCGCGCCGGGCCCACTCGGCGAAGACGGCCAACCTCCAGGGCGTGGGTTCCCAGCCCATGCGGCGGCAGACTTCGGCGAAGAACGCGTCTCGATCCATGGTTCACCTCCGGCGGGAGGCTCGCACGGCGGGGAAAGAGCGCAAAGCGGGCGGTGTCAGTTGGGCGCCGGAGGGAGGGGCGAAGGTCCGGCCCGTGGTATTCGCAACCGGTGGCACGGCGTCCGTGAGCTGCATGTTATAGGCTCGCGACTACATGGAAGACGCTGGTCTCCATGCGATAGGCTGCCTATAACGTGGACGGGCAGTAACTCCATGTTATAGGCAGCCTATAACATAGACGGCGATCGGCTGCATGTTATAGGCTGACAATAGTATGGCTGACCAGAAGGCCGAGATGCCCGGCCGCGCGGGCGCGTACCAGCCCCAGCCCGGCGGATACCGGGCGTTCATCCCGGCGCCGCTCCCGCCCGATCCGCCTGTTCGCCTGGAAGGTCCGCTCCAGGCCCTGCTCTCACAGGCCGACCGCGCCCTCGGCCGCCTCGACGGCTCCGTGCAGACCCTGCCAAACCCCGACCTCTTCGTCTTCATGTACGTGCGCAAAGAGGCCGTGCTGTCCAGCCAGATCGAGGGTACCCAGAGTTCGCTGCAAGACCTCCTGGCCGCCGAAGCGAACGTTCTCGGTCCGGATGCGCCGCCGCGCGACGTCGCCGAGGTGGTGAACTACGTCCGCGCCATGAACTACGGGCTGGCGCGCCTCGCCGATCTCCCCGTGTCTGTGCGGCTGATTCGCGAGATCCACGGGAAGCTCATCGAGGGGGTCCGCGGCTCGCGCCTCGCGCCGGGCGAATTGCGCGGAAGCCAGAACTGGATTGACCCGGCCGGCTGCACCCTGAGCGAGGCCACGTTTGTCCCGCCCCCTCCTGACCTGGCGCCACAGGCGCTCGGCGAACTCGAGCGTTTTCTGCACCAAGACTCGGACCTCCCGTTGCTGGTGCAAATCGGCCTTGCCCATGCCCAATTCGAGACCATTCACCCGTTTCTCGACGGGAATGGCCGTGCCGGCCGGCTTCTGATCACGTTCCTGCTCTGCGAGCGGGGTGTCCTCCAGAAGCCCGTGCTTTATCTTTCGCGCTACTTCAGGCGCCACCGTGGGCAGTACTACGACCGTCTCCAGGCAGTCCGGGATGACGGAGACTGGGAGGGCTGGCTGGGCTTCTTCCTCAGCGGCGTGGCCGAGGTGAGTGCCGAGGCCGCCGAGACGGCGCGCCGCATCCTCCTGATGCGCGAAGAACATCGCGCTGCGATCACCGGACGCCTTGGCCGTGCGGCAGGCAATGGCCATATGGTGCTGGAGACGCTTTTCGATCGGCCCATCGTGTCCGTGGGCGACGTGGAAACGATCGCTGGAGTCACATTTGCCTCCGCGAACAACCTTGTCGCCCGGCTCGTGGATCTTGGCATCCTCGCGGAGATCACTGGTAACGTCCGGAATCGCCGCTTCCGCTACGAACCCTACGTGCGCCTCTTCAGCGACGATTGAGCGGTCCCGGGCGATCAGCGGACGGTGATGTTCCCGTTGTTCGTGTGGATGGCGAGGATCGTCTTCGCCCCGGGAGAGGTGGCGCCGTTGAGGTTCGTCTTCGCCGAGGTATCGGCCCCGGGGAGCTTGAACGAGCAGGTGACCGTGCCCGTAATCGTGCTCGCTTCGAGGCGGAAGTCGGCGTCCGGCGGCAGGTCGGCGGTGATTGCGCCATTGCCCGAGCGCAGTTGGCTCAGGGACCCGGTGAGCGACCCGGTGAGCGAGACCTCGCCGTTCTCGGTGCGGGCGTCAACTGTGAGCCGCTCGCCCTCGATCGTGACCTCGCCGTTTCCGCTGCGGGCGCTGACCTGCCCAAAGGCGCCAGCGACGTGGATATCGCCGTCGCCTGTCTCTGCGACGATTCCGCCAGAGACGCCAGAGACTTTGATCTCGCCGTTCGCGGTCTTGAGGTTCAGATTGGACCCGGGTGGCAGGCCAACCTCGACGCGCACCGCCGACTGGCTCGAGTGGCCGCCGCCATCGCTGCGCGCGGCGATGACCTGGATGGTGGAGCCTTCGCGCTGAACGCTCACACCGACGTATTGGAGGTCGCGCTTCGCCTCAGCGGAACTGCCCCCGGCTCCTACTTTGGCGACCGTCACCGAGACGTCGGAGCCGCTCCTTGCGGTGACTTCGATGCGTCCGTTGAAGGTGTCGACCACGAGCTTTGGGTTGGCAACGGAGAGGAAGTGTTCGGTGGTAGCCTCCTCTGCAGTGACAACCACGGAGCCGGTGCAGGCGGCGGAGAGGAAGACGGCGAACAGGCCAGCAGCGAGCGCACGGGCAACCATGGCCGCGCTCAGAGCCCGCGGAGCTCGACGCGGCGGCTGGTGTCCGGGAGCACCTCGCCGATGCGCAGCGCGCCGGGAATGGCGGCCAGCACGTCGCCGGCATCCGCAGCCGGGACCATCAGCACAAGGCCGACGCCCATGTTGAAGACCTCGTACATCTCCTCGCTCGAAATCCTCCCCCGCTGCTGGATGAGCTGGAAGATGGGCAGCACTGGCCAGGAGCGGGTGTCGAAGGCAGCGGTCACGCCCGGCGGCAGAATGCGGGGCACGTTCTCCACGTAGCCGCCGCCGGTGATGTGAGCGATGCCATGAACGCGGTCAAGCACGGGGGCCACCGCCCCGTAGTAGGGGAGGTGCGTCGCCAGCAGCGCCTCGCCGACAGATTGGCCGCCGAGCAGGGCGGGGCGCTCGTCGAGACGGCGGCGGGTCTCATCGAGCGGCTCACCGTTGCAGATGTCCAGTGCGCGCCGGGCGAGCGAAAAGCCGTTGGTGTGCAGGCCCGAGCTTGGCAGCCCGATGAGCGCGTCGCCCGGGGCCACCTGCGAGCCATCGATGATGCGGTCGCGCTCGACTACGCCCACGATGAAGCCCGCGAGATCGAACTCCCCGGGGGGGTACACGTCGGGCATGTCGGCGGTTTCGCCGCCCAGGAGGGCGCAGCCGGTATCGGCGCAGGCGCGGGCGACGCCCTCGACGAGCGTCCGCTTCTGCTTGTTGGTGAGGCCGTTCCCGGCGATGTAGTCGAGGAAGAAGAGGGGCTCGGCGCCGCAGGCGAGGATGTCGTTGACGCTGTGGCCGATGATGTCGGGACCGCAGAGGTCGAGCCTTTCCGCGGCGAGGTGGAGCTTGACCTTCGTGCCGATACCGTCGGCGCTGGCGGTGATGACGGGGTCTCGGTAGCGGTCGCCCAAACGGAAGAGACCGCTGAAGGGGCCGGCGTCGGAGAGGACTTCGGGCCGCCGCGCCTGAGCAAGGATGCCGGGCAGGCTCCTGGCGAACTGGCTGCGGGCGGCAAGGTCCACTCCCGCGGCGGCGTACTGGCGCTCGGTCATAGGGCTAGCGTACCGGATCGTGGGGTATTGGGGCGGGAGGCCCGCAACATTCGACCTGGTCAACCGGGCAGAGCCTAACAAGGGAGCGAGCACTCAAATTGCGCCGCGCGAGTGTCCCTTCAGAACGATGTAGGGTTGCAGGAGCGGGTTCCGGAACCGGTAGCGTGGTCTGCCGGGATAGTCGAGGCGGTCGAGGACGGGACCCCTCTCTGCCGAGCAGAGCTTTCCGAGATTGTAGGAGAAGCGCGTCAACTCCATGCGCTGGCCGGTGATTCGTTCGAGCGCTTCGCGGACATCGGTAGAGCCAAAGGTCCCTCCTCCCGCCTCCGCAGCAAGCGCACAGGCAAGGAGCACATCGTCGAACAGGGACTTCCTCCGCTGCGGTGTCACGGCCCGCCCGTAGGTCTCCTTCACCGACTCCGCTGCCTGTTCGAGGGCCACTGCGATGGCGCCTTCCACATCAGCCATCTCGATTCTCGTCCGGTCACTGCCAAGCGCCTTCTCAGCAGCGTTCTTCGCCAGGAGGTGCGTGTAGTGCGGAAAGCCCTGCGAAAGCCTGATGATCCGCTCCTTCGCCTCGAGTTGGATGGTCATATCTGCCCGGGCAAGCCCGGTGGCAACGATTGAGTCCGCTTCGGCGTCAGACATGCGAGGGATTCCCACCTGCTTCAGGCATCGCTCCACTGACTCATGCTCGCCAATCAGCTCAGTGACGCTGCGGCCGACGCCCACTATCACGACCGTCATACCAGCATCAGCGTCGGAGAGGGCCTTGAGCGTGTCCGCGAACGCCCTGGCAGTCTCGGACCCCTGCAGGCGGTCGAACTCATCAAGGATGACAACGGTCCGTCCAAGAGTGCGGCCCGCGCTCACGATGTCTGCCGGGCGCAAGACATCCGGGAGGAGATCGGCAAGGTCAAGCTGCTCTTCGGCTGACTGGGCGCGGAAGCCGGCCCTCCGGATGGCCCGCGTGAGGGCGATGCCGTTGAAGACGCGACGCCACACCGACGAGAAGTTGTCGCTTGAGTCGCAGGCGGCCTTCACGACGAGGATACGGGCCTCGTCCTGACCGTCTGCGCGGCGGTCGAGAAGCCGTTCCATCACATTGGCAAGGGAAGTCTTGCCAACGCCGCGGTCTCCGTAGATGACAACATGCCGTCCGCGCTCGTATACAGTCCCGAGGACTTCAGAGACTTCGTGGACTCTCCCTGCAAAGAGATCAATGTCGTCGATCGGCGTGTACGGTCGAAATACCTCCGCGATAGCCGCCAGCATTCTTAATTTGTCCCCAGAATACGAAGTCATTTACTAATTCACCACGAGATTTTGCTAACTTAGGTCTAAATCATGTCACCCCGGTGTACGCCCGTCGAGTATGAGGTGCGGGCCACCGTCACCCCATACCCCCGGGGTCTCGGTAGCGGTCGCCCAGGCGGAAGAGACCGCTAGAGGGGCCCGCATCGGAGAGGACCTCGGGCCGCCGCGCCTGCGCAAGGATGCCGGGCAAGCTCTTCGCGAACTGGCTGCGGGCGGCAAGGTCCACGCCCGCGGCGGCGTTCTGGCGTTCGGTCATACGGGTAGCGAAGCGGATCGCGGGGTTTGGGGCGGGAGGTGAAAGGAATCAAAGGAGATCGTCGGGGCAAAGCTTGAGGAGAGCGGAGCGTTCACGGCCGAAGGACTGGACGAACCGGCGGTCGCACGTCCAGAGGTCGAAGCCAAGGTCTTCCGCACAGGCCAGGTAGATGGCATCGAAGATACGTGGCTGATCGAAGCGCCGGGTGATGGCAAGAGCCCGGGGAATCCATCCTTCCGCGTCGATTATCTCCATCGGGATGTAGCCGAATTCCCGTAGCGAAGTGTCTGCCTGCTCCGCCGTCAGTGACCCGCGCCTCTGCAACCGCCAAACCGCGTTGGTGAACTCCTGCCGCAAGATCGAAGGCGCCACCAGCTCCTTCGATGGGTCAAACAGCAGTCGCGCCGCAGCAAGAAGAAACTGCGACGGACATAGCGCCGCGGCAGCCAGCGACGCGTCGAAGACAACCCCGCTCACGCGTGCGAAGGTGGTGGCGCGTCACCCCAGTCATCCCCGTCGTCGTCATCCCATGTCCGGCCAATGGCCTCCAGGAACTCCTCCAGGGACAGCGGCACGCCACCACGAGCGATGAACTCGCAATGCTCGGCCTCGACGCGTCGGCGAACAGCGTCGAGCACGGCCCGGCGGCGCTCAAGCTCCTCCTCAGATGGAGGGGGGAGGTTCCGGGCCTCTTCGACCGTGAGGACGCGGCGGCCGCGACGCATCACCATTGCGTAATCGTATCACGCTGCGGGAATGCTACCGCGCCGTCCAGGTGGTGCCTTCGGGGCCGTCCTTCAGCTCCACTCCCAGTTCGGCGAGGCCGTCGCGGATGCGGTCGGAGAGCGCCCACTGCTTCGCCGCGCGCAGGTCGCTCCGCACAGCAATGAGGAGATCGATGAATGGCGCGGCCTCCTGCTGCTTTGCCGCGGGTGCGGCAAGGGCGAGCCCGAGCACTCCCGCAAGCTCGCGCAGGGTCGCCTGGGCCCCGGATACGTTCTCTCCGCGGCTGCTGGCGCGATTGATGTTGCGGGCAAGGTCGAACAGTACCGCCAGAGCCTGGGGGGTGTTCAGGTCGTCGTCCATCACGGTTTCGAAGCTGCGCTTGATCGGTTCGGTGAAGGGACCGCCGGGCAGGAGCGCTCCCCCCACAGCGCCAGAAGGCGCGAAAGCGGCCTCGCGGAGACGTTCGGCGCCGGCCTTCGCGGCCTCCAGCGCCTCCTCGGTGTAGGTCGAGGGGCTGCGGTAGTGGCTCCCGAGCACGAACATGCGCAGGGCGTCGGGGCCGTACTTCTCGAGCGCCTCGTCGACGGGCACGAGGTTGCCCAGCGACTTGGACATCTTCTCGCTGCCGAGCTGCAGGAGCGCGTTGTGCATCCAGATAGCGGCGAAGGGCGCCTTGCCGGTGAACGCCTCCGTCTGGGCTATCTCGTTCTCGTGGTGGGGAAAGATGAGGTCGGCGCCCCCGCCGTGGATGTCGATCCGGTCGCCCAGCGTCTCCCGCGCCATCACGGAGCACTCGATGTGCCAGCCGGGGCGGCCAGGGCCCCAGGGGCTCTCCCAGCTGGGCTCGCCGGGCTTGGCGGCCTTCCAGAGGGCAAAGTCGAGGGGGTCGTCCTTCAGTTCTGTGGGGTCGATGCGGGCGCCGCTGAGCAGGTCGTCGATGTTGCGGTGTGAAAGCTTCCCGTAGTCGCCCTTCTTGCGGACGCGGTAGTAGACGTCGCCGCCGGAGGCGTAGGCGAACCCCTTCTCGATGAGCCCGGAGATGAAGCTGATGATGTTGGGCACCATGGCGGTGACCCGCGGGTACTCCGTGGCGGGCAGCACGTTCATCCGCTTGATCTGGGCGAGGTAGGACTCGATATTCTGGTCCGCCAGCGCGTCCATCTCCACGCCCAGCCGGTTGGCGCGCTCTATCAGCTTGTCGTCGATGTCGGTGAAGTTCTGGACGTGGCGGACCTTGAAGCCGCGCCACTCCAGGTAGCGGCGCAGGACGTCGAAGACGATGGCGTGGAGGGCGTGCCCGACGTGAGCCTCGCTGTAGGGCGTGACCCCGCAGACGTAGAGGCGCACGACGCCGTCCGGGCTGAGCGGCTGGAGCGGGACCTTCTCCCGGGTCAGTGTGTCGGTGATCCGCATGCGCTACGCCTTTCCCCGGTCCTCGGCCCTCAGTCCTGCCTCATGGTGGTCTTCGTGCAGCCCGGCCAGGTGCTCTTCCAGGTGGCCAACGAGATCGTGCAGTTCCTGCACCCTCCGGTCGAGGTCGTTCAGACGCTCCCACTCGGGATCGGGCAGGCGCTGGATGACGCCGTTGGAGTCATCGTGGAAGGCGACGATGTGGCCGGGAACACCGACGACGGTCGCGTTTGCCGGGACGTTGGTCACAACCACCGAACCGGCGCCGATGCGGGCATTCTCGCCGATCTCCACCGCGCCAATAACCTTTGCCCCGGCCCCGACGACGACGTTGTCGCGCAGGGTGGGATGGCGCTTCGCCCTGCGGGTGCTGGTGCCGCCGAGGGTGACGCCCTGGTAGAGGGTGACATCGGCGCCGATTTCGGCCGTTTCGCCGATGACGATGCCCATGCCGTGGTCGATGAAGAAGCGCGAGCCAATGGTCGCGCCGGGGTGAATTTCGATGCCTGTGAAGAAGCGGGCCAGGTGCATGATGCCGCGCGGAATGAGAGGGACGCCTCGCCGGTGGAGCGCGTTCGCCACCCGGTGGGCAACGCGGGCGTGGAAGCCGGGATAGAAGAAGACAACCTCCGCGGCGTTGCGGGCGGCGGGGTCGCGCGCGAGGGCGGCGCGGATGTCATCGCGGATTTCGGACAGGGTGGACATTTCTCAGGAGACCTCCCGGGTGGCGGACGGCGGCGCGGGCAGGGGTCCGGTCAGCGACAGGACCCCGCGGAACAGGAGCAGCGCACACATCCGCGGGGAGGTAGGGCCAGCATCGTGGTATCACCATACGGGCGGGGGGGATGATCGGGCAACGGCGTCAACCCTGGCCGCGGACGAGGATGACGGGGATGGGGGAGCGTTCGAGCACGTCGAGCGCCACGCTCCCGGCGAGGAGGTGGCGGAGCGCGCCGTGGCCGTGGGTCGACATGGCGATGGCGTCCGCGCTTGCGGCGCTGGCGGCCTCGATGATGGCGGCGGCGACGGGCTGCTCGTAGGTGGCAGCGGGGCAGCGGCAGTCGCAGGCAATCCCGGCGGAGAGCTGCTCACGCAGAGACTCGAGCTGGTGGAGGCAGGCTTCCTGCTCGGCCTCGGGTCCCGGCCGGCCGCTGCGGGGCTCGCAGACCCTGATGAGACTCACGGCGATGCGCTGCGTGGAAAGAAACGGTTCGAGCGCGGGCACGACGTCGAGCGACGCGGGCGAGCCATCGCTGGTGACCACGACGCGATAGGAGCCTTCGCCGGCGGGAGCTACCGCATGTTCGCCGGTAAGGAGAAGCGGGCCCGCCCAATGGCCGAGGACGCCCATGGCCACGCTGCCGAGGAGGGCGTGCCGGAGAGCGCCGCTGCCGCGCGAGTGCATGGCGATGAGAGCGGCCCCCTGCTCCGCCGCCACGCGGATGATGGCCCCGGGGGCATCTTCGCCTCGCTGCTGAAGGGCAACGAGGGCTTCGCCTTCCGCGCCCGCGGATCGGAGTATCGACTCGAGTTCCGCCTGCCATTCCCGGGAAAGGGCCGCGATCGATGCCTCCCCTGCAGCACCGCGAGCAAGGTCGGCTGACGGGTTGACCACTCGCGCAAGCACCACGCGGGCGCCACAGGCAGCGGCCAGCCGCGCGGCGTGGGGCAGCACGCTGCGCGAAAGCTGGGAGCCGTCGGTGGTGACAAGGATGCTGTTCAAGGGGGGCTCTCCGGGGTTCACGCTCCGTGAAGGATTGTACCCCGGAAACGAGATGCTCTGTTGGGCGGAGTTACCAGGTGACGCGGCGGAGGTGGCCGGAGCTGGTGAACACATACCCCACGCCATCGCGCACTGCGAACGCCGTCAGCCCCTGGAATTCCTTGTGCCGGTACTGCCGGTCGAAGGTGCCGTCGCGGCGGAAGACAACGATGCGGTCGGCGGCGGCGTCGAGCACAGCGATGTCACCGTTGGTACCGATGGACTGCGGCGCCTCGGCCGCGGCCAGCTTCTTGTCGATGCCCGCCGCCGAGAGAACAAGCGAAACCTGCCCGGCGAAGCGGCGAAGGGCGCCGTTGGCGTCGACGGTGATCACCTCGTCGTCGACCATCAGGCGGCGGGCAGCGGCGATGTCGGGGGTGTTCAGGTGCTTCCTGGGGGCGGCGCCGTAACCGCCATCGGCGGGGCTGAACCGGTAGACGGTGGATTGGCCTGCGTCCAGAACGTAAAGGTCGCGGCCCCATGCGGCTATGTCGGTGATCGTGAGACCGGCAGGGGCCGCGAAGGCGACCCGCCGCAGCCCGGTCTCGGCCGTGTATGCCCAGAGGCCACCCTCCGAATCGGCCACGAGCAGAGTGTTGCGCCCGATCTCCGCATTGTCGGCCAGGGCGGTGGCCACGGGCCGGCCGCGTTTCGCTTCCTTGTCCTCGGCGAATACGACGCCCTTTTCGCCCGTGGCAAGGGCCACGGCGATGACCTGGGAGGATGCGCTGTCGAGGATGTAGGCCGCGTCTTCGCCCACCGTGAGGCGGAGCGGCGAGACGGGCTTGTCGCCAAACTGCGAAAGGTCCGCCAGCGTATCGATGGCCGCGGGTGTCTGGATGGCATCGAGCGACGAGATGGCGCCCGCGACTTCGTTGATGAGGTCCCCGGCTTCGGAGCGGGCTGGATCGGCTTCCTGCGCTTCGAGGAGGAGCGCCTGGGCCTCGGTGAGGGCTTTGCGCTTTTCGCCGGGATCTTCCTGCACGCGGGAGGTGGCCAGCATGCGCTGGGCGCCATCGACGAGATCGGCATAGCGCGCGCTGCGGTCTTTTTCGAGCATGCCCGGGATGACGAGGTAGCCGACAAGGGCGAGCAGGATACCAAGCCCAACAATGACTACAAGCCAGGTGGGTGGAAGCTGGCCGGAGGTGGTGTTGCGGCGCTTGGAAAGGCTCCCGCCACCACCCTTCCAGCGGCCACCCATGTTGTCTCGAACGCGGACCAGCGAGCCGCCATGGGCAACCGTGGCGGCGTTCTCGCTTGCGATGGTTTCGGCCATGGGGCTGGCGAGAGCCGGGCTGGTAAGCGCCGTGGAGGCCCGGACACCGGCGGCGAGTTGCTCAACGGGCAGCGCGCCTTCGGGATCGATCACCGTCGCGGGCGCAGGGGGCGCCTCTTCGCGAACGAGCCCGCGGGAGAAGCTGCCATGGCGCTGGCGGCGCCGCTCCACGGAGGCGGGGTTGGCCCCGGTTGTGGCGGGGTTGCTGCGCCACGTGGGACCGCTGGAGTAGCTGCCGGCCGCAGCCACGGTACTCGCCCGGGGAGCGGAACTGGCCATGGCGGCGCGCATCTGGCGCTCCGCGGCAAGGGCGGCGAGCAGGCCATCCCCTGCGGCGCGCCGCAGGGGAGCGGGGATCTCGACAGGCTCTTCGTTGGCGCGCGCGGCGGTAGTAATCGCGCGCGGGGTAACTTCGCGAAGGACGACGCGGGCAGGCTCGCCCGGCTCTTCGATAAAGAGGCTGGGCTGGTAGCCATCCTCGGCGTTGGGATCATCTGGCGGGGGAGCAGGCAGCGCCGGAACGCTCCCGGCAGTCGCATCGATTACAGCGGCTGACAGCTCGTCTGCGGCGTCCGCTGCGCCCGCACCCGTCTTGATCGCTTCATCGGGGGCGGCGACAAGCACGGCGGTGAGGTTGCGAAGCCCCTGCAGGCGGCGATAGAGGTCGGGGAGAACGCGGTCTGTGGGCAGGGCAACAATGCCGGCGATGAGCTCATCGTCAAGCTCGCGGAGCGCGGCGGTCGAGACGAGCAGGAGGCGATCGCCGGGGTCGAAGGGGATGCGCGTCAGCTGCGGCTCGGCGCCGGGGCCCATGCCAACGGGGCGGCCGTGCTCTTCGTCGCTGTAGTAGGCGCGAACCTGGCCGCGGTGGAAGTGGAACGCGACGGATGGGCCAGCCTGGGCGATGACCGCGCTATCGCCGCGGCGGCCGAAGCAGGTGAGGCCGATGCTGACGCGGTGCTGGGCGATGCTCTTCTGGTTCCAATCGCGCAGGTTGCGCTGGGCTTCATCGAACACCCGGCGGAGCGCCCCGGTGAGGGAAAGGTCGAGCGTATGCCAGAGGTTGCCGATGGCAGAGACGACGTGGCCCGCGAAGGCTTCGCCGGCAGGCGTGGTGCCTTCGGCGAGCACATAGAGCTCGGCGCGGTCGTCGGCCGGCCCTCTGCCGTGGAAGATCCCGGCATTCGGGCCGCGGTCAACCGGTTCGTGATCGACTATCGCGAACTGGCCAACCTGGAGTGGTTCGGTCAAGCGGTAAGACCGTCCTTCGTCTCGCAGGATAGGCACGGGGTGTCGCGAACCCGGCGCATGCTGCCGCTTTACGGCAGCCACACCCCGCCAGCGCCGGGCCGGCGCTCAATATACCACCGCGTCGCGACATGGAAACAAGGGCGGAGGTTAAGGTCTGTAGGGCAAACCCGCATATAGAAAAGGCCAATCGCCGCATTTGGCGGCGCCTATTGGTCAGCGGCTCATCTCGGCCAGCGTGCTTTCGACAAATTCGCGGGTGCGCTCGGGCGATGCACGGTAGACCGTGCGGCCATCTTCGCGCAGGGCCTCGACAAGGCCCCCCTCGCGAAGAGCCTTCACGTGGACGCTCACCGTTGGCTGCGAAACTCCGAGAGCGCGCGCCAGGTCGGTAATCGTGTGCTCGTCGTAGCTGAGGTGGTCGAGGATGGAGAGGCGGGTGGGATCAGAGAGCACCTTGAACCTTGCGGCAGCGGCCTCCATAGCCTGGCGATGGGCGGCGCCCCCGGTCCCGGCATCGGGCCCGAAGGCCACGAGCGTGGCGCCCGGCAGCGCAAAGTAGGCGGCGCCTGCGCCCGCAAGCGCCAGCGGCACGAAAACGGCCTCTCCGTGTTCAAGTGCGGCCTGGAAGCCTGGGGCGTGGCGTTCGCGAAAGACGAAGTGGTGGCGTGGAAGGAGCGTGCGTGGGTCAGCGCCTCCGGCAAGCTGCTGTTCGATGCGGCCTGCCCTCTGGCGGACAATGGGCAGGCCTTCCTCGCGCCAGGCCGGGGCGAGGGCGTCCCAGATGTCGCCCAGGAGGCGGGCGTAGTCGCGGCGCAACTCCGGCGACTCCTGGAGGCGTGCGATGCGGGCCGCCAGGATCTCGCGCACGCCGGGAGGCTCGCTGGGGAGAGGGGGGACTTCGCCCGGGAGCGCGAGCAGGTCGTCGATGTGCGCGATGAAGCCCTCGGGAGACTCATCGAAGAGCATGCCGCCCCGGTGGGCAAGGATGAGCGTCTCTGACCATTCGTTGTGGCCATCGCCCCAGAAGGCGGCAACGCGCTCCAGCAGATCCTGGCGGGAGCCAAGGGCGGCGTTGGCCCACGGTACGCATTCATAGCGCCGGTAGGCGGGCGGCTGGAGCAGGCACTCGACGATGAAGAGGGCGAAGTTCAACTCCATTACGCCGGAGGTGGCGACCCGGGGAACTGACGCCCGGAAAGCGGGTTCAAGTTCGGATGGCATCGCTTTATAACTATACGCCTAATTCTCTGGTTGTCCACCGGGGAAGCTGGTTCAGACAATCTTTACGGATGCGGGCAGAGCGGCGTCACCCCGGCGGGGGCGCGGTCCATTGCATGGACAAGAAAGTCACGGAGGGAATGCCATGAGCGAGCCCAAAGTTTTCCGCCCCCGCCGGGGGTACGTAATCGAAACCGGCTGGACGCCGGCCGAATTCCCCGCGCGCCTGGAGCGCGAAGGCCTTGCGGCGATGTGTGCCCACACCATCGACGGCGTGTACCTCGAACCGCGCGTTCCCCTCGGCGCGATTGTGGAGAGGTTCGCGCAGGCCGGCCTGCGGGTGCGGGGCTTCCGCGCAGCGGGGACTGCGCCATCGTGGCGCGATGGCCTGCGGCCCGCAGCGCTTGCGGAGGCGCGGCTGCGAAACGCCCGCTCCGCGGAGTGGCTCCCGACGCTGCCGGCGGCCTGAGAAGGTCCCGGGAGAGGCCGGGGGCGGCGGTGGGGAGTGGTGGCCAGGCCAGTGGCCGCCACTCCCCTTTCCTCGTTAGCGCGCCCCGGGGGACCGGCCGCCCCGGGGTATTCGCCCCGCGGGTGTGCCTGCGATATGATTCGCGAATCACACCGCTGCGAGCCATAAGCGCGGCCGCAGCCATGAAGGATGACCCTTGGAACTGAACAACGTCGTTATCGTCGATGGCGTCCGCTCTGCCTTCTCGAAGGGTGGGCGCGGCAAGCTCGTCGCCACCCGTCTCGATGAGGTCGCGGCAACCATCCTCCGCGCCCTCATGGACCGCAACCCCAAGGTGAGCCCGTGGATGATCGAGGACATCGGCATGGGCAACGTCGGCGGAGTGGCCGAACTGGCCGGCATCGGCGCCGACGCAGCAGCGCGCCTCGCCGGCTTCCCGATGGAGGTCTCCACCTTCTCCAGCAACCGCCAGTGCGGCTCCAGCATGGAAACCCTCCACCGCATCGCTCAGTCTATCCAGGTGGGAGCGACCGAATGCGGCATCGCACTCGGCGTCGAGCGCATGGGACGCCAGCTCGGCGGTGGGCCGCGCGGCGCTACCACACGCATCACCGAATTCAACCGCAAGCGCCTCGAAATGACCCCGGCACAGCGCAACATGGCGCCCGATCACTCTGCCAATTTCTCTGTCCCCTTCCAGGACGAGATCCTCGACTACTCTCCCATCCTCTCCATGAGCCAGACGGCCCAGAACGTGGCCGAAGTTTACGGCCTGAGCCGCGAAGAGCTCGACGCCTTCTCCGTCGAGAGCCACCGCAAGACCGCCGCCGCCTACGACAAGGGCATCTATAAGGATGAGATCATTCCCCTCGAGGTCGAAGAACCCGTCTTCGACGCGGAAGGCAACTGGGTCGAGGCCGAACGCGGCAAGACAATCGTCTTCGATCGCGACGAGGGCCTTCGGCCCGGCACGAACATGGAAGCCCTGGCCGGGCTCCCGGCCATCAAGGGTGTGGTCAGCCCTCGCGGCGAAGAGGTCCGCATCACCGCCGGCAACGCCTGCCCAACCAACGATGGCATCAGCGCCGCGCTCCTTATGAGCGAGAAGAAGGCCCTCGAACTCGGCCTTCAACCGCTGGCGCGCATCATCGGCTACGGCGTGGCCGGCGTGAAGCCGCAGGTCATGGGCCTCGGGCCCATTCCCTCGACCAGGAAAGCTCTCCGCCACGCTGGCATCGAAGCGGCCGCCATCGACCGCGTCGAGTTCAATGAGGCCTTCGCCGCCCAGGTCATCCCCTCCTGCACGGAGCTCGGGATCCCGCTGGACCGCGTGAACGTCAACGGCGGCTCGATCGCCATCGGGCACCCGCTGGGGGCCACGGGCGCGCGCCTCGTGCTCACGGTCGCGCACGAACTTCGCCGCAGCGGCAAGAAGTACGGCCTGGGCACGCAGTGCATCGGCGCGGGGATGGGCATCAGCACCATCATCGAAGCGCTCTAGGCTCGGACCTCGAACCCGAAACAGGTCAACCCAGGCGGGGCCGGGAAGCCGGCCCCGCCTTTTCGTTGCGGCCCTGGCAACGGCGAGGCGGCGCCACGAGCGTGAGCGAGTGGAGGGGCCGCACCCCCACACATCGCCGCTCTCGGGCTGGCTTTGCCCAGGCAGGATGGCCGCGGGCGAAGGTGAAGCACGGCTCGGTTGCCCTCGCAGCGTCCGTCCACGCTACGGCCCCGAGACACTAGCTTGCCGCGGACGCGTACCAGCGCTCGGGAGCGCCGGTGGCGCTTTCGATGAAGGCAAACGCCCGTTCGAGGACGCGCTCGATCCCGCCGGTGGCTTCTTCGATGGCCGCAAGATCCGCCGGCATCGGCACGGGCGCCGGCTCTTCGTCGTCGTAGCCGCAATAGAGCCCGTAGTGAAGCACCAGCCGGTTGGCCTGCGCGACCACGCCCGGCAGCCCATCGGCGCCCGGGGTGAGCGACTCGTCGTGGTGCAGAGCGATGGCGTCGACAAGGTGGCCCGGGAACTTCCACTTTTCGCCCAGGGCGCGGCCTACGGCCGTGTGGTCGTAGCCTGTGAGCCGCGTCTCGGCCTCGTGGAGGCTGGAGTGGTTCGACCGCGCGAACGTCACGGCGCCCGCGAACTCACGCGGCAACACCTGCGAAATGACCAGCCGCCCGATGTCGTGAAGGATCCCCGCAGTGAAGGCATCTTCCGGGCGGGCGGCGCGCGTCTTCTTCGCGATCGCTTCGCCCGCGACGGCGGTAGCCACGCTATGCCCCCAGAACAGGTCCAGGTCAAACACGCCATCGAGGACGCCGTTCCTCTTGAACGAGTTCACGATGCTTGCCCCCACGGCGAGCTGCCGCACCTGCTTGAAGCCGAGCACGAGCACGGCCTCGCGCACAGTGCTCACGCGGCGGGCAAAGCCGTAGTACGCCGAGTTGCTGATCTTGATGAGCTTCGCCGTCAGGGCCTGGTCGGTGCTGAGCACCTGCGCCAGGTCAAGCGCGCTCGTGCGGCTGTCATCGGCAAGCCCCATGACGCGGGAAGCCACCGCCGGGAGCGGGGGCAGGTCATCGACTCGGGTCAGGAGTTCGCGGGCGTCTTTGCTCATTACGAGACGATCATCGGTTCGCCCACACACTCCCTGAACGCCCGGCGGGCGAATTCAGCGCCGCAAAGGGCCAGGCGCTTTCCCCCGCGGGCCGCGCTCTCTAGAGTTGGCTCATTCAGGCAAGGAGTTTGGGAATGCGGTTGAAGGGTAAAGTCGCTGCCATCACGGGCGGGGCAAGCGGCATCGGCAAGGGCATCGCCTATGCGTTCGCGCGCGAAGGCGCAGCGGTGGCAATAGGCGACATCGATGAGGCGGGCGCGAGCGCCGCCGCCACGGAGATCGCCGAAGAGACGGGCGCGCGCACCCTCGGCTTTCGCTGCGACGTGGTCTCGCGGGCGGATGTCGACGGGCTGGTTGCAGCCGCGGCAGAGAAGTTCGGCCGCTTCGACATCATGGTGGCGAACGCGGGCATCGCCATCTTCAAGACGCCCCTCGAAACTACCGAGGAAGACTGGGACCGCATCATGGACATCAACGGCAAGGGTGTGCTTTTCAGCGACCAGGCCGCCGCGCGCCAGATGATCGCGGAGGGCCACGGCGGCGCGATCGTGAACATCGCCAGCGTCGCCGCTCTCAATCCGGCCCCCAGCCTCACCGCCTACTGCGCCTCAAAGGCGGCGGTGATGCACATGACCAAGTGCTTCGCGCTCGACCTCGCGAAGCACGGCATCCGCGTCACCTCCATCGCCCCAGGGCTGGTCGACACACCCCTCTGGGGCAAGGGCATGGGCGACCCCGGCATCCTGGATAACGGTCTGCGCGACCAGTTCGCCACGCGCGTTCCGCTTGGACGCATGGCAACCGCGGACGACATCGCGAAGATGGTCGCCTTCCTTGTGAGCGACGAAGGGGAGTACCTGACGGGCCACATCTTCGTGGTCGATGGAGGGCAATCGCTGGCGCCTGCGGCGCGGTAGACGAAAGACGGTAGACGCTTGACGAAAGAGGGGAGCCTACCCGGCGCCCTGGCGTTTGCGGGCGATGAACATGCCGACGCCGGTCTTGCCCTGGAGGGCGAGGCCCTGCCAGACCTCGCCGGGGGCCTTCTGGCGGGCGAGTTCGGCTTCGCCCCAGCGGCGGGCGTAGGCGAGCTCGAAGAGCTCCTGGTCGGAGGGCGTTGGGGCGCGGT
>CAYYYI010000026.1:17520-22549 GCA_964475735.1 uncultured Anaerolineaceae bacterium
CGGCGGGCGTAGGCGAGCTCGAAGAGCTCCTGGTCGGAGGGCGTTGGGGCGCGGTGGGCGGCAAGCGCCGGTGTGCGGTCCTCCGCAAGCAGCAGGTCGAATCCGTTCGCTGCGAGCAGGGCCACGTACTCGGCCGGCTTCAGGAGCGAGGGGAAGCCCCAAACGCCGGCGAGCGCCCCCCAGTCCTCGCGGCTGAGGTCCGTCCGGGCGATCCAATCCGAGAAGGCGAACGTGCCGCCGGGCTTGAGCACCCGCGCCACTTCGGCCACAACGCCGGGCTTGTCCATGTGGCACATCGCGTCCTGGCTCCACGCCCCGTCGAGCGAAGCGTCGCGGATGGGAAGCCGCTCGGTGCGGGCCAACACCCCCTGGCAGCGCAGGCCGATGCCCTCGTGCCACGCCGAGGCACGTTGAGCCCGCTGCATCATGGGGTTCATGTCGACGCAGATCATGGTCGCCGAGAAGTGCCGCGCCACCACGCGCGCCGGGCCGCCGAGCGCGGGCGCCACTTCGAGCACCAGTCCCCCGGTGGGGAAGCCGAAGTGAGCCGCCTTCTCGATGAGATTCACGGTAGCCACTTCGCGGCCGGGGTGGAGATGGAGCCCGGCCGTGCGCAGCGTCCACGCCACCCACGGCTCGTCGTAGATGTCCGGAACGGGGCGGAGGGCGATATCGGCGGGGCTGTCCATGGCATGTACTCCCTGGGCTGCTGGTGGCGGCAGTCTACCGCCCGGCGCCGTTTGGGCGCACTCGCGCCGAAAAAGCCTGACTGCCGTCATACTTCCGCGCTGCCCGGATGGGCTTCAGTGGCATTCACGAAGCGCTGTGTGGAAGGGTGGTTTCCCTGTGTCCTACCGCTGGCTGGTCATCATCGGGCTCTTCTCGGGCGTCAGTTCGACTGCCATGTGGGTGAGCTACTCCGTGGGCATCATGCTCCCCGATATGAAGGCTGAGCTGCACATGAGCCCCGCCGAGGCGGGCGTCCTGGGGGCCATGAGCTGGATTGCCATGATCCTCCTGGGCATCCCGGTAGCAACGATCGTTAGCCGCTTCAACGCCCGGCTGATGATCTTCGCGAGTGCGGTGCACATGTCGGTGTTCGCCTTCCTGCAGGGTTGGGCGCCCACGTACGAGCTCGAAGTGCTCTTCCGCTTCATCTTCATGATGGGCTTCGTCAGCAGGCAGGCGAATTCGGCGATGCTCATCCAGCAGTGGTTCGCCCAGCACGAAGTGCCGCGCGTGCAATCGTTCATCACGGTGGTGATGGGGCTCGCGCAGATCGCGGCCGTCGGGTTCCTCCCCTGGATGCTCGTGTGGCTCGATGGCTGGCGAAACACCTTCTTCGCGCTGGGCGTGCTGCTGGCGGCCTCGTCGCTGATGTGGGTGCTGTTCGCCCGCGACAACCCGGCAGCGCCCGTGCGAGAACGCGCGGCCGCCAAAGAACGGACCCCGCTGGCCGCGATCTTCCGCTATCAGCCCGTGTGGACCTTTGGCGTGGCGACGGCGTTCTGCATCGTGGGCGTGTCCGCGTTTGCGGTGTTCTGGCCAACTTTCCTGACGGAGGAACGGGGGCTTTCGTTGCGGATGGCGGGCCTCTTTACGGCCGGCATCCCCGTCGGACAGATCGTGGGGGCGCTGCACTGCGCCTGGATTCGCGACCGGGTGACCGCACGCCGCCAGCAGATGTACCTGACCGGCGTCGTCTGCACCGGATCGATGCTGGTGATGGCTCTTGTGCCGGTGCGCCCGCTATTGCCGCTGGGGGCGTTCGGGCTCGGCTGGGCGTGCATGCAGGTCTACCCGACCCTCGTGGCCATCCCCTTCGAGCTTCCAAACGTTCGCCCGCGCGAAGTGGCCGTCATCTCGTCGTTCATGTTCAGCCTCTTCACCCTCGGGGGAGTAATCGGCCCGCTACTCACGGGAGCCCTCCACCAGGCTACGGGTTCACTTCAGACCGGGTTCCTGCTCGTCTCGCTCATCCACCTGGGCATCTTCATGGTCGTGTTCGCCTCGGAGAGGGGGCTGCCCGCGCTGCCGCGGGTTGCCCGGCGCCAGGCGCTGCTGGCGGCGGGCGACTGATGGCGCCCTTGCGGCAGGCGGCGGCAATTGCGGCTCACCACGGCACCGCCCTTGCCAGCGCGGGCGCCGCCCTCTTCGTCGGGGCGCTCATGGTGATCCCCCGGCCGGGCGGGAGCGAAGGGAGCCAACAGCTGCTCCTCTGGGAATGTCACGCAGGCGGCGGCGACGGCGGCCAACTCGTCGCCACCCTCCTCCCGGAGAGCGGCATGGCCCGCACCATCATCCCGGCAGTGACGGCAGGCCGCGACGAAGCGGGCGCGGCGCGGGACCTCGCCTTCGGACCGTTCGCCCGCGAGTGACCGGTTAGAGAGGCGCGCTTCACCGTGCGCGCCCGGGCGTCATATGATGCGGCCCCAACGGAGAAGCAGGCCCACGATCCCGTGGACCCGCCGGCGAGATCGCCAATACGAGGAGTCACGCCATGGCCTATAGCGACGACACAACCGATCTGACGCCCGAACAGGCGCTGCTGAAGAAGGAGGCTCACCGCTTCGCCGAAGAGGTGATGCGCCCCACGGCCGCCGCCCTCGACGACCTCCGCCCGGAAGAGGTCATCGCCAGCGGCTCCCCGCTGTGGAGCGCGATCAAGAAGACGTACCAGGCGGGACACCACCTGCGCGGCTTCCCGCAACACCTGGGAGGCGCCGGGCTGGGTCCCGTGGAAGCCCACGTTGTCGCCGAGGAGTTCGGCTGGGGCAACTCCGCCCTCAGCATCAGCCTCGGCGCAGGGGGCATGCCCTTCCGCTTCGCCGCCATGACCGGCAACCCCGACCTGATGCGCGAGGTTGTGATGCCCTACGTGGAGGACCGGGAGGGCCGCTACGTCGGCTGCTGGGGCGGCACCGAGCCGAACCACGGCTCGGACCTCATCCTCGTGCCCGATCACCCGGACGTGCATCTCGACTGCGCCGCCCGCAAGGACGGCGACGAGTGGGTCATCAACGGCCAGAAATCGTCATGGGTCTCGAACGGGACGATCGCGACCCACTGCCTCGCCTTCCTTAGCGTGCGGCCCGACCTCGGGATGACCGGCACAGGGATTGCCATCATTCCACTCAACCTGCCCGGCGTCTCGAAGGGGCCGCCGCTGAACAAGCTGGGCCAGCGGGCGCTGAACCAGGGCGAGATCTTCTTCGACAACGTTCGCATTCCGGCCCACTACATGATCGCCGAGCCGCCCCAGGCCTTCGCGATGATCGAGACCATCCTGGCGGGCGCGAACGCGGGCATGTCGACAACCTTCAGCGGCGTTGCCCGCGCCGCCTTCGAAGAGGCGCTGGCCTACACCCGGTCGCGCATGCAGGGGGGCGTGCCGCTCGCCAGCAACCAGCTCGTGCAGAAACGGCTGTTCGACATGTTCATGCGCGTCGAGGCTTCGCGCGCGCTTTCGCGCAGGGTGAACCTGCGGCTGGGGAGCGGCCAGCCCACGGTGCACTATTCCATGGCCGCCAAGGTGTTCGCCACGCGCACGGCCTTCGACGTCGCCTCCGACGCCAGCGAGCTCTGCGGAGCCATGGGCATGGTGAAGGGCGTGCTCGTCGAGCAACTCATGCGCGACGCACGCGCCTCCATCATCGAGGACGGTGCGAACGACACGCTGTCGATCGCCGCCGCCCGCAAGCTGCTCAACTAGCCCGCCGCAACCACGAAACCACGGAAATCGAAAGAGGAGATTCGAAATGGAACTCAAGGAAGTCATTGGCCGCCGCCGTACAATCCGCTTCTTCCTGCCGCACCGGCCGGTCGAGCGGGAGAAGATCCAGAAGATGCTGGAGGCCGCCCGGCATTCGTCCTGCGTCGGAAACGTCATGAACGTGCGGGGCGTTGTCATCTGGCGCGACCAGGCGCCGGAGAACCTGATCAAGGCGCTGACCCCGCCGCTGGGGTACCAGCAGATGCAGACCGCGCCCGTGTTCATCTTCTGGTACAACGAGCGCGCCGCCTACCAGATCGACAAGTGGATCGATGACCTCTACGGCCTCGTGCGCAGCCGCCGCATCGGCACCTCGGTCGATAGCACCATCGCCGAGATCGACAAGCGGCTGAAGCCGGTGTTCTCCATGGGCTGGGAAGCGTCGTCCGTTTCGCCGCTGGCGTTCATGGACGTAGGCCTGGCCATCGCCCAGGCCACGCTGGTGGCCTACGACGAAGGATTGGGCACCTGCATGATGAGCAGCCCCCGCATCGACCGCATCGGCAAGCTGCTCAACCTGCCCGAGACGGCCGTCCCCGTCGCCGTGCAGGCGGTGGGCTACCCGGCCGAGTCGTGGGAAGCCGGCGGCCAGACGCCGAAGCCGCCCCTGGGCGAGCTCTTCTACGAGATGAGCCACGGCGCGCCGTTCCAGGCCGACCCGGCCGTCGACGAGGAGCTGAAGGACGCGCGCATGTGCCAGGAAGAGGCGCCGCTACCCTGGCGCGACGCCGAGTTGCAGTACCTCATCCGCGCGCTGGGCCTGGAAGATCGCATCCTCGCCGTTGAGTTCGGCCAATGAGAGCCACGCGCGTGTACACCGGCGACGACGGCCGCTCGCACGTCGAGGACCTGGAGATCCCGCTCATCCCCGGGCGCTACGGCGACCTCTCAGAGCTGGTGCCGGTTGAAGGAATCATCTTCCGGGTGACCCCGGCGGGGGCGGAACTGGGGTTCCACAACGCCCCCCGGCGCCAGTTCGTCATCACGCTCGAAGGTGTGGCCGAGATCGAATGCGGCGACGGCACAAAGCGCCGCTTCGGCCCCGGCGGCATCCTGCTGGCAGACGACACCACCGGCCAGGGCCACATCACGCGGGAGATCGAAGGTCCGCGCCGCAGCCTCTTCCTGCCCCTGCCGGAAGACTTCGACATCTCCCCCTGGCGCGCGTGACCGGGGCTCGCCCGGGGCCCCCGTAGCGGAGCCACGAACGTGAGTGAGCGGAGGGATCGAACCTCCACCAAGGGCGCCGCGGCAGCC
>CAYYYI010000026.1:22649-25952 GCA_964475735.1 uncultured Anaerolineaceae bacterium
GCGGCAGCCGCCGTCACCCGGACTTGTGAGCGCCACACGCCCCGGCCACCGTTCACCCCCGCGGTATCCGCGCTCCTGGGACGGCGTCGTACTCCGGCAGGTACGGCTTGATGTCCAGCACCGCCGTGCCGTCGATGGCGTCGAGCCCGCGCACGCGCACCTCGCGGCCTTCGACGGCCAGCAACTCAACCACCGACACCCCCAGATGGTTCGGGCGCAATTGGCTCCGCGTGGCGAAGATGCCGCAGGTCCGGCCGCTGGCCAGCGTCAGCGTCTCCGGCTTCTCCGGGGCCTCCGCGGCGAGGTCCATGTAGAACACGACGATCAGGTGGCTGTAGCCTTCGAGCCCCGAAAGACGGACTTCGTGCCCGGGCAGTACCGCGATTGTGCTCTCCACCTTTTCCCAGCCGCGCGGACGGGGCTTCGCCACCGCGTTCCGAACGTGCCCGATGGGGTGGAGCGTGACCGGGCCGGTGACGGGTGGCCGCGGCTCCGTTTGCCTGCGGCGGCGAAAGAACACGGCCCTATCCCCGGGGCGGGGGCTGCGCCATCGAGAAGTCGACCCCATACGCCGCGCCCACGCGGCGGCTCAGCTCCGCCAGCGACCGGCCAGCCGTCAGTCCCCCGTCGACCACGATAGCCTGGCCGGTCACCCAGCTCGACTGGTCGCTCGCGAGCCACGCCGCCGCCTGGGCGATGTCCTCGGGCGTACCGCTCCGCTTGATTGGCGCCATGTCGGCAAAGGCGTCCGAGATCTTCGGGAGCATCGCCTCGGCCGCTTCTCCTGTCAGGCCAAAGGGAGCGGTAAAGATGTGCGTGGTGGTGAAGCCGGGGCAGATAGCGTTCACGCGCACGTTGAATTCGCCGAGCTCCACCGCCACCGAGCGCGTGAGGTGGATGACCGCCGCCTTGGCCGCGCTGTAGACGTGCGGCGCGAAGCCGGCCTGGATGCCCGCCACGCTCGCCGTGCTGATGATGCTGCCGCTGCCCTGGGGCTTCATCACCGCCGCGGCGTGCTTCATGCCTGCCACAACGGCGCGAAGGAGAACGGCCGTCGTGCGGTCGTAACCGTCCATGTCGGTGAGCTCGATGGGGCCGGAGACGCCGCCGAAGCCGGCGTTGTTGAACATGCAATCGAGCCGGCCCCACTTCGAAACGGCGTGCTGCACGGCGGCGGCAATGTCGCCCTCCTGGGAGACGTCGGTGCGGAGGTAGGCGGCCGTCGTGCCCAGCTCCTCCGCCAGGTGCTGGCCTCGCCCGTCCTGGATATCGGCGATGAGGACACGCGCGCCCTCTTCGGCAAAGAGCCGCACCGTGCCTTCGCCGATTCCACTTGCACCACCTGTGACCACCGCAACCTTGCCATCCAGCCGGGCCATTGGCCGCCTCCAGCCATGAGTTGGAGCGAGTGTAGGCGAAAGGCGCGCGACGCGCAGGGGTGCGAAGATGGAGCGATGCGAACCACCGATGACTCAGAGCAGGCGCCCCCTGCCAACGCAGACCGCGAGACCATCAGCCTCGCATCCAATCCTCGTTTCCTCGCGATCATCGAGCGCTCCCGCGAGTCCCATCGCCAGCGCGGCGGCGTGAGCCTCGATGAGGTCCGGAGAATGCTCGGCGCCTGACCCCGTCCGGGCCTCCGCGACGACATCGAACCGCGCGGACCGAGTCCGGCCCCTGTGCGACAATCCCCTCCATGTCCGACGTGCTCCCCCCGCCCGAAGAGAAGGCGCGTGCCGTTCGCCAGATGTTCGACCGCATCGCGCCCGGCTACGACCGCGTCAACCGCGTCATGACCGGCCGCCGCGACCAGGCCTGGCGGCAAGAGCTTGTCCGCCGGCTGCGGGTGACAGATTCCGACCACGTTCTCGACCTCGCCTGCGGCACGGGAGACTTCGCCCAGATTGCGCGGGGGTTCACACCGCACGTGTTGGGCCTCGACTTCGCCCGCGTGATGCTGCAGGGCGCGCAGAGGCGCGGCATCGCGGGCGTTGAGTGGATACAGGGCGACGCGCTGCGGTTGCCGCTGCGCAACGGGTCCATGACCGTGGCCGTCTCCGGTTTCGCACTTCGCAACTTCACGGCTATTCCGCCCGTACTTGCCGAGCTGGCCCGCGTGATCCGGCCCGGCGGCCGCATCGGCCTGCTGGAGGTGGACCGGCCGCGCAACGCGGTGGTTCGCACGGGCCATTCGGTGTACTTCAACCGCGTTGTGCCGCTCATCGGGGGGGCTCTTTCCTCGGACCGCAGCGCCTACCGCTACCTGCCCGCTTCGGCGGCCTACATGCCCCCC
Source organism: uncultured Anaerolineaceae bacterium (assembly GCA_964475735.1). Classification (GTDB taxonomy): domain Bacteria; phylum Chloroflexota; class Dehalococcoidia; order Tepidiformales; family Tepidiformaceae; genus UCB2. The sequence goes on from CAYYYI010000026.1 coordinate 24,943, forward strand.
GAGGCGGAACTGCTGGGAATGATCCGCGACGCCGGGTTCGAAAAGGTGCGCAAGCAGTCGCACATGCTCGGCGCGGCGCAGGCGATTACGGCAGTCCGCGCTTGAGCGCCGAATCCCTGCCCGCCGCGACAATGAGCAAACGCGCCGCCTGGAAGCTCGCCGTCAGGCTGCCGACCCTCCCGGCGGCCGTCGCCCCGGTCGCGGTGGGCACAGGCGTTGCGGTGGGGCGCGACGCTTTCGACCTTTTCCCCGCGCTGGCGGCGCTCTTCGGGGCGCTCTGCCTGCAGGTCGGGGCGAACTTCGCCAACGACGTCTTCGATTTCAAGCGCGGGGCCGACACGCACGAACGGCTCGGCCCGCCCCGCGTCACCCAGATGGGCCTGCTTTCGCCTCGCGAGGTGATGGTGGGGATGTGGACCGCCTTCGCCCTCGCCTTCATCGCTGGCATCTACCTGGTATGGGTGGGCGGCTGGCCGATCGTGGCCGTGGGGCTGAGCTCCATCGTGGCGGCCATCGTCTACACGGGCGGGCCGTGGCCCATCGGCTACCACGCGCTGGGCGACGCCTTCACCTTCGTCTTCTTCGGTGTTGCCGCCGTGGTGGGCACGTACTACGTGCAGGCCGGGGAGGCGGCCGGCCTGGCGTGGGCGGCGTCCATCGCCATGGGCTGCACGGTCACCCTGATCCTGGTGGTGAACAACCTTCGCGACATCCACACCGACCGCGCGGCGGGGAAGACGACCCTTGCCGTGCTGCTGGGCGTGCAGGGGACGCGCGCCTGGTTCACGCTGCTGCTCGCGGGGGCGTTCGTGGCGGCGGCGCTCTGCTGGCCGTTGGCGGGCGCTTCGCCGGCGGTGCTGCTTGTAGCGCTGAGCGCGCCCTTTGCGGCCGGGCCGCTCCGGGCCGTGCTTGGCGGCGCCGAAGGGCGCGCTCTCAACCTCCACCTGAAGGCGACGGCCCGCTTCCACCTGGTCTTCGGGCTGCTGTTCGCGGTAGGGCTCGCTGTTTCC
>CAYYYI010000027.1:0-10403 GCA_964475735.1 uncultured Anaerolineaceae bacterium
AACCCCCTGGTCTATGCGGTGGACGAAGAGAGCCCATTCTTCGTGCGGGCGAGGGCATTGATCGCGCAGGTCTTTGAAGGCGAGGAGATCGTGTACATCTTCTGGCCGGTCGTTCTCGGCTTTCTGCGACTGTCAACACACCCCGGTGTGCTTAGGTTCCCGTTGTCCGGGGAAACCGCGATGGAGGCAGTCGCCCGGTTGCTTTCGCTGCCGCACGTTCGCACGGGTGGCGAGCGTGAAGGCTTCTTGCAGGAGCTGGCCGAAGCGACCCGGGGAATGAGCGTTCGAGGCAAGCTCTTTCCCGACGCACACCTGGTCGCTCTCATGCGCCAGCACGGCGTGACCTCGATTTGGACCCGCGACCGCGACTTTCGAAAGTTCGACGGGATCCGGGTGGTCGATCCGTTCGGCTGAACCGCCCCTACTCGCTCCCCTGCTGCTTCCGCAGAGCATGCCAGAGGCCGCGGCCCTTGCCCGGTGAGGGGTCGTCAATCAGGCCGTAGATCTCACGCCCTTCGTGGTCCTCGGGGAGGTACTCCGTGATGGGAAGGCCCTCTTCGGTAACGAAGAGCAGGCAGTGGCAGTACTTGAACATCTGCATCTCGTCGCAAGCGCATATCCAGGTCCGGCGCTTCGCTTCTTCCTCCCGCGGGAGGTAGAGGCCCTGCGGCCAGGTCCCGTCCGGGTTCTTCGACGGGTAGAAGTTGCATGGGCAGATCGGCCGCCCGTGCTGATCGATGTTCGCCGCCAGGCCGAGCACCACGCCCTCCGTGATGTACCGGTCGGGGTGCAAGAACGTCCCGGATTTCTCGGCGTACTTCTCGGCGTAATTCCACATCTTGCGGACTGATTCGGGGCTGGGTTCGTTCAAGAGGGGCGACCTCCAGGCCAGTGTTCAGATGGTGAGGCCGCCAAGGCCTTGCACGCCTCGAACGTACTCTATCTCCCCCACGTGGCGGTAGCCGTGCGTGAGGCACACGCCGAAGAGCCCGTTCCAGAGCGACATTTCCCCCAGAGGCTTGATTGTCACTTTCATGCCGTCGAACTCCTCGGCGGACAGCCCGGCAAGGAACTCGTCTGTTGCGGCCCACACCTTCGACTGGTACTCATGCCAACCGGGCACGTCTGCGATGCGGATGGCGTTCGCCTCTTCTGTCGTCATGCCCGTCCCCTGGCTGGTGCGCGGCAGGCCAAACCGCTCGTCGTATCCGCCTTCGAGCCAGGCCGTGTTCCGGCGCTGCACGACGAAGTTGACGATGTTGTCCTCGGTGCGGACGTAGTGCCAAAGGCTGAAGAACGCGCTCACTCCCCCCTCGGCCGGGCGGAAGTTGAGTTGTGCGGCTGTCATGCCATCGGCGACGGCGTCGAGCATCTTGTGGACGTCCCGCAGGCCACTGCGGAGGATTTCGTACGGGGTCATTTCCGCCTCCTCTTCCCGGCGATCATGTGGGGCTGGCGATCCCCGTGTCTACCCACGATGCCGCCATGCTACCCTCTGCTGCCAGATTGGCTCAGGGTCAGCGATGAATGTGATGCCCCGTGAACCCCCGACCGGAATCTACCCTCTTGCCCCTGACCGCTGGAAAGACCTCGTGCGCCTGTTCGGCGCCAATGGCGCGGTTGGGGGCTGCTGGTGCATGTGGTGGCGCCAGACATCGCGGGAGTTCGATGCGAAGGCGGGTGCCCAAAACCGCGAAGAGCTACGGGCGATTGTTGAGAGCGGGCGCGTCCCCGGCCTGCTCGCCTACGAGGGAGGCGTTCCCGTTGGCTGGTGTTCGCTGGGGCCACGGGAAGAGTTCGGGCGCCTTAACCGCTCGCCAGTGCTAAAGACGATCGATGAGCAGCCTGTATGGTCAATCGTCTGCTTCTTCATCGACCGGAACCATCGTGGGCGGGGTGTTGGCGCGGCCCTTCTGCGGGCCGCGGTTGCGTACGCCGTTTCACAGGGTGCGGCCATCGTCGAAGGGTACCCGCTCGATGACTCGGCCGGCAGGCTGGGCAATTCCGCCGCCTATACCGGTGTGGTTTCCATGTTCAGGGAAGCAGGGTTTGAGGAAGTAGCCCGGCGCACCCCGGGCCGCCCGATCATGCATTACGCGGTGAAGTAACGCTCAGGCTGCCTTTGGCGGCGTCTCCAGCGCGTACCCGGATCCCCAGCGGTTGACTATGTACACGGGGTGGCTGGGGTCGTCCTCCAGCTTCTGCCGCAAGTAGCGGACGTAAAGCCGCAGGTAGTGCGTCTCGCTGGCGTACTGGGTTCCCCACACCCGAGCGATGAGCGCCTTGGACGGCACAACCTCCCCCGGGTGTTCGGCGAGGGTCATGAGCAGGCGAAACTCCGTGGGGGAAAGGGGAACGACTGCGCCGCGTTTGCGCACCACCTGGCCCGCGGGATCTATCTCGATCTCTCCGATGCTGAGAGTGGTCTTCTCGGGAGAGCGCTCCCCATTGCCGTTCTTGATCGTGCGCCGGAAGGCGGCTCGCAGCCTGAGGTCAATCTCATCGGTATGGCAGTTGGGGCGGGCATAGGTGTCGGCGCCCGCTTCGAAGCAGCGCAGCATCTCCCCGAGCGCGCCCGAGCAGCCCACCACCAGGATTGTGGCATCGGTGACGTTGCGAATGTGAGCGGTCACGTCTGCCGGGAACGCCACCTCCCTGCCGAGGTCGACCACCACCGCGTCGGGGTCCAGTTCGGCCACAAAGCCCGGAGCGCCACCGGGATCACCGCAGGCCGCCACCCGGTATCCCATCTCCTCCAGCACGCGGGCGCGGTCATAGGCGCGTTCCAGGCCGTCTGAAACAACAACTGCCCGCACACCCACAAGCGGGGGCAGGCCGGGACCGGCAACGGATTCCTTCAGGCGCTCCATGGTTCTTCCTCCCCGGGCACTCGGGCAGTTCCCCGATGCGCTGCGCGGCCCTCCCGTTCGACAGCCAGTACATGAGGGTTCTTACACCCTTCGGCGCCTTTCTCATGGTCGGAGCGGTCTGCTCCGCCATGGTCGCCGGGCGCGCCTGGCTGCCCACGGTTGCCGCGCAGGCCGAAGAGCCCGCAACAGTAGCATCGGCAGCTGCCGCCCCCGGACCGCCCCACTCATACGCCGTTCCAACAACTGTCACTGAAGTGCAACTGCCGCCGCCGGAATCCGCGGCCTTGGCACACCCAACGCCAGCACAGGCCGCGCCCTCTGCGTCTCATGTGCCCCCTCCGCTCGATGCGGTTCAGGCGCTGGCCGCGCCGGTCGCCGCAGACCCGGGACCCCTTTCTTCCGAACAGAAGAGCGATGCGCTTCTCTTTCTGATGAATGCCGCACGCGAAAAAGAAGCGCTGGCGCCGCTGGAACGTGATTCGGAGATCGACGAGATTGCGCTTTTCCGCGCCCGCGACCTCGTTGCCAGGGAGTACTTCGACCACTACGGTCCCGATGGCTCCAGCGCCTTTTCCGAGCTGGCCATCCGCGGCTGGCGCTACCGGCTCGCAGGCGAAAACCTGGCCCGCAACAACTACCCCGGGGCTCGCACGGTGCAGGCTGCCTTCGATGGGCTCATGGCCAGCCCCGGCCACAGGGACAACATCCTGGAAGAGCGCTTCGGCCGCGTTGGCATCGCCGCCGTGCAGAGCGGGAGGCTCTGGGTGTACGTGACCGTGTTCACCGACTGAGCGGGGGATCGAAGAGGTTATGGTGGGCGATGAGGGGCTCGAACCCCCGACCCCCTCGGTGTAAACGAGGTGCTCTGGCCGACTGAGCTAATCGCCCGTCCACCAAGTGTATCGCGCGATCTGCGACCGGTCGCTTGCACGAAAACCGCTCCCCGATTCATGATGCGCATCAAGGTTAGCCCGTCGCCGCTTTACGCTGGGTCAATTGTCCATACTTGGCATGGCTTCCCGGTGGCGAGTGAATCGTGGGCTGCTCTTTCGTGGGGGATGAAGGATGAAGCAAGTCACGGCCGTTCTGTCCTCTCTCGCCGCGCGAGGCACGGGGCTGTGAGGCGCCACGTCGCTGCCGCAGCCGTCCTGTGGGTCGTGCTCACGGCCATTGGAGAGGTGCTCGCCTTCGCGGACCTGTACCCAACCGTCGGATCGAGCGAAGCGGACGATTTCGACCGGATCTTCCGGATCCTGCTGATCATGGGCACCCCCGTCTTCACGTTTGTGATTGCCGTTCTCTTCTACAGCCTCATCCGCTTCGGTAGCTTCCGGAAGCCGGTCGAGGATGGCCCCGCCTACCGCGGGATCGGGCTTGGGCCCCGAGTCTGGATCGCTATCACCGGCTCGCTCGCCCTGACGACGATGATCTTCCCCGGGCTCACCGGCCTTGCCGAACTCCAGCCCGACAAGGACGGCTACGGCTGGGGCGAGTCCGACGCTGAGCTTGTCGTCCGCGTCGTTGGCTTCCGATGGTCGTGGACCATGGAGTACGTCGACGCAGGCGTCACCGTCAGCACCGCCCAGGGCAAGGAACTTGTGCTCCCTGTCGACACCCATGTGAAGTTCGAAATCGACTCGACTGACGTAATCCATTCGTTCTGGATTCCCGCGTTCCGGATGAAGATCGATGCCGTCCCGGGACGCACGACTCATATGACGGTCAAGCCGACCGTGCTCGGCCGATACGAAGACGACGACGCCTATCGCGTGCAGTGCGCCGAATTGTGCGGCCTCGACCACTCCACCATGACCTTCCCCGTGCGTGTCGTGACGCACGCCGAATTCGAGCAGTGGCTGGAAAGCCAGAAGCCCGCCGCACAGGCCCAGTAGGAGGAGCAGATGTACGCACTCTTTTCCGTCGCCAGCGGCCTGGGCACCGGGCTCATTGGCTTTTACATCGGCCTGGGCGTTGTCGCGATTGTTCGCGGCCTCACCGGGCACGATGCGTACGACGAGCAGGTGAGCATCACCTTTGGGTACCTGTTCGGCCTCATTGGCTGGCTACTTGGGATTGGCATGTGGGGCGCGTGGGGGCGCGAGTGGTTCGGACTGAAAACCTACTGGCGCAAGGCCCCCGGCTGGCAGCGCTATTTCACCTTCAGTCCCGACCACAAGGTCATCGGTATCCAGTACCTGGTCACGTTCATCGTTGTCTTCCTGCTGGCCGGCTTCATGGCGATGCTCATGCGCTGGGAGCTAATGGAGAGCGGAATGCAACTCTTCGACCACGACCAGTTCAACGCGGTCATGGGTCTGCACGGCATCCTCATGGTCGCTGTCGCTGTCGCTGCGGTGATCGGCGGGCTGGGCAACTACTTTGTCCCGCTGATGATTGGCGCCGAAGACATGGCCTTCCCGCGCCTCAACGCCCTTACCTTCTGGCTCATCCCACCAGTCGCGGCGATGCTGCTTGCCACGCCCTTCCTTGGCGGCATCGAGCACGGCTGGACAGCCTACCCCCCGCTCTCCGTCGTCACCGATAGCTCCCAAATCCTGTTCGGGTTGGCCATCATCACCTTCGGGCTCACGTCCATCCTCGGCGGCCTGAACTTCATCATCACCATCATCTACATGCGGGCCCCCGGAATGACCTGGGGCAAGCTCCCCATATTCGTCTGGTCAATGTTCGTGGCCGCGTGGATGGCGCTCCTCTACACCCAGGGATTCGCTGTCGCTCTCCTCATGGTGCTGCTCGACAGGATCGCCGGGATGAGCTTCTTCAACGCCGAGGCCGGCGGCGACCCGCTCCTCTACCAGCACGTCTTCTGGTTCTACTCCCACCCGGCCGTCTACATCATGGTGATTCCAGGGTTGGGCATTGCACTTGAGGTGATCAGCCACTTCTCGCGGAAACCGCTCTTCGCCTATCGTTACGCGGTCGGCGGGCTCCTTGGAATCCTCGGTCTCGGCGGCGTTGTCTGGGCGCACCACATGTTCACTTCGGGCATGCCCAACTACCTGCACGGCCCGTTCCTGGTGGCCACGGAGGCGATATCCGTCCCGACCGGGCTTATCTTCCTTGCCGCCCTTGGCACCATCTGGATGGGCCGCCTCTGGCTGCGGACGCCTATGCTCTTCGCGCTGGCCGTCATCTTCAACTTCGCCTGCGGCGGCGTCACGGGCATCTTCCTGGCCGACGTCCCCACCGACATCCACCTGCAGGACACGTACTTCGTGGTCGCGCACTTCCACTACACCATCGTTGGCGGGGAGATTTTCGGGCTCTTCGCGGGCATCTACTACTGGTTCCCCAAGATGACCGGCCGCATGTACAACGAGAAGCTGGCCCAACTCCACTTTTGGTGGATGTTCATCGCCTTCAACGTGACCTTCTTCGTCATGCACTGGCCGGGCATCCAGGGCATGAACCGTCGCATCGCCGACTACCCGGAGTCGCTGGAGAGCGTGAACCTGTTCATCAGCATCTCCGCCTTCCTGCTGGGAACCAGTTTCCTCGTCTTCATCTACAACATGATCTACTCATGGATTCGTGGCCCCGTGGCCGAAGCGAACCCCTGGGCGGCGCGCACGATCGAGTGGCAGGTGTCTTCGCCACCGCCGGTCCAGAACTTCACGACGCCGCCCGTTGTCAAGGGCCATCCCTACGATTACGGGGTCCCGGGATCGGTCCACGCGGTGTTCCCCGGCGCGGCCGGGCTGCCTGCCGGCGGTGGAGGAGGCCAGTGATGCCGTTCACAAGTCCAGGGGAGCCGGCCCCGGCCCGGCGAGGGGGTGCATCGAATGGGTAGCTCCAGGATTGGCTGGATCATGGCCGTCTGGCTGCTGTTCCTCATCTTCACGGACTTCGCAATTGCCCAGTGGGTGGACCACAAGCAGCTGCGCTTCTCGTTGCTCACCATCGGCACCTTTGGCGAGGCCATCCCCATCCTCTGGTACTTCATGCACATCTCTCGTGTCTGGCGGGGGGAGGCTCACTGATGGCTGCTACCGCCCATGTCGCCCATGCCCCGCACGACACCCTCAGGATCAAGCGGGCCGGTCTCTGGCTCTTCTTCTTCTCCGAGACCATCCTCTTCGGCCTTCTCATGTCAGCCCGGTTCTTCCTCGAAGGGATCGAACGGGAACACCTCGATCAGCTCCTTGGGCTTGGCATCACTTCCGTGCTGGTCACCAGCTCTGTCACTGCCTATATGGCGGAGACTTCCATCGAGCACGGCCGCCGCGGGGATGCCATGTGGTGGCTCCTCGGAACCATCGGCCTTGGATGCGTGTTCGCCTTCGGGGTCGGGTACGAATGGGCCACGGCAGAGTTCTCGCGCCACGAGGCGTTCGGCACGGTCTTCTTCACCATGACCGGGGTCCACGCGGCCCACGTTCTCAGCGGCGTCGGGCTGCTGGCGCTGGTTGCCATCCAGCTGGGGCGCGGACGTTTCTCCAGCAAGGAACATTGGCCCATCTCGGGCACAGTCATGTACTGGCACTTCGTCGACATTGTTTGGATCTTCTTCTATCCGACGCTCTACCTCGTTTGAGGCCGGTGGCTTGCCCATGACGGCCAGCGCGCGCTGGCGGATCGCGACTCCCGGCCTGCGCTTCTGGGCAGGCTGGCTCGGGGCTGGCTTTGCGCTGGGACTGGTGCTCAGTGTCATCTGGTGGGCGCTGCTCGAGCCGGCCGCTGCCGGCAATGACGTGGCCGAGCTGACCATCCCTGCCGGGACCGCTGCCGCGGTAGCCCGGGGCGAGCCCGCGCCCTTTATCCCCAACTCGCTCTCACTGGGGCGAAACCGCGAGCTAATCGTCCGGAACGAGGATGTGGCCGGCCACAAGGTAGGGGCGTCGACCGTCCCGCCGGGTGGCGTGGCGGTGATCAGGGCCGCGGCGGGAAGTGAAGACCTCGTCTGCACAGTGCACCCTTCGGGTTATTTGGGCATCGAGATCGATAGCCGTCCCGGTTTCGAGACTGTCCTGCTGCAGGCAGCCCTGGTCGGACTGCCCTTCGGGTTGGCGGCGGCAATCGCGGTCCGCGTCGGCAAGCACCTTCAGATGGACGAGCCGGCGCCGGGCGACTCCTGACCTACCCGGCGAACCCACGCCTTACGGTGTTCTCGGTGACCACCCGCGCAACCATGAACTGTTGCAGATAGCCGGGCCCGCCCGCCTTGTCGCCTGCTCCCGACATCGCGAACCCCCCGAACGGCTGCCGTCCGACGATCGCCCCCGTGATCCCACGGTTGATGTAGAGGTTCCCCACGCGGAAGCGCTCCCGGGCCAGAGCGATGTGCCGCGGGTTGCGCGAGAACACTCCCCCGGTGAGCGCGAACTCAGAGTCGAGGGCGAGGGCGAGGGCCTCTTCGAAGCCGTCCGCCCGGAAGAGGGTGAGCACAGGCCCGAAGATCTCCTCTCGCGCCAGCTTCGACTTCGCAGATACGTCCTCGAATACGTGCGGCGCCACGTAGTGGCCGCCTTCCCGTGCGGGCCCTCGCGCAACAATCTGCCTCTCGGCCATGCCGATCGCGATGTAGGATTCGATCTTCGCCCTGGCCTCGAACGAGATGACCGGCGGGACGAATGTGTACGGGTCATCGGGCGGGCCAACCACGAGGCTCTCGACTGCCGCGGCCAGCCGCGCCCGGAACTCGCCATAGGCGGAACCCACCACGATCACGCGGCTGCAGGCGCTGCACTTCTGCCCGGCGTAGCTGAACGCGGAGGCCACGATGCCGGCCACCGCCTGGTCAAGGTCGGCGTCATCGTCCACGATCACGGCGTTCTTGCCGCCCATCTCGGCGATGACGCGCTTCACGTTCTGCTGGCCCGGCCGCACTTTCGCTGCCTCCTCGAGAATCCGCAGGCCCACGGCGTTGCTGCCCGTGAAGGCGATCATGCTGATCCCGGGATGCTCCACCAGCGCCTGGCCGATCTCGCTGCCGGGCCCCGGCAGGTATTGCACGGCGCCTCCGGGCACGCCCGCTTCGTGGAGCACGCGCACGAGCATCGCTGCCACGACCGGCGCCTGGGCGGCCGGCTTCAGGATTGCGGGGCAGCCAGCCGCCAGCGCTGCCGAACCCATTCCCGTGATGATGGCGAGCGGGAAGTTCCATGGTGCGATGATCGCCGCCACGCCGCGCCCCTCGTAGTGGTAGCTGTTCGTCTCCCCCGGCGGTTCGATGAGAGCGTGCCCGCGGCCGAGCCGCTCGGCCTCTGCGGCGTAGTAGCGCAGGTAGTCGATGGCCTCGCAGACGTCGGCATCCGCTTCGCGCCAGGGCTTGGCGCTCTCATAGACCATTGTGGCGGCGAACTCGAACCGGCTCTCTGCCAGCGCGTCTGCAGCGCGGCGAAGCGCGGCTGCCCGTTCTGCGGCCGGGGTGTCGCGCCACACCGGATACGCCTCGCGCGCGGCGGCCACCGCTCTCTCCACGTGCTCACGGCTCGCCCGGGCCACGCGTGCCATCACCGTCTCCGGGCTGGCCGGGCAACGTACGCCGTCCTCGCCCGCGGTCTCCACCTCCTCACCGCCGATGAGCAGAGGATGGAACGCGCCGAAGCGGCGCCGGGCGGCGGCGAGAGCGGCCTCCATTTCCTGGCGCGGCCCGGGAAGGTGGAACTCCGCCGGGGGGTGGTTGGTGAACCTGGCAGGGGGACCGGCCGGCGGCGGCTCGGACGCTTCCGGGGGCGCCAGCGCCATCGCGGGATCACTTTCCTCGTGCCGGTGCATGAACCACGACTCGTTCGAGGTGTTCTCCAGCAGCCGCCGCACGAGGTACGCCATGCCGGGAAGGATCTCCCCTGCCGGTACGTATACTCGCGTGCGGTAGCCCATCCCCGCGACCGCCTTCCGCAGCCCTTCGGCCATGCCGTACAGGAACTGGAACTCCATGTCCTCACGCGGAATCCCCGCCTGCTCGCAGCGAACCATGGCCTGGGCGATGCTGCGCGGGTTGTGTGTGCCGAATGCGGGGCGTAGCGCGGGGTAGGCTGCGGCCAGCGCGTCCGTGCAGCGCTCGAAGCTGGCATCGGTGGCCGGCTTCACCTCGAAAACGGGCACGGGGTGGCCTTCCTGCCTGGCAACGATTACCTCTTCGTCCCAGTAGGCGCCCTTCACGAGCCGTATCGTGAGCGGCGCCCCGCGCCTCTCCGCGAGGGCCCGGAGCCGCGCAAGGTCTTCCAGCCCCGAGCGCAGGTACGCCTGCACGACCACGCCTGCGCCGTCCCAGTTCGCGAGGTCCCCGCTCCCCAGCGCGTCTTCGACGATCGTGTGGCTGAGGTCCTTGAACCGGTACTGTTCCATGTCGACGTTCACGAAGACGCCAAGCTCACGGGCTCGCGCAAAGAGTGGCGCGAGCCGCCGCCTGACCGCTTCCGAAGTTGCCCGCGGCGCCGCCGGTTCGAAGTGTGCCGTGAGCGCCGATAGCTTCAGCGAAACGTTGGGCTGCCTTACTGCCGGGGGCGCGCTCTGGTTCACGGAATCGCGAGCGAGCACCTCGATCAGCTCGTGGTAGCGCGACTCGTA
>CAYYYI010000027.1:10503-13439 GCA_964475735.1 uncultured Anaerolineaceae bacterium
TCCTTGGTTCCACCGGTTCGATCGGTCGCCAGGCCCTGGATGTGATCCGCCAGTTGCCGGACCGCTTCGCTGTGGTCGCCCTGGCTGCGGGGCGCAACGTCGACGAGCTCTCCCGCCAGATTATCGAGTTCGCCCCCGCCTACGCCTGGTCGAAACGGGACTCGCTTCCTCTCCGCGATGCGCTCGCCGTGACGGGCGCCGAATGGCTGCCGATGAGCGAGATTGCCGCAGCCCCGGAGGTCGACGTCATCCTCGTAGCAACAGCGGGCGCGGCCGGACTGCTGCCCACGCTGAGCGCGCTCGAAGCGGGCCGCCCCGTTGCGATCGCCAACAAGGAGGCGCTCGTGATGGCCGGGCGCCTCGTCCGCGAGGCCATGCTCAGGGGCGGTGGCGACCTGCGCCCCGTCGACAGCGAGCACTCGGCGATCTGGCAGTGCCTCTGGGGCGAAGAGGGGCACGAGATCCGGCGCATCCTGCTCACGGCCAGCGGCGGCGCTTTCCGCGACTTCAGCCGCGAGCAGCTTGCCGCCGTGACCGCTGAACAGGCGCTTAACCACCCCACGTGGAAGATGGGACCGAAGATCACCGTCGATAGCGCCAGCCTCATGAACAAGGGCATGGAGACGATCGAGGCGATGTGGCTCTTCGACGTCCCCATGGAGAAGGTCGAGGTCATCCTGCACCGCGAATCCATCGTTCATTCGCTGGTCGAATTCAGCGACGGCAGCGTGAAGGCCCAACTGGGGTTGCCCGACATGCGCCTCCCCATCCAGCTCGCGCTCTCCTACCCTGGAAGGATGCCCATCTCGCCTGTGCCGCCGCTCGACCTTGCCGCCATCGGAGCGCTCAACTTCGGAGCGCCCGATTCCGCGCGGTTCCCCTGCCTGTCGCTGGCGATGGAGGCCGGGCGCCAGGGTGGCACCATGCCCGCCGTCATGGCTGCCGCCGACGAAGTGGCGGTGGAGCGCTTCCTGGCCGGCGGTATCGGGTTCCTCGATATTCCTGCCGTTATTGAGAGGGTGATGAACTCGCACCACCCGGTACGCAGTCCGGACCTTGAAGCCATTTTCGAAGCCGACGAGTGGGCGCGGCACGCCGCGGCCGCGGCCGCAGGGGCGGTGGCCGCGTGATCCCTCTGTTCCTCCAGGTGGACCCGGTAGGCATCTTCCGTGGGGGCGGGAGCTTCCTGCTCCTCCTTGTCCCGCTCGTGATCATCCACGAGGTCGGGCACTTCGTGGCCGCCAAGGCGTTCGGGATCAAGGTGCTCGAGTTCGGCATCGGCTTCCCGCCCCGCATCAAGAACCTGACCTGGAAGCGCGGTGAGACCGAGTACACCATCAACTGGCTCCCTATCGGCGGCTTCGTGCGGCTGCTCGGCGAAGAGGACCCTAACGACCCGCGTTCGCTCGCCGCTGCCGCCCGCTGGAAGCGCCTCACGGTGATGTTCGCCGGCGTGATGATGAACCTCGTCCTCGCGGTCGTGCTGCTCGCGATCGGCTTCATGATTCCCCGCGACCGCGACCTCAGCATGGCCCAGGTCACCGACGTTGCCGACGGCTCGCCGGCCTCCGAGGCGAAGATCACAGGAACCATGCGCGACGGCTCTGAGCCCGTCCAGGGTCTCCAACCGGGCGACATGGTGCTCGAAGTCGAGGGCCACGAGGTCAGGAATACCGGCGAGCTTGTCTACGCCACCCGCCTGAACATCGGCGAGACGCAGACGTGGGTCATCAACCGCGGCGGATCTACCCTCACGGCTCAGGTATACGCGCGCTGGCACCCGCCCGAGGGACAGGGCCCAACCGGAATCCGCATTGGCGCGCCCGTTACCTGTAGCGACCTGGACGACGAAGGCAACTCTACGAATTGCCAGCTGCGCTACCCATTCACTGAAAGCGTCTCCTCCATGCCGTGGGAGGCGTTCCCGAAGGCCGTTACCTCGCTGGTTGAGACGCTCATCCTCACGAAAAACGAGATCCAGGTCCGCGTGGGCGGTGGCGGTGGCGCCGCGGACGATCAGCCTGCCTTCACCGGCCCCGTCGGCATCGCCGACCAGACCGGGAACCTGATCAAGGAACAGGGCTGGCGCCCGCTGATCGAGTTCAGCGCGCTCCTCAGCCTCAACCTCGCCATCTTCAACGTGCTGCCCCTGCCCATGCTCGATGGGGGCCGCATATTCTTTGTGCTCGTTGAAATCGTCCGCGGCGGGAGGCGAATCGCCCCGGAGAAGGAGGCGCTCGTGCACCTCACCGGGTTCGCGCTGCTCCTCGTGAGCGTCCTCATCATCACCTACTTCGATATCGCCCGGCTCGTCTAGCCCATGCTCTTCGAGGCGATCTTCGTCACCCTGTTCGTGGTTGGATGGGCCCTGTGTGGGCTCGCTCCCTGGCTCGCGCTCTCCGTGTGGACGCGCGGGAACGCCGGTCTGCAATACCTGCCGCTCAGCATGTTCACGGGGGTCGTCGGCGGGCTCGCAGTGCCGATTCTGGGCCGCGAAGATGCGACCGGCATCTGGCTCAGCTTCGCCGCCGCCTTTGTGGCGCCGGCCCTGCTGCTTGCGGCGCGCCGCCTCAGCCTGAGAGCGGCGGCCAACCGGCCCGCAGAAGCCCGTCACGAAGGAAAGGGCACCGGATGAAGGCCCTCGCGCTTTCCACCATGTACGCCCAGCAGGAGCGCTTCGCCCACGGGGGCGACTTCGCCCGCTTTGCCGCCGACGCAGGCTACGACTCGATCGAGATCAGCCACTCCACGAGTGAGGACAAGCTTCGCCAGATCCTGGAAGCCGGCGTGCTGCCCGTCACCTCAGTGCACCAGCCCGCGCCGTGGGTGCTTCACCACGATGGCCGCGGGAACTCCCATTGCAACATCGCCTCCACCGACCCGGACGAGCGCCGCGCGGCCGTGGAGTATGCGCGCGCAAGCATCGAATGGGCCGG
>CAYYYI010000027.1:13539-25044 GCA_964475735.1 uncultured Anaerolineaceae bacterium
TACTGGCACGACACCGGCCACGCCGAGGTGCTCCACCGGCTGGGTTTCGCCGATCGCCACGCCTGGTTCGCTGCCAACGCCGGGCGAACCATCGGCGCCCACCTGCACGACGTCACCGGCATCGGTGACCACCGCGCGCCCGGCAGCGGCGATGTTGACTGGTCGTACATCGCCGCCGGTCTCGGCCACCTTCCCCGCTATACCCTCGAAATCAACCAGCACCAGCCGGATGGGGGAGTGTTCGGCGTTCGCGCGTTCCTCGCTTCCGTCGGCCTCGGCTGACCGTCACGCCGGCGAGAAGCAGCCCATCTCCCGCGCGATGATGTGCTTCTGGATCTCGCTCGTCCCCTCTGCGATGGTGAGCGCGCGAACGTCACGGTAGAAACGCGACACAGGCGTCTCGTCCATGAACCCCAGCCCGCCAAAGATCTGCACTCCATGGTCGGCGGCGCGCTTGGCCATCTCCGTACAGTAGAGCTTCGCCATCGCCGCCTCCTTGGCGTAGGGAAGGTGAGCCTCGTGCATACGGCAGGCCTTGTCGCGGAGCATCCGCCCCGCCTCAAGCTCCACGGCCGTCTCCACCAGCATCGCCTGCACGTGCTGGAACTGAGCGATGGAACGCTTGAAGGCGCTTCGCGAGCGGGCGTGCGCGAGCGCAAGGTCCAGGCATTCCGCCGCCGCGCCGACGCCATTCGAGGCGATGTAGATGCGCGTCAGCGCGAACCCTCCGCCCACAACCGCGGCGCGGCCCGAGCCACGGCCTCCAAGCAGGTGTGTAGCCGGGATGCGGCAGTCGTCGAACCAGAGCTCGCGCGTGTCAGATGAGCGCAGGCCCATCTTCCGCAGCGGAGGTCCCATGCGGTAGCCCTTCGTGCCCTTCGGCACGAGGAACATGCCGAACCCCTCGTCTGTCCGGCAGAGCGGCGTGACGAACCCGCAGTTCTCCAGCCCTGCGTTGCTGATAAAGATCTTCGCTCCGTTCAGGACCCATTCGTCGCCGTCGAGCACCGCCGACGTTCGCAATGCCGCCGTGTCGGAGCCCGCGTCCGGCTCGGTAATGGCGCCCGCGCCCACCATCTCTCCGTGCACGGTTGGCAGCACGAACTGCTCGATCCAACCCTCGCGCCGGTCGTCGTGGAGCCGTGAGAGCGTTTGCGCCCCCTGGATGCCCACCCACATCGTGAGTGGCAGCGCCACGTCCGCCCGGCTCAGTTCCTCGATGGCCAGGCAGAAGGAGACCTGGCCGGCGTCGCTGCCGCAAACGTCTTCGCCAAAAAGCATTCCGGGAATACCGAGGTCGCCCAGCTTCCGGTAGAGCGCGTAGTCGAACCGCGATTCACGGTCGCGCTCGGCCGCTCCCGGCGCCACCTCGCGCCGCGCGAACTCGCGCACCGTGCGCTGGATCTGCAGTTGAGCCTCGCTGTAGCCGTTTGGGTCCATCCCGGGTCCTCCTCTTCGCAGCGCGTGTGCCGGACCTGCCAGTGGCACCTCAAGAGTCTACGCTCGCAACGCTCCGAAAGAAGGTCTCGTGAGGAGCGGCGGCCGTCTCAAATGCAACATGTCAACAAATGGCAGGTTGTCGACACTGCAATCTGTCGCTGATTTGACATTGGACTGTGCAAACCATTGACATATACTTCCGGACTTGAAGGTGACCGCTTCGCGGGGGGCCGTGCAAACCGGAGAGGGGGCTGGAATGACTGCTGGCGAGGCCGGCAGAACAGGCGAAGGCGGAACGGGTGAGGCCGGGGAGATAACAGGCGCTCCTGCGTCCAACCCTCTTCATGCCATCCTGGCCGTGGCCGTCAACCAGGCAGCGGAAGCGGTCATGGTCGCTGCCCCCGATGGCACAATCATCTTCGTCAATCCCGCCTTCGAGGCGCTCACCGGCTATAGCGCTGCCGAGGCCGTGGGGCGGAACCCGCGCATCCTCAAGTCTGGCAAGCACGATAGAGCGTTCTACGAGCACTTCTGGAACACCATCCTGGCAGGCGAGCCGTTTCACGCTGACCTCACCAACCGCCGCAAGGACGGCCGCCTCTACACCGAAGAGCACACCGTCACCCCGATTCGGGACGCCGCGGGCGAGATCGCGTGCTTCATCAGCATCGCCACCGATGTGACGGAGAAACGCCGTGCCGAGCGCGAGGCGGACCTGCTCCAGAGGCTCATGAAAGCCATCGCCGAAGCGGAGGACTTCGACTCCGCGCTCGCCATGGCCGTGCGCGAGATCTGTAAGGCGACCGGCTGGGACTACGGCGAAGTCTGGGTTCCCTCGGCTGAGGGGAATCTCATGGTCTCCAACCCGGTGTGGTACGGGTCCGGACCCATCATCGACGCCTTTCGCGAACGAACCGCCGGGTTCACCTTCCCATCCGGTCGCGGTCTTCCCGGCAGGGTCTGGGAGCTACAGGCGCCGGTCTGGCACGAAGACGTCTCGGCGCTACCGGCGGATGTCTTCCCGCGCTCCGCGATCGCTGCGGAGATCGGTATCCGCGCCGGCTTCGGCGTGCCCATCATCGACCGCGGCGAAGTCCTGGCCGTGCTCGGCTTCTTTCTCCTCGAGTCCCGCGAAGAGGACGAGGAGATGGTTGCTATCGTCTCGGCGGTGGCGTCCGAGCTGGGTGCGCTCGTGCGCCGGAAGCGCACTGAAAGCCAACTGACCGAGACCACCGAGCGCCTCGCTGTCACGTTGCGCTCCATCGGAGATGGCGTCATCACCACCGGCGCAAGCGGGATTGTCGAACGGCTCAATCCCGCCGCGGAGGCGCTCACGGGGTGGGATCAGGAATCCGCGGCAGGCCACCCGCTCTCAGAGGTTTTCAATATCATCAACGAGTTCACGCGGGAGCCCTGCGAGAACCCCGTGCTCAAGGTGCTTGCCAGCGGCCGTGTCGTAGGCCTCGCCAACCACACCATCCTGGTCAGCCGCGACGGTTCGGAGTACATCCTCAACGACAGCGCGGCTCCCATCCGGGGCGATGACGGTGATATCCAGGGCGTGGTCCTGGTCTTCCGCGACGTCACCGCTGAGAAGCGCCTGGAAGAAGAGCTGCAGAAGACCAGCAAGCTCGAAGCGCTCGGCGTGCTTGCCGGGGGCATTGCGCACGACTTCAACAACTCGCTGGCCGCCGTTGTGGCCCACATCGGCCTGGTGCGCATGTCCTTTCCCGAAGGCAGCGAGACCGCCCAGAAGCTCCGCGAAGCCGAGCAGGCCTGCCTCCGCGCGACCAGCCTCACGCGGCAGCTGCTCACGTTCGCGAAGGGAGGCGCGCCGCTGATCAAGGCGACCCCGGTTCCGGAGTTCGTTCGCCAGGCCGCGACCTTCGCACTCACCGGCGCCAACGCTGTGTGCGACTTCCGCTTCCCCGGGAGCCTCTGGTACGCCCTGCTCGACGAAGGGCAGATGAGCCAGGTCATCAGCAATCTCGTGATAAACGCGCAGCAGGCCATGCCCGCTGGCGGCACGATTCACATCTCGGCAGACAACGTGGAGATCGCCAGTGAAGGGGCCATTCCCGGGGTTCCCCTTCCTGCCGGGCCCTATGTACATATCTCCGTGCGCGACGAGGGGGTCGGCATCCCCCGCGAGTTTATCGGCCGCATCTTTGACCCGTACTTCACCACCAAGCAGAAGGGCAGCGGGCTTGGCCTCGCAGCCTCTTACTCAATTGTCCGCAGCCACGATGGCCACGTCACCGTCGAATCTGAGCCGGGTCGTGGCGCCTGCTTCCACATCTATCTCCCCGCGGCGGCGCAGCCGGGCCCGGCCGAAGCCGCCGGCCAGGTGAACCCCCCGTCCACGGGCGGCCGCATCCTCTTCATGGACGACGAAGAGTCCATCCGGCGCGTAATCGGCGAGCTCCTGCGGCGCTTCGGCCACGATGTCACGCTCGCTCGCGACGGCGCCGAAGCCGTGGATCTCTACGCGAATGCGATGAAGTCCGGGGAGAAGTTCGACCTGGTCATCCTGGACCTCACCGTCCCTGCGGGCGTCGGTGGCAAGGCGGCGATGGACCAACTTCGCGCCATCGACCCCGGTGTGAGAGCGGTGGTCTCCAGCGGCTACTCGAATGATCCCGTCATGTCGGACTTCCGGAGCCATGGTTTCATGGGCGTCATCGCCAAGCCCTACAGCCCGGACGACCTTCTGCGTGTCGTCAACGAAGCGCTGAGGCGACTGGACGTTCAGTAAAGGCCATCAGGCGGGAGGCTGGCGGAATGCCCTGACCAGCCGGACCGCCTCGTTCGCCAGGTGCTCGCGAAACTCCGGGTCGGCGAAAGCCATTTCGCCCGTTCCGTGACGGATTAGCAGCAGCCGGTCCATGTAGGCCCCGAACGACAGGTCGACCAGGAGCCGGGCGAAGAGGCTCGCATCGGTGGGGTCCGCATCGCCCCGCTCCGCGTAGATGAGAAAGAGCCGCTCGATGCCGCGCCGCCACCGGCTCATCAGCTCCAGGTGCACGTCCAGGGCCATGGCGTCGGCAATGAGCGCCTCAGTGAATATCACGCGCAGAAAGTCGGCGTTTGCCTCCCAAAGGCCCGTGCTGGCGATGGTGTTGCGGCGGAACTGTTCCTCGAAGCTCAGGCTGCCGCGCAGGCTCTCAAGCTCATCCATGGCCCGGAAGAAGCCGCGCTCTTCGTAGAGCACCTCGAGGATCCCCCGCTTCGATTCGAAGTGCTTGTAGAGCGCCGCATCCGTGACGCCGACGGCGCCCGCGATCTCTCGCATCGAGGTGCGCGCGTAGCCGCGGTCCGCAAAAAGGCGTTCGGCCGCCGAGAGGATGCTCTTCCGCCTGCCGCCGCCGCCCCGCGCTCGCCCGTTCCCCCGGGATGGGTCGCTTTCCGGTGTGGTCACGGTCTCTCCTCAGTGGCTCCTGCCAGACTAGTGGCCCTCAGGTAGCCGGGCAACGCGATTTCTTCACGAAGTCCGGTCCGGGGTATTGACAGGCGCCTCCTTCAAGTGTAGATGTTAGTGAGCGATAACTTTCCGGGGAAGCCCCATGATCACAAGCCCCTGGTACTCCCTCCATCCCTACCCTGAGGTCCCCCTCTTCCGGTACCTCGAACAGGCGGCGGCGAGGCACCCGAACCGCCCGTCGCTCATCTCACCCGGCAGCGAGACCCGCACCTTCGCCCAGGTTCACGAGGCCGCACGCCGCGCTTCGCGCATGCTGCGCGCCGATGTAGCCCGCGGCGACCGTGTGGTCTTCCTCGCCCCGAACTCCACGGCCTACGCCGTCGCCCTCTACGGGGCGATGATGGCCGGGGCCACGGTCCTCCCGGTGAACCCGCTCCTCCTTCCCGCCGAGCTCCAGCCCGTCCTCCAGGACGCGGAGCCCACCGTGGCCTTCGTCTCCGCCGAGACCCGCCCCGTGATCGAGGCCCTTCGCGCTGAGACGCCTTCCCTCCGGACCGTCTATGTGCTGGACGACCTCTGGGACGCGCTCGACGCCCTCCCCGGCGGGGCCGATCCCGTCGCCATCGCCGCTCGCGACGACATCGCTGCCCTTGTCCTTTCGAGCGGCACCACCGGGTCGCCCAAGGGCGTGATGCTCTCGCACTACAACCTGGTCGCGAACCTCCGGCAGACGCTGGCCTCCGGCATGAGCCCGCCCTACTCCGGCCTGCTCAACTACATGCCCTTCTTTCACGTCTACGGCTTTGCAGCGATCATGGGGCAGGCCTTCGCGATGGGCCTTCCGCAGGTCATCATCCCCCGCTTCGACCCGGGGCTGATTCTGCAGCTTTCGGGCGAGTACCGGGTGCACACCCTCTTTTCGCCGCCGCCCGCGCTGCGCGGGCTCATAGCCGCGCGTAAGGCCGGGGCCCCCGCCCTTACCAGCTACACCAAACTCATCATCACCGGCGCCGCGGCCACACCACCAGACTTGTGGGAGGAAGCCGAGTCGGTCTTCGGTATCCCCGTGTGCCAGCCCTACGGCCTCTCCGAGGCAACCGCGGCCGCGAATATCAACCCGGTCCACCGCATCAAGCGCGGGACCGTTGGACCACCGCTGCCGGACACCGAGCAGCGCCTCGTGGACCTCGATACCGGCGAGGACGTTCCTGTTGGCGGCCAGGGCGAGGTCTGGGTCCGCGGCCCGCAGGTGATGCGCGGCTACTGGCGCCGCCCGGACGCCACCGCCGAGTGCCTGACACCCGACGGCTGGCTGCGCACTGGCGACCTCGGACGTTTCGACGAAGACGGCTACCTGACCATCGTCGACCGGCTCAAGGAGATGATCCGTTACAAGGCCCATCAGGTGGCGCCTTCGGACCTGGAGGCCGTCATGCTCACCCATCCGGCCGTGGCCGATGTGGCCGTCATTCCCCGCGCCGATGCGGACGCCGGGGAAATCCCCAAGGCCTGCGTTGTGTTGCGCCCCGGCGCCGCCGCCGCCGCTGAGGAGTTGATGGCCTACGTAAACGAGCGCGTCAACCCAATCCACCACGTGCGCGCCCTTGAATTTGTCGAGGCCATCCCGCGTAACCCGTCCGGTAAGATCCTGCGCCGCCTTCTCATCGAGAAGGAGCGGTCCGGCTCCCACTAACACCAATCGGAAGGAACTCAGTTGCCCACATACGACGACTATCGCTACATAACCGTTGAGCGCCGCGAGAACGGCGTTGCGCTCGTTACGCTCAACCGCCCTGAGCGTCGCAACGCCA
This sequence comes from uncultured Anaerolineaceae bacterium, assembly GCA_964475735.1. Lineage (GTDB taxonomy): Bacteria > Chloroflexota > Dehalococcoidia > Tepidiformales > Tepidiformaceae > UCB2. The sequence goes on from CAYYYI010000027.1 coordinate 20,212, forward strand.
TCGACAACGAAATGCACAGCGAGCTCGAACGCCTCTTCCACGAGCTGGGGAGCGACGAAAGCTTCCGCGCCATCGTTCTCACCGGCGCGGGGCGTTCCTTCTGCGCTGGCGGAGACGCGCGCTCGATGGACGACGGCTCGTTCATCCCGAAGGGGCCTACCACCCCGTTCCGGGCGGTTCGCACCCTCATGCACAATCTGCTCGAAGTTGAGCAGCCCATCGTGGCCGCTGTGAATGGCGATGCCGCCGGCCTGGGCGCAACCATCGCCCTCTGCTGCGACATCATCATCGCGGGCGAAGAGGCGCGCTTCGCCGATACCCACACCAAGCTGGGGCTCGTGGCCGGCGATGGCGGCGTCATCATCTGGCCCCTGCTCATCGGCTGGGCTCGATCGAAGGAGTACCTCCTCCTCGGCGACTGGATCACCGGCGCCGAAGGCGAACGCCTCGGCCTCGTCAACCGCGCCGTGCCCCAGGACCAGGTGCTTTCCACCGCGCTGGCCTGGGCCGATCGCCTCGCCCTTGCCGCTCCCAAGGCCATCCGCTGGACGAAGTACTCCATGAACCGCATCCTTCGCGCCCAGGTCGACCAGGCCCTCGACGCCTCCACCTTCCTGGAGGCCATCACCATGGACAGCGACGACCTTCGCGAAGCCGCGGCCGCCTTCATCGAGAAGCGCCCCCCGAAGTTCACTGGCCAATAGGAGGCCATCATGCGCACAGCCATCACCGAAATGCTCGGCATCGAGCACCCCATCATCCTTGCGGGTATGGGCACCGTTTCGTCATCTGACCTTGTCGCTGCCGTCTCCGAAGCCGGTGGGCTGGGCGTCCTCGGCGCCGCCTTCTGGTCTCCCGGTCAGCTTCGCGACGAGGTTCAGCGCGTGCGGTCGCTCACCAGCCGCCCCTTCGGCGTCGACCTCCTCCTCGCCGAGGGCGCGCCCGGCGTGGACGAAGCTATGCAGGTCATCTTTGATGAGAAGGTCCCCGTGTTCGTTTCCGGCCTTGGCAGCCCGGGCCCGATGGTCGAAGAGATGCATCGCCGCGGCATGAGGGTTCTCGCCATGATCGGGAACGTGAAGCAGGCCCTCCGCTGCGCCGAGGCCGGGGTCGACATCGTCGTCGCCCAGGGCACCGAGGCCGGCGGCCACACCGGCCGCGTGGCCACCTTCCCGCTCGTCCCCGCCGTTGTAGACGCCATCAAGCCCATTCCCGTGGCCGCAGCCGGCGGCATCGCCGATGGGCGTGGGCTGGTTGCCGCGCTGGCCCTTGGCGCTTCGGCGGCTGTTGTGGGCACGCGCTTCGTGGCCACCCGCGAGGCTCACGGCCACCAGAACTACAAGGAAGGCATCGTCGGCGCGAGCGAAGAGGACACCGTCGTCACGCGCGTCTATACCGGCAAGACCGCCCGCGTCATCCGCAACCCCTACACTGACCAGTGGGCCGGCCGCGAGGCCGAGATCGACCGCTTCCCCATCCAGCTCCAGAAGAACTGGGAAAACGTCCAGGCAGCCGTCGAAGGCGGCGAAACGGACCGCGGCATGATGCCCGCGGGCCAGGCGTCGGGCGTCATCCACTCCATCGACGGCGCCGCCGATGTGGTGCGCTCGATGATGGCCGAAGCGGAAGCGGTGCTCGCCGGGCTTGCCGGCGTGGCCGTTCGTTAGGGGGAGCGCAAGTTGGCTGAGACGATGCTGGCCGCGCGCATGCACCAGCCGGGCGAGCCCCTCCGGCTCGACCAGGTGCCCGTGCCCTCTCCTGCGCACGGGCAGGTGCTGGTGAAGGTGCTCGCCTGCGGCGTGTGCGGCTCCGACCTCCACTTCATCGAGGGACACTCGCCTGTGGCGCGGATGCCCATCACCCTGGGCCACGAACCGGCCGGCGTGGTCCACGAGACCGGTCCCGGCGTCGAAGGCGTCACCGCCGGGCAACGCGTGGCCGTGCGCCCGGGAACCCGCTGCGGCGAGTGCGAGCCCTGCTCTCTCGGCCGCGACAACATCTGCGAGCGGTCGCAGGTGCTCGGAATGCACGTCGATGGCGGCCTGGCCGAGTTCGTAGCCGTTCCTGCGCAGGACGTGATCCCCATCCCCGAAGGCGTCTCTTTCGCCCAGGCCGCCATCGCTGGCGACGCCATCGCGACCCCCTACCACGCCCTGGTCGAGCGCGGCCAACTCCGAGCGGGAGAGACGGTCGCCGTCTTCGGCTGTGGTGGGCTTGGCATTCACGCCATCAAGCTGGCCCGGCTGGCGGGCGCATCCTTCGTCGTCGCCGTCGACGTCCAGCCCGGAGCGATCGAGCGCGCGAAGCGTGCCGGCGCGGACTTCGCCGTCAATGCCGCCGAGGAGCGCCCTTCACGCGCCATCCGGAAAGCGATCGGCGGCGCCGACCTGGCTGTCGAATGCGTCGGCCACCCCGACAGCATCGGCGAGGCCGCCCGCAGCCTGAAGCGCGGCGGCCGCGCGGTAGTCGTCGGCATGGGCGACCAGCCCATCGCTCTCCCGCCGCCAAACGCCTTCACCTGGAGTGAGAACTCGCTCATCGGCTCGTTCGGCAGCTCGGCGGGGACGGTCCGGCGCATCCTGGCGATGGCCGCCTCCGGGCGGCTTGACCTTTCAGAGTCGGTCTCGGCCACAGTTCCGCTGAGCGAAGTCAATCGAGCGCTCGATATGTTGCGCGCGCCCGGCCGCGAGGTCGTGCGCGTCGTGGTCGAGCCGGGCGGGTAGGACGAAGGATGTCGAAGTTCGAGCTGCGGCCACCTTCCCGGCACGTTGGCCAGTACATGGAAAGCGGCGACTGGAGCGACTACTGGCGCACGGCGATCAGCCGCGCCAGCTCGGGTGAAATCCTGGTCCGCGGCTACCCAATCGAGGAGATCATCGAGAAGCTGACCTCCACTGAGGCGCACTGGCTCCTGCTCCAGGGCGAGCTTCCCACGCCCCAACAGGCGGATATCTTCGATGTCCTTCTGCGCAGCGGCATGGACCAGCAGCTCATCAGCTCCGCCGCTTCCGCCACGCGCTTCGCCGCTTCCGCCTCTCGAAACCCCGTGAGCGCGGTCGCCGCTGGAATGCTCGCCACCGGCGTCGTGACCGGCTCCCCCCGTCCCGCGATGGAGATGCTCTACGAGGCGAGCGAGAGCAAGACGGCCACGGGGTCCACCATTGCCGGGACGGCACGCGCCGTCGTCGCGGACTATCGCGCCCGGCGGGAGCTCATCCCCGGTCTCGGGCACCCGACCCATCGCGGCGGCATCGAGCCCCGCGCTGAAGCCGTGCGCCGCGCGGTAACGGCGAAGGGAGGCTGGGGCCAGCACTGCCAGCTCCTGGAGGCGATCCACGCTGAACTGGAGCAGGCGCTGGGCCGGACCGTGACTATCAACCTCGCTGGCATGATCGCCGCCGTCTACTGCGACCTGGACTTCGACCCCCTGGTGGCCGAAGGCGTCTCGGCGCTCGAATATGGCTGGGCCCTCATCGCCCACGCCGTCGAGGAGATCCGCGACGGCGTGCCCCTCCGCATCATCCCCGACGCCCTGGGCACGGTGTACACCGGACCGCCCGAACGCCACATCCCTGACCGCCAACACTGAACAGGAGCCGAACGAGTATGACCTTCAAGAACATTCTGCTGGAGAAGGACGGCGCCATCCGCACCATCGTTTTCAACCGCCCCGAGCGGATGAACTCGATCAGCGTGGAGACCGTGCCCGAGCTGCTGGAGGCTCTCCGGCAAGTGGCTGCCGACCCCGAGGCCCGCGTGCTTGTGTTCACAGGCGCGGGCGACCGCGTCTTCTGCGCCGGCGCCGACCTCAACGACATGGTGAAGCGCGGGCCTGAGGAGACGAATCACATCGTCACCATCTACCTGGACTACATCCGCGCAATCCGCGAGCTGCCGATCCCTGTCATCGCGAAGGTCAATGGTGTGGCAGCGGGAGGCGGCGCCTGCACGGCGTTGGCCGCTGACTTCCGCATCGCCTCCGACCGCGCGCGTTTCGGTTTCGTCTTCGTGGGTGTGGGCCTTTCCGGCGCCGACATGGGGTCGAGCTACTATCTCCCGCGCATGGTTGGCTTCGGCAAGGCGACGGAACTGCTGATGACCGGCGAAGTCATCGATGCCGCCGAAGCGCTGCGCATCGGCCTCGTCAACCGCGTCGTCCCCCACGATGAACTGGATCGCGCCGTCGACGACCTGGCGCGGAAGCTCGCCGCCGGTCCTCCGCTCGCCCTCAGCATGACAAAGCGCGCCCTCAACGCCAGCCTCGATCGCGACCGCGAGGCCGAGTTCGACTTCGAAACCTACGCCCAGACCCTGTGCATCCTTTCGGATGACCACATTGAGGGCGCCACCGCCTTCAAGGAGAAGCGCGCCCCGGTCTACACGGGGCATTGAGGAACGATTCGTGATTGGATTCTCGCTGACCGACGAACAGAAGCTCTTCCAGGAAGCCATCCGCGCCTTTGCCGCGCGCGAAGTCGCGCCCATCGCCCGCGAGTACGACGAGCGTGAGGAATACCCCGTCCAGGTGCTCAGGCGCATGGGTGAGCTTGGCTATCTGGGCGTCCCCTTTCCGGAGGAGCTCGGCGGGGGTGGCGGCGACAGCATCATGGCCGCCCTCATGTCCGAGGAGATGGGGTACGTTTCAGCGGGTATCTATCTCGGCGTCTACGTCCACGTCTTCCTCGCCCTCAACGCCATCGCCCGGTTCGGCAGCGAACGGCAACTGCGCGACTATCTCCGCCCGGGGATCGCCGGCGAGAAGGTCGGCGCCTGGGCCTTCGCCGAGCCCGACGCCGGCTCCGACCCCGGCTCCATGACCACCCGCGCCGTGCG
>CAYYYI010000028.1:0-8338 GCA_964475735.1 uncultured Anaerolineaceae bacterium
GACGCGCTGGCGCACACGGTCTTCCCGGGAGTGGTGCTTTCGTACATAGCCGGGAGGAGCATCATGATCGGCGCCTTCGCCTTCGGCGCGCTCACGGCGCTCGGGATCGGAGTGCTCTCGCGCTCGCGGCGGGTGAGCGCGGATTCGGCGGTGGGGGTTCTATTCGCAGCCTTCTTCGCGCTTGGCGTTGTGCTGATTAGCCGCCAGGCGGGGTTCAAGAAGGACCTGGGGTCGCTACTTTTCGGCAACGTGCTGGGGGTATCGCGCGAGGACGTGATCGCCACCTTCGTGATCGCCCTCATCGTCGTTGTCATCCTTTTCCTCCTGCTGAAGGAGTTCACGCTCGTCGCCTTCGATTCGACCATGGCGAAATCGCTGGGGTACCCGGTGTTCATGCTCGACCTGGTGTTGCTGCTGCTGGTGGCGGCGACAATCGTGGTGAGCCTGCAGACTGTGGGGAACATCCTCATCCTGGCGCTCATCGTGACGCCGCCGGCGACGGCGCGGCTGCTCACCGACCGGTTGGGCCGGATGATGGCGATCAGCGTCGCGACAGGGGTGCTGGCTGGCGTCTCGGGGATCTTCGTGTCCTACCACGCCGATACGGCTGCGGGGGGCACGATCGTTCTGAGCGCGACGGCGCTGTTCCTGCTCGCACTCGTCTTCGCGCCCAACCACGGGCTGGTCAGCTCATACATGCAGCGGCGGCGCGGCTACCACCACGTGCACCACTACCACCCCATCGACGAGCCCGCCCATCCGGGCGACCGCTGACCTGCGGAGCGCCTTCGTCCGTCGCCTGCGAGATGACGGCGGGCCGCCTTCGCGGTAGAGTCGCTTACCACACACTCACCGGGAGAATACCGAAATGTCCGACGGCCACGCGGTCGAGCGCAAGCTCAACAAGGAAGAGATCGAAGAGATCCGCCAGAAGACAAAGCAGATCATGGAGGAGCTCGTCTACCCCAACGAGGCGCAGTACGAGCACTGCACCGACGAGGAGCGCGAGGTTCTCATCAAGAGCCTGCAGGCGAAGACAAAGGCGGCGGGGATGTGGGCGCCGCATCTTCCCGCGGCAGCCGGCGGTATGGGCATCGGCTTCATGCCCTACGTCTATATGAACGAAGTCATCGGCCGCAGCTGGATGGCGCCGCGGGTGTTCGGCTCGCAGGCGCCCGACTCCGGCAACGCCGAGATCCTCTGGCAGTTTGGCACGCCGGAACTGCAGGAGAAGTGGATGAAGCCGCTGGTGAACGGCGACATTCGCTCCTGCTTCTCGATGACCGAGCCCGAGGTTTCGGGCGCCGACCCAACGGGTCTCCGCACCGTCGCCGAACGCGATGGCGACGAGTGGGTCATCCGCGGGCACAAGTGGTTCACCAGCGGCGCGGTGGGCGCTTCGTTCGCCATCGTGATGTGCGTGACCCAGCCCGACCAGCCGCCGCACCGGCGCATGAGCCAGATCGTGGTCCCGACCGACACGCCGGGCTTCCAGATCGTGCGCGAGATCCCGGTGATGGGCTCGACGGAGGGGTCGCACTGCGAGATCCGTTACGTGAACGTGCGCGTGCCGGTGACGAACCTCCTGGGCGAAGACGGCGGCGGCTTCCGCATCGCCCAGCGCCGCCTGGGGCCGGGGCGCATCCACCACTGCATGCGCTGGCTGGGCCAGATGCAGCGGGCGTTCGAGATCATGTGCGAGTACTCGCTGCGGCGCGAGGTGTTCGGCAGTACGCTCGCCGAAAAGCAGACCGTGCAGAACTGGATTGCCGACTCGTACGTGCAGATCCAGGCGGCGCGGCTCCTGACCCTGAACGCCGCGGCGAAGATTGACACGGGTGATGAGGCCCGCGTTGAGATCTCGGCCATCAAGTTCTTCGGAGCGCAGGTGCTCCACGACGTGATCGACCGCGCCATCCAGGTGCACGGCGCGCGGGGCGTTTCGGGCGACACGCCGCTCGAAGGCATGTACCGCCTGGCCCGCGGCGCGCGCATCTACGACGGCCCCGATGAGACGCACCGCATGGTGGTGTCGCGGCGAATCCTGCAGAGCTTCAAGGCCGGGCTGGGCTGGGACTTCGGCGTGTAGCGGACAGCGGCGCCGGACCGGGCGGGCGGCTTCGAACGGTCGCCTGTGGCGGTCGGGCGCGTCCGGTTTGGGGGGAGTGTATGGACGAGATTGTGACCCTCATGGAGCAGCTGAACGTGTTCATGCGGGCGCAGCTCGGCGACGAGCGGGCTCGGGTGCTCTCCATGGAGACGACACCGGGCCATGCCGGGCTCTCGTTCTTCTTCACCCTGCTGGCGGACGGCGAGACGAGGGAGTTCGTGCTCCGCGTGCCGCCGGCCAACGTCAAGTTCGAAGGCACGGCCGACATCATGCGCCAGGCGCGCGTGATATCGGCGCTGAGGGGTTCGGGCGTTCCCGTGGCCGAGATCGCGTGGGCGGGGGACGACCTGCAGTGGTTCGGGCGGCCCTACATGATCGTGCCGCGCCTCCCGGGGGACTGCCTGCGCACGAGCGAGGACGAATGGGCGGCCGGCCTCCCGGCGGAGCGGCTCCGCCCCATGGCGCAGCAGGCGATGGAGGTGCTGGCGAAGCTCCACAGCCTCGACTGGCAACGGTTCGTTCCCAACGACGGACCGCCACTTGACCCGGTCTTCGACATCGAGCGCTGGGACAGGTTCTGGGAGCGCGCGGCCGAGCCGGAGATGGTCGCGCTCGGGCCGGAGGTGAAGCGCCGCCTGCTCGAACGGCTGCCGGAAAGCCCGCGCATCGGCATCTTCCACGGCGACTACCAGTGGACGAACCTCTTCTACACGGACGACCGGCTGGCGGCGGTCATCGACTGGGAGCTGTGGGGCGTGGGCGCCACGCTGAACGACCTCGGCTGGATCCTGCTCTTCAGCGACCCCGAAGCGTGGGTGCACGAAGGACGCACCAACGCGCCCATGCCGCGGCCGGACGAGTTGCAGGCGATGTACGCGGACGCGCTTGGCGAAGCGCCCGGGGACGTCGCCTGGTACCGGGCGCTGGCGGCCTACAAGTTCTCCATCATTGGCGGATTCAACCTGATGCTGCACCGGCGGGGGAAGCGCGACGACCCGCACTGGGAAGTGCTCAAACCTTCCATGCCGCGGCTGATGGAGCGGGCGATTGAGGTGCTCGACGGGGCGTAGGCGCGTTGGGAGACGGCTGCCGGTGGCCGGCACGGGATGCTGATGGATGCGCTGGGAAGCTCAGGGACTTGCCGATCGCTGACGTGCGGGCGCCGAGGCGGGCCCATCTAACGGGTGCGGCTCGCGCAGGCGTATCATCCGCGCCATGAGCGAACCGCACATCCGGTATGTCTCAGCCAGGGATGGCGCGAACCTCGCCTACTGGGCCGAGGGCGCTGGCCCGCTGCTCATCCTGCTCCCGCCCATGCCCTGGAGCCATCTCCAGTTCGAGTGGCAGAGCCCGCGCATGAAAGAGTGGTTCGAGCGGTTCATATCCGCCTTCCGGACCGTACGCTACGACAACCGTGGCAGTGGCCTTTCGGATCGCGACGTCAAGGACTATTCGCTCGATGCCCACGTGGCCGATGTCGAGGCGCTGCTGGACCGGCTGGGGACGGAGCGCGCGGTCATTTGTGGTCTCTCGTATTCGAGCCCCGTGGCGATTGCTCTTGCGGCCCGGCACCCGGAACGCGTTTCGCACCTGGTGCTGTGGTGCGGATTCGCAAGCGCCGCCGACGTCCGGATTCAGCCCCTGGCGATGTTGCAGACTCTCGTCGAGCAGGATTGGGCGTTGTTCACGGAGACGGTGGCCCATGCCCTCGTAGCAGGCTGGGATGCACCGGACGAGGCGCGGCACTTCGCCGCGCTGATGCGGGAGGCCATCGATCCTACCCCCAGTGGTGGTGCGCAGTTCTTCAGTCAGTTCGAAACAATCGACGTGACGGACCTGCTGGCGCGCATCGAGGCGCCCACCCTTGTCCTGCAACGCCGCGGCGCGAAGCTGCCCGATGCGTCGGTGGCGCGGCGCCTGGCAGCGGCGATCCCCGGCGCGCAACTGGTCTTGCTCGAAGGCGATGCCGTGCTGCCCTGGGTGGGAAACACGGGCCTCGTTCACGACGCAGTCGAGGAGTTCGTGGGCGTGACGGCGAGGGATTCATCGCCCGCCGTGGAGCGAGCGGAGCCGGCGGCCGGCACCCTCCGCACCATCCTCTTCACCGACATTGAAGGGCACACGGGGATGATGCAGCGGCTGGGCGACGCGGAAGGGCGCATTATCCTGCGCGAGCACGAGCGGATCACGCGCGAAGCCCTGCGGGAGTTCGGGGGGAACGAGGTGAAGACCATGGGCGACGGATTCATGGCCTCGTTCGGGTCCGCGCAGAAGGCGCTCGAGTGCGCAGTCGCTCTCCAGCGGCGGCTGTCGGAAGCAGCCGCGCGCCTCCCGTTCGTGCTTCGCATTCGCGTGGGGTTGAACGCAGGCGAGCCAATCGCGGAAGAGGACGACCTGTTCGGCTCGTCGGTTATCGCGGCGGCGCGCATTGCTGCCCAGGCGCAGGGCGGGGAGATCCTGGTCTCGAACGTGGTGCGGGAATTGGCGGCGGGGAAGGGGTTCCTGTTTAGCGACCGGGGGGAGACGGTGCTGCGCGGCTTCGACGACCCCGTGCGGCTGTTCGAGCTACGCTGGCAAGAGGCCTGATTCAGGCGGCGTCGCGGGCGCCGGGACGATGCTGAGAGCGGTACTCTTCGCGCAGCGCCTGGGCGGCGCGCTGGGCTTCGAGAGCCATGGTCCTGCGGCGCTTGCGCATGCGCGCACGGCTGGCGAGGTGGTGCGCCGAGTCCACGACGACGAGCGTGACGGTTGTGGTCACCAATGCGAGCGACCAGCCGGCGACGCCGGCGAACCCCGAAGCCAGGGCCAGGACGGCGGCCGCGATCGCAGGATTGCGCACTCCCCAGGTCCAGAAGGCGGTCATGAATTGATCGTCGGCAGCGGCAGGCCGGAACTAAAGGGGAAAGGGGGCTACCCGCTCACGCCGCTGGCCAGGGCCCGGCCGTCCCCGCCAGAGGGGTCGGGGGCAAGGCCCGCGCGCAACGCCCACTTGTAGAGGTCCAACCGGGTGTGCGCTCCGATCTTTGCCATGATGCGGGAGCGATGGCCGTCCACGGTCCGCGGGCTGATGCAGAGCGTTTCGGCGATGACGCGGGCGGTCTTGCCTTCGGCGAGAAGCTGGGCCACCTCGCGCTCGCGGTCGGAGAGACGGCCGCCGTCATCGGCGGATTCGGGCCTTCGCGCCTCGAAGATGAGGTCGTTCACATCGAACAGGGCGGCGATCTCACCTGCGACATACGGGTTGCCGCGGTAGACGATGTTGATGGCGAGAATGAGCTCGTCGATTTCGCAGTGCTTCATGATGTAGCCTGTCGCGCGGGCACGAAAAGCGGAGACCACTGCGCTGCGAGACAAAGTCCCGCCAAGGACGATTACGCGGGTGTTGGGAGCGCGGCGCGCCAGCTGGCGTGCTGCTTCGACTCCGTTTAGTTCGGGCATTACGTGGGCGAGCAGGGCGATGTCCGGCGCGAGCGTCTCGGCGAGGTCCACCGCCTCGCGGCCGTTGGCGCACTGGGCTACTACGTTGAAGCCCGCGCGCGAGACCAGCACTTCGGCCAACGCCTGGCGCAGCAGCGCGTCGTCGTCTGCTATCAAGATGCGGATTCCGGTTCCTCCACCCCTGTCCATGTCTTCCTCCACGTGGTGCGCCGCCTGGAGGCGACGCTGATTCTGGATGCGAATTACGTTCGCAAAGTTCCTACAATTGAGCGTCCGCTCAGTCGCAGGTGGGGCTCAATCGGGGAATTCCCTTACGGGCCCTTCGTCTTTCCCTGATCAGTGGCGCGGACGCACCTAGGGAAAGCGGTGCGTTGGGGGTCTGCCGGTGCTGGCTCAGGGCAAACCCCGCGACATGTAGGGAGTCCGCCGGTTGTGAAGGGGTACGACACGCACTCCTTTTCGCGCTGCTTCGCGTCTTCTTGCGGGAGGCAGGGGCCGCCACGCTTGGGACAAGAAAGGCCGTGGCGATGCGCCCGGCCAGCGGCGAAAGCCAGACGTGGAGGCAAGTGATGACGAAGGACAATGCAGAAGCCTGCCGGCCGGGCCCCGTTTGGGGTGACTCCAGCCGGGACGCGCTCATCGAGCAGTATCTCCCGCTCGTGAAGCATGTCATCCGCAGGATGGCGAGCTCACGGTCATCGGGGATGCTCGACATGGAAGACCTGTTGAGCTATGGGACGATGGGGCTGATCGAGGCGGTCGACCGGTACGAGCCCGAGCGCGGCGTTCCCTTTATCAGCTTTGCGACGATGCGCATTCGCGGGGCGATCCTTGACGCGCATCGCCAGCTCGACCCGCTTTCGCGCCATGTGCGCCGCGCCACCAAAGAAGTGGAGCACGCCCGCGAGCGGCTTTCGCTCGATCTCGGACGCACGCCCACCCGCAAAGAGATCCGGGCGGCCACCGGCCTGAGCGACCGCGAGTTCCGGCTGGCCGAGAGTGCGGCCGGGTATGCCACGGTGTCCATAGACGCCGCCTTTGACGCCAACGGTGAGGGTGAGGAGCGCTGGCTGCCCCTGGCATCGGAGGATGAGGACATCGCCGACACGGTCGAGCGGAAGGTGCTCATCGCCGAGCTTACCGAGGTGGTCAAGATGTTGCCCCCGCGCGACCTGCTCGTCATCTCGCTCCGTTTCAAGGATGGGCTGACGCAGACCGAGATCGCGGAGATCCTGGGCGTCTCACCGAGCAGAGTCACGCAGCTCCTCACGCGGGCTCTTGGCTTCCTGCGCGTCCGCCTCGACCGCACAGCAGCGTAGCTTCATAGAAAATGAAGCGACAGCCCTCAGCCCGAGAGCTGGCCGGTGGACCAGAACGGGATGCCGTTGGCGGCGTCCCAGGCTTTCGCCCAGTCGGGCTCGCGCCGCTCCAGGAACGCCGCCAGACCCTCCCGGAATTCGGGGCTGGCAAGCTGCAGGCGCTGGTTCGCCCATTCGTACTCAAGGTGCTGCTCGATAGTTGACGACATCGCGTGCTGCAGGTCACGGCGCGTATAGGCGAGCGCCCCCGGGGGCTGAGCTGCAATCTTGCGGGCGAGCGCCATGGTTTCAGTGAGAAGCTGGTCGTGGGGCACGACCTTCGAAACCAGCCCCAACCGCAGCGCTTCCCGGGCGTCAATCATGCGGCCGGTGAAGGCCAGTTCAGCCGCGTGCTCAGGTCCCACCAGCCGGGGAAGAAACCACGAGACCCCCATGTCCGGCGCCAGCCCCCTCGCGATGAACACCGTGCTGAATCGCGCCTCCTCGCTCGCGACCCGGATGTCCATGGTGAGCGCCAGCCCCAGGCCCCCGCCGACGGTGACGCCGTTGATGGCCGCGATCACTGGCTTCCCGCAGCGGTAGATGGTCAGGATGGTTCGGCCCGCGCCGCCCAGGTAGTCGATAGCCTCGGCCCGGCTGCCACCGGGGCCGGCGCCGGGGAAGGCTTCCACGGCCGGGTCCTTCAGGTCGGCGCCGGCGCACCAGGCCCGGCCTTCGCCCGTGACCACGAAGACGCGCACCGAATCGTCCGCCTCGCCGCTGCGGATCGCCTCGTTCAGGGTGGCGATGAGCGTGCCGCCCATGGTGTTGAGGCGTTCCGGGCGGTTAAGGCGGATGAGGCGCACGCCATCGGTGGTGTCTTCGACGATGCAATCGGGCATGGGGACGCTCCCGGCGGTGGTTTGATGGGATTCTGGGACAGGCGGCGCGCCAGCGCCAGCAGAAGCATCAGATCGGACGAGTATTTCATGTAATTTCAGGTGACTATTCACGCATGAGATGTTTGTGTTATTCATCTTTACACGCTGACATCGAAGTCCGGTATTCCAGGTGGGGACCTGAAACCGGGCCCGGTTCAAGGAGATGAACGCGTGGACGGCGGCAGGGAAGGCACGGATATGGCCCGGACGGGATCTATCCCGGTTGGCAGGGGTGGAGCGAGTGATGGGGGGCGTTGCCTGCGCGAAGCCGCCCCGGCCGCGGCGCGGTGGATCGCCATGTTCCGGCCGGAGCAGACGTGGATCGTGAGCTCGGCGGTGGCCGTTGCCACGGGGCTGGTTGTGCTCGCCGGGTGGTTCGCGGGCGTGGAGCGGGTGACCTACATCTTCGCCGGTGCGGTTTCGATGAAGGCGAACACGGCCGCCTCCATCATCCTGCTTGGGATTGGGCTGGCCCTGCTCGCTCCGCGGAACCCGGCGCGAGGCTGGCAGGCGGCCGGGCTGGCCTGCGCCGGGCTGGCGGCGGCCATCGG
>CAYYYI010000028.1:8438-24609 GCA_964475735.1 uncultured Anaerolineaceae bacterium
CAGATGGCCATCCACACGTCGCTCGCGGTGCTCCTCCTCAGCGGCGGTGTCGTCTCGGCGCGGCCCACGGGGATGATGGAAGCGCTCATGAGCCCCGGCCCTGGCGGGGTCGCGGCCCGGCGGCTGCTTCCGGCGGCCATCGGCCTGCCCCTGCTGGTGGGCTGGGTGCGCCTGCTGGGTGAGCGGCAGGATCTCTACAGCACGGAACAGGGACTGGCCCTGTTCGCGACCTCAAACATCGCCATCCTTGTCGCCCTCATATGGCACACGGCGCGCTCGCTCAACGCCGCCGACGAGCGCCGCTCCGTCGCGGAGCAGGAGGTGCGCGCCCTCAATGAAGAGCTGGAAGAGCGGGTGAGCGAGCGCACGACCGAGCTTGAAGCGGCGAACCACGAGATGGAGGCGTTCTCCTACTCCATCTCCCATGACCTGCGCGCCCCCCTGCGCGCAATCGACGGCTTTTCGCGCATTCTCGAAGATGAGTACAGCGCCGAACTCGACGCTGAAGCCACGAGGCTGCTCGGGGTCGTCCGCTCAAGCGTTCGCCAGATGGGGCGCCTGGTGGACGACCTGCTTGAGTTCTCGCGCCTGAGCCGGCAGCCGGTGAGCCGCCGCCGGGTGAACCCCGCGCTCATCGCGGCCGAGGCGATCGAGGCCCTCGGCGTTCCGCCGGAGCGGCGCGAGCAGATTGTCATCGGCAACCTGCCAACCTGTTCCGCCGACGCGGCGCTGCTGAAGCAGGTCTTCGTCAACCTTATTTCGAACGCGCTGAAGTTTTCGGCCGGGTGCGAGCAGCCGCGCATCGAAGTCGGCTCAGAGGTTGTGGGCGGTCAGCCGGTCTGCTTCGTGCGCGATAACGGCGTGGGCTTCAACATGCGCTACGCAGACAAGCTCTTCGTGGTCTTCCAGCGGCTCCACCCTGCGGACCAGTACGAGGGAACCGGGGTGGGGCTGGCGATCGTACAGCGCATTGTCGAGCGCCATGGCGGCAGCGTCTGGGCTGAGGGAAGGGTGAACCAGGGAGCCACGTTCTATTTCACCATGGAGGGGCCGAAGGCAGAGATGTGACGATGGACGACCCGGTCGAGTTCCTGCTGATTGAGGACAACCCGCACGACGTGGAGCTCACGCTGCGCACGCTGGCCAGCCACAACCTGGCCAACCACGTGAAGGTCATCCGCGATGGCGCAGAGGCGCTGGAGTACCTGTTCGGTACGGATCGTTACGAGGGCCGGAACGTCTTCGACACGCTGAAGGTGGTATTGCTGGACCTGAAGCTGCCGCTCGTGGACGGCATCGAGGTGCTCACGCAGATGAAGGGGGACGAACGCACCCGGCATATCCCGGTCGTCGTGCTCACCTCGTCACGCCAGGACCGCGATATCGTCGAAAGCTACAGGCTGGGCGTGAACAGCTACATCGTGAAGCCGGTCGACTTTAGCCAGTTCGTGGAGGCGGTGCGCCAGCTCGGGCTTTACTGGCTGCTGCTGAACCAGCCGCCAACGAATGGGACGTAGGGAGCCAGACTTGGCCGAGAAGAAACCGCTGCGCGCGCTCATCATTGAAGACCGGCCCGAAGATGCCGAGCTCCTGCTCCGCGAGCTGCGGCGCGGGGGCTACGACCCGGAGGCCCGGGTAGTGTCGAACGAAGAGGAGTACATCGCCAACCTTGATGCGAGCCTGGACATCATCCTTTCGGATTTCAACCTTCCCACGTTCGACGCTGTGCGGGCGCTGCGCATTCTCAAGCGGCGCAGGCTCGATGTGCCGCTGATCGTAGTCACCGGCATCCTCAGCGACGAGGCGGCGGTCGGCTGCATCAAGCAGGGGGCGTTCGACTACCTGCTCAAAGACAGGCTGGCGCGGTTGGGCCAGGCCGTCGCGCACGCCCTGGATGAGCGCAAGCTGGCAGCCGCAAAGCGTGCCGCTGAGGAAGAGGCCGAGCTCCACAAGGCGCGGCTGGAGGCGGTCTTCAGCCGCACGCGGGACGTGCTCCTCCTGTTCGATGACGAGGGGCGGGTGGTCGACGCGAACCCGGCTGCGTGCGCCGGCGCCGGGCGGACGCGCGATGACCTGGTGGGTACGCCGGTATGGGAACTCACGCTGACCGGGCGGGGGACGGAGATCCGTGATCTCTGGGACGTGTTCCTGTCTGCGGGCAGTCTCGAAGGCGAGCGCGAGACGCGCACGCCTGAGGGCGAGCCACGTGAGATAGAGTTCCTGGCCGTGGCGAACATCGTCCCCGGGGTGCACATGGCCGTAGTTCGCGATGTGACTGCGAAGAAGAAGACCGAGCGGGCGTTGCTCCAGAGCCAGAAGCTCGAAAGCCTGGGCGTGATGGCCGCGGGCATCGCGCACGACTTCAACAACCTGCTCGTCGCCGTGTTGGGGAACGCGGACCTGGCGCTTATCGACCTCTCGCCCGAGTCACCGGCGCGGGAGTCGATCGACCAGGTGAAGGTGGCTGCGCGGCGCGCGGCCGACCTCGCCCGGCAGATGCTGGCGCTTTCGGGGCGAGGGACGGTTTCGGTGCAGCCCATCGACCTGAACACGATGGTGGAAGAGATGACGCAGGTGCTTAAGGCGTCGATTTCGCGGACCGCGGTGCTGAAGTTCAACCTCGCGCCTGAGATGCCGTCATTCGAGGCCGATGCGACCCAGGTGAGGCAGATCATCGTCAACCTGGTGGTCAACGCGTCGGATGCCATCGGGACGAAGAGCGGGGTCATATCGATGACGACGGGTGTCATGCGGGCGACTGAGGAGTACCTCGCCGGGGCGCTCAAGGGCCCGAACGCCAAACCGGGGGACTACGCCTTCCTGGAGGTTTCGGACACCGGCGCGGGGATGGACGAAGCCACGCGCTTGCGGGTATTCGACCCATTCTTTACGACGAAGTTCTCGGGGCGTGGGCTGGGGCTCGCAGCGGTGCTGAGCGTAGTGCGCGCGCATGAGGGCGCGGTGCGGGTCTACAGCGAACCGGGGCGCGGCACGACGTTCAAGGTCTTGCTGCCGCTGACCCCGAGCGGGACGGCGACGACGCCCGAGGGTGGAGTTGTTCCCGCGAACTGGCGCGGCGCGGGGAAGGCGCTGGTGGCCGACGACGAGGAGACGGTGTTGGCGCTAACGGCGCGGGCGCTCGAGGCGATGGGCTTCGCGTCCGAACTGGCCGCCGACGGGCGCGAGGCGGTGGAAAAGTTCCGGCAGGACCCGGCCGCCTATTCGCTGGTGCTGCTCGATATGACCATGCCCGGGATGGGTGGGAGCGAGGCTTTCAGTGAGATCCGGCGAATCCGGCCCGATGCGGTGGTCCTGCTGATGAGCGGCTACAACGAAGAAGAGACCACGGTGCAGCTGGCGGGCAAGCGGCTTTCGGGGTTCATCCAGAAGCCGTTCGAACTTTCGAAGCTGCGCGAGACGGTTTGGCGGGCGACGTCGGGCGGGCCGATGGTGCGCTAGGCGAGGGCGCGTATACTCATGCCCCGTGAGTAGCGGGGCCGTCCCGGCGGTCGAATTCCGCGAGGTTCGGAAGCACTTCGGGAAGAACGAGGTGCTGCGGGGCATCACCAACCGCGTCGCCCAGGGCGAAAAGGTCGTCATCATCGGCCCCTCTGGCTCGGGCAAGAGCACCCTCCTGCGCACCGTGAACCGCCTGGAAACAATCAGTGGCGGCGAGGTCATCGTGAACGGAGTGCCGGTGCACGCCCGCCGGACGGATGTGAACGAACTCCGTTCCCACGTGGGCATGGTGCAGCAGTCGTTCAATCTGTTCCCGCAGATGACGGTGCTCGACAACATCACCCTGGGGCCGCGGAAGGTGAAGAAGGAGGGCCGGGCGCAGGCCGAAGAACGCGCCCACCGCCTGCTCGACCGCGTCGGCATCCCCGAAAAGGCGCGGGCTTTCCCGGCGCAGCTTTCGGGAGGGCAGCAGCAGCGCGTGGCCATCGCCCGCGCCCTGGCGATGGAACCTTCGATTATGCTCTTTGACGAACCCACTTCGGCTCTCGACCCGGAGATGATCAAGGAAGTGCTCGACGTAATGCGCGACCTCGCCCGCGAGGGAATGACGATGCTGGTGGTCAGCCACGAGATGGGCTTCGCCCGCGAAGTCGCCGATCGCGTCTTCTTCATGGCCGACGGCGTAATAGAAGAGGAGGGAACGCCTTCGGACGTCTTTGAGCGCCCGAAGAGCGAACGGACTCAGCGGTTCCTGAGCCGCATCATTTCGCACTAAAGGGGAGCAAGCGGGCGCGCTGGCCGGGCCAAGTGACCGGCGCGCAGGGACAAAAAGGCGGCCACGCCGCCGCCAGCCACCGGGGGACACAGGGACTGCGCCCCCGGGCACTATTCCGAGGAGGGAAACAGTGAAACCAACCAGGACCCACCTTCTGTACCTGCTGATGGCGTTCGCCGCCATCGGCGCGCTCTTCGCCGCCGCCTGCGGCGACGATGACGACGATGACGACGGCGGCAAGGCCGAGGCGACTGCCTTCCCGGCCGATTCGACCATGGCCAAGATCGTGGCGAACGGGAAGCTCGTCGTTGGCACCAAGTACGACCAGCCCGGCTTCGGCCTGAAGGACCCGGCCACCGGCAAGATCGACGGCTTCGACGTCGCCATCGCCAGGGAGATCGGGAAGGCGCTCGGCCTGAAGGAAGACCAGATCACCTTCGAGGAGGCGGTTTCCAAGAACCGCATCCCCTATCTGCAGGAAGACAAGGTCGACCTCGTCGTCGCCACCTTCACCATCAACGAGGAACGGAAGCAGCAGATCGAGTTCTCGAAGCCGTACTACGTGGCCGGGCAATCGATCCTCGTGAAGAAGGACAACACCACGATCAAGGGCCCGGATGACCTGGCCGGCAAGAAGGTCTGCACCGTCCAGGGCTCGACGCCTGCCCAGACGCTGCAGGAGAAGTACCCGAAGGCCGAACTGCTCCTGCTCGACGTCTACTCCGCCTGCGTGTCCGCCATGAAGGACGGCCGCGTGGAGGCGGTGTCGACTGACAACGTCATCCTGCTCGGGTTCGCCGCCGCCGATTCGAACGTGAAGCTCGTGGGCGGTCTCTTCACCGTCGAGCCTTACGGCATCGGCATGAAGCAGGGCAAGAAGGACATGCAGGCCTTCGTCGATAGCGTCCTCGATCGCATGTTCAAGGACGGCACCTGGGACAAGCTGTACGACCAGTACCTGGGCAAGTTCGAAGGCATGCCCGCGGCCAAGACGGCGCGCGAAAGCCTGCCGCCCACCAACTAGCCCGCGAACGTGGCCGAAGCGCCGCGTGATTGCGCCGTCACGGGTGAGGATCGCCTCGCCCGTGACGGCGCGCGCCCCGGCGGTGGCCCGTGATCAGCTTCGTCTTCGAAGTCATCGACCAGATCCGGCTGCACTACCCGGAGCTGCTGCGCGGATACCGGATGACAATCGCGCTCACGGTGCTGTCGTTCGCCATGGCGCTGGGGCTTGGCGCGGTGGCGTCGCTGATGCGCACTTCGGAATCCCGCCTCCTGCGCTTTGTCTCTGGCGCGTATGTGGAGGTGTTCCGGAACACGCCTCTGCTGGTGCAGCTCTACTTCTTCTTCTTTGCCCTTCCCAAGCTGCCCCGGTTCGACCTGCCGATCTACGGCGAGGTGACATGGCTGCTTTCGCCGTTCCAGGCGGGGCTCATGGGGCTCACGCTCTACACGGGCGCCTACACCACCGAGGCGCTGCGGAGCGGCCTGCTCGCCATCGACAGGGGGCAGTCCGAGGCGGCGCGCTCGCTGGGGCTGAGTTACATGCAGACGCGCGTCTACGTGATCATCCCCCAGGCGTTCCGGGTGGCGGTGCCGCTGCTCACCAGCATCTTCAGCGCCCTCTTCCGCAATAGCGCGCTCGTTTCCGTAATCGGCGTGACGGAGCTGCTGCAGGCGGCGGACAACATCCAGCAGCAGAACTTCAAGACATTCGAGCTCTTTGCGGTGGCGGGCGTGCTCTATCTCTCGCTCACCCTGCCGCTGGCGTGGGCTTCTTCGCGGCTGGAACGGCGCGTGGCGGTGGCAGCCTGATGGAAGCGCTCTGGAACCACTTCATCGACGTGCTGCCCGGCAACTGGGAGGTCTTCCGCCAGTGGCCCTACTGGCGCTTCCTGCTCTTCGGGCTGTGGCTGGCGGTGCGCATAGCCCTCATCAGCATCGCCGTCAGCCTGGCGGTGGGGACGATAATGGCCGTAGCCCGGCTCGCGCCCCTGCGAATCGCGCGCTGGACCGCCACGTCGTACGTGGAGACCTTCCGGGCCACGCCCTTGCTTCTGCTGCTGTTCTTCGTGTTCTTCGGCGGCGGGCGCGTTGAGGCCGGCTGGCTGCTGAACCTCCCGGGAGGCCGCTCGATTGTCGACGACGCGGGGCACATCGAAGCGGTGCCGGCGGCCGTGATTGCGTTATCCCTTTATAACAGCGCCGTGGTGGCGGAGATCATGCGGGCGGGCATCCTCTCGATTTCGAAGGGCATCATTGAAGCGAGCCGCGCCCTGGGGCTGAGCTACCTGCAGTCGATGCGCTACGTGGCCATCCCAATCGCCTTCCGGCGCATGGCGCCGGGGCTGGTGAGCCAGCTCATCACCCTGTTCAAGGACACTTCGCTCGCGAGCGTCATCGGCATCGAAGAGCTCATCCGGCGCGGGCGGCTCATCTACGAAACGCCCACCAACAGCAACGCCATCGAAGTGCTGACGCTCGTCGCGCTCATGTACTTCATCCCTTGCTATGCCCTTTCGCTCGTGGCGCAGCGGCTCGAGTCGGGGCCATCGGGGCGCGCGGCGCGCCAGGCTGCGCTCTGACGAAGACCGGGCGCGGGGCTACCGGTGCGGGGCGCCCTGGAACTCGCAGGCATGCGAGCCTTCGCGCATGCGCTTGCACTGGGTGAGCTCGACCTCGGGGAGGACGGCCTGGAGCACGCCGATTTCGCCATCGCAAATGCCCTGGAAGTTGGAGGCCACGGCGAGCACGGGGCAGTTGTGCATGGTGAGCGTAAACGAGCCATCCTCGTGGGTTTCGAGGCGAGGCAGGAAACCGCGGTCGTCAAGGATATCCACCAGGCTGCGCAATCGCTGGGTGTAGTCCTGGCCGCGGAGGCGGTTGCGCGTGAGCCCCAGGTTTCGTTCGGCCACGCGGGTGAGCACGCGGTTGGCCATGGCGGGGTCTTCGTTGCGGAGGATATCGAGGAGGTCGTTGGCGAGCTCGTCGTAGGCCTGGGGGAAGAGGGCTTCGGCGGCGGTGGTGAGGTGGAAGATGAACTTGGGGCGGCCAGGCCCACCCTTCTGCTCCCGGTGGGAGACGAGCCCGCCGGCGTCGAGCGCGGCGAGGTGCTGCCGGATGGCGCTGACGGTGATGCCAAGGGCGCTGGCAAGCTCTTCGGCGCGGGCGCCGCCACGCTCTTTGAGCGTGGTGAGGATCTCGCGCCGTGTGGTGGGCAGGGAAGCCAGGGTAGCGGAGAGGTTGGCAGTCACGTTGAAAATATACCGATTCCTGAAATAAATTTCACCATGTAGCACCCGATTTCTCGAAGGCGCGCCCCGGCGTCCGCCCCCGTCCCGGTATTCGGATAAGAAAAGTATACGAACTTGCTAAAGTGTATGCACCCCTCGCTGTGAGTCAAGGGGGAGGGGACACTGCTTGCGCCAGCGGCCCGGGCGGGGCATGGTTCCGGCCGGGGCCTGTTGGCCCACGAACGCCGGGAGGTGGGCAGTGCCATCGACGCTTCGGATCGAGATTGAGGACGGCGTGGGGATCATCACCCTGTCGCGCGCCACTGAATACAACACCATTACCCCCGCCCTGCGCGACGAGCTGGCGCAGGCGATCGACGCTCTCGACCACGACCCCGCCGCCCACGTCATCCTGTTGCGGGCGGAAGGGCCGGCGTTCTGCGCGGGCTACGGGCTCGATTGGTCCACCGCCGCGCCCCGCGAAGCTACGCCCGCCCGTCCCGTTTGGGACTCCGTGCAGGACATGCAGATGATCGGCCGCTTCGTGGATACCTACATGAAGCTCTGGTACGCGAAGAAGCCCACCATCGCCGCCGTGCAGGGCTGGTGCATCGGCGGGGGGACCGACATGGTGCTCTGCGCCGACATCATCATCGCGGGCGAATCGGCGAAGTTCGGGTACCCGCCTTCGCGCGTCTGGGGCACCCCCACCACGGCCATGTGGGTCTACCGCATGGGGCTGGAGAAGGCCAAGCGCTACATGCTCACGGGCGACGAGATCCCGGCTCCGAAGGCGGCCGAGATCGGCCTCATCCTCGAAACCGTCGCGGATGACGCACTGCAGGAGCATGCGGTTGCCTTCGCGAAACGAATGGCGATGGCGCCCACGAACCAGCTAATCATGCTGAAGCTGCTCTGCAACCAGACGGCGGAGAACATGGGGCTCGCATCGAGCCGCCAGCTCGGGGTGCTGTTCGATGGCATCGCGCGGCACACGCAGGAGGGCTTGGACTTCGTTTCCCGGTCGCAGGAAGTGGGCTTCCGCCAGGCCGTGCGCGAGCGCGATGACCCGTTCGGGGACTACGGCTCGCGCCCCAGGTAGCGGAGCGCCGGTTGCCCGCAGTGATCGTGGTTGCTAGTTTTCGCGGAACCATCCCCGGCAGGGAGGCCACCACTGTTCCAGCGTGAACCTGGCCCATCCTTCGCCCGCCGCCGCCGCATTGCCGCGCCGCTGCTGGCGGTGGCGTTCGCACTCTCGTTCGCGGCCGCCCTCACCACCACCGCGGCGGAACAGCACCTCTCGGACCCGCAGTTCTATAAGGACGCGCTCGAAAGCGAAGACGCCTACGACCGCGCCTACGACGACATCCTCTTCGACGACGACCTGACGGAGCAGGTGGAGGACCTCCTCGGCGGAGTGGACATCCCGGAACGCGAGATCAAGGACCTGGTGAAGGAGATCGCGCCCCCGAGGAAGCTCCGCAAGGCAGTGGAGGACGCGATTGACCGGATCGTCGAGTACATGAAGACGGGGAAGGAACTGGTGCTTGCCATCGACGTGACGGCGTTCGTCGAGGCGATCGCGGAGGTGGTCATCAACTTCACCATCGAGGCGGTGATCGCCCTGCCGGTCGAGCGCTCGGCGAGCTACGAGCAGTTCGTCGAGGAGTTCGTGACTACGCTGGAGACGCTTGACGGTGGCGGCATTCCCACCGCAATCCCTTCCTACCCGATCCCCGAAGAAGACGTCGAGGTGGTGGCCGCGCTGGTATTCGAGGTGAGCCGCATCGACCCGGAGAGCGAGCTGGGCGAGGGAGTGCTGCTGGCGGTCGCCCAGGACGACGTGTCCGGCGCGCTAAAGGTCGCCACGGCTTCGATCCTGCTCGACCTGGTTGTCGCTTCGGTGGAGGAGCTCATCTCACACCTCGACGAGGGGCCCGATGGCGAGCTCCTGCTGGCCGCGCCGGATTCGGTGGTCGAAAAGCTGGAGGGGCGGCTCGAATTGCCGCGGCGGATCCTGGGCATCGCCTCGGTAGGGAGGTTCGCGTCCGGGGCGCTGGCGCTGGCGGCGATTGCCGCCCTCGCGGTCCTCTACGCCCCCGGCTGGCGCCGCACGCTGCGCTGGACCGGGTGCACGCTGGCAGGGGCGGGGGCCTTCACCTTCGCCTTCTGGGCGGTGGCTCGCGGCGAAATGGTGGGCCGCATAGCAGACATCGTGGTGAAGAAGACGCCGGGCTTCCCGGAGACGTTCTCGATGCTCGTCGATGACGTTCTCGAAGCGGCGGCGACGGAGATAGACCCCACGTTCCAGCTGGCGGCGGCCGGTGTGGTGGTGGTGGGGCTGCTGCTTGTGGGGGCGTCGTTCGCCGTTCGCCCCCGGGCGGCTGTCTGCCCGTAGTGGCCGTGCTGGCACGATAATGCGGACTGCGGCCGCGGCACTGTGGCCGCGTAGCGAAATCGCGGGAGGCCGGTCCGATGCCAGCACACAACCAGGCCGAGGACAACCGGGCTATTCGCCTGCACGTCTCGGCTGAGCTGCGGCGGAGCGCCCGGCCGGACACGGCGTACTTCCTGCTCATCGCCCTGTCGTGCCTCATCGCGACGCTGGGGCTGATCCTCGATTCGGTGGCGATCATCGTCGGGGCCATGCTCATCGCTCCCCTGATGTCCCCGATCATGGCGGTCTCGTTCGCTTCGCTGGGCCGCCGGCGCGGGCTGCTGCGGCAGGCTTCGATTTCGCTGGTCGCGGGGGTAGCGCTCTCCATCGCACTTTCCGCAGCGCTGACGTGGCTGGCGCGCCAGTTGCCCTTCAACGCGCTCACCAGCGTCCCCGGCGAAGTGGAGTCGCGCACCTCGCCGAACCCATTCGACCTGGTCATCGCGCTGGCAGGCGGGTCGGCAGGCGCCTATTCGCTGGCGCGGCTGCAGGGCTCCACGGCGCTTCCGGGGGTGGCCATCGCCACGGCGCTCATGCCGCCGCTGTGCACAGTGGGTATCGGGATTGTGCTGGGGAACGGCGGCTACTGGAGTGGCGCCCTGCTGCTCTTCCTCACCAATCTGGTGGCAATCGTCTTTGCCGGGGTGGTTGTATTCCTTGCCCTTGGCCTGCGCCCGCGAAGGGCCGGAGCAGCTATTCCGCGCGTGTATGCGACGGGTGCGCTCGTGCTGCTGATCGCCGTTCCGCTGGTCGTTCTAACGGTTCGCTCGGTGAACGAATCGCGCGAAGCGGACCGCGTCCGCGTGGCCACCGAGCATGGGCTGCGGGAGCAACTCCCCGGATCGAAGCTGCTCGAACTCAGCCGCACATCCGACGGTTCGACGTTGAACCTGACGATCACGGCGCGCGTCGTGGGCGACGCTTCGCTGGAAGATGTGCAGACAATCCAGGCGCTCATCGCGCAGCAGCTTCAGCGGCCGGTTTCGGTGGTATTCGTGGGAGTCCCGGCGGTCATGCTCGATCCGCTAAACCCGCCCCCTCGCGGCGTGACCATCACTCCGAGCCCGGCGGCGACCCCGGTACAGCCCACGGCAACCGCCACGGCAACCCCCACTGCAACGGCCACGCCTTCGCCCACACCCACCGTGGAGGTGCGGTCTCCCGAAACGGGCAATGCTGGCCTGGCGGGGAAGGACTGAGGGGAAGCAGAGCTTCAGAGGCCAGACGCCGTCGTGCGCCGGGCACGCATCGAAAGCGCCAGTATGCCCAGCGCTCCCGCTGCGACGGAAGCGCCGAGGATACCCATCTTGGCTTCGGCGACCAGGGAAGCCTCATCGAATGCAAGCCCGGTGATGAAGAGCGAGACGGTGAAGCCGATCCCGGCGAGCAGGCCCGCGCCCACCATGTCGAGCCAGCGGACGCCAGCAGGTAGAGCGGCCCATCCAAGGCGCACGGCGATCCAGGCAAAGGCGGTAATGCCGGTCACCTTGCCCAGTACCAGCCCCATGATGATGCCCATCGTGACCGGGCTCTCGGCGGCTGCCCGGAGGGCGTCGCTATCGATGATGAGCCCGGCGTTGGCCAGGGCGAAGATGGGCACGATGAGGTAGCTGACCCAGGGGTGCAGGACGCGCTCCAGCCGGTCGAGTGGCGATTCGGCGCCGCGGGCGAGCCACTCCATCTCTTTGAGGAGGTACTGTTCGCGCTCGTGGTCGCCGGCCGCCTGTGCTGCGCGGAAGCGGTCAAGCAGGTCCTGGGCGTGTTCGTCGAAGGCCGCGCGGGCGGAGTAGGGCCGCGCCGGGGTGAGGGCGGCGAGAATCACGCCGGCGATGGTGGCGTGGATCCCCGACTTGAGCACGGCCACCCAGAGCAGAGCGCCGAGGACGAAGTAGACATCGACCGAGCGTACCCCCGCCCGCCTTACCGCGAGAATGAGGGCGAGGGCGGCCGCCGCCCAGGCCAGCGCCTCGATCGAGAGGTCGTCCGTGTAGAAGATCGCGATGACCGCGATCGCGCCCAGGTCATCCACGATTGCCAGTGCCAGCAGGAACACCTTGAGCCCGAAGGGAACGCGTGACCCGAGCAGCGCCAGGGCGCCGAGGGCAAAGGCGATGTCGGTGGCCATGGGGATGCCCCAGCCGTGCTGCCCTTCGCCGCCCGCGTTCCAGGCGAAGTAAATGAGGGCGGGAACCACCATCCCGCCGAGCGCCGCTGCCGCCGGGAGAGCCGCGCGGCGGGGCGAAGCCAGTTCGCCTTCCACCAGTTCGCGCTTGATTTCCAGCCCCACAACGAAGAAGAAGATGGCCATGAGGCCGTCGTTGACGAAGTGGCCGAGGGTTTCATCGATGCGGAAGAGGTTGAAGTCGAGGGACAGGTGGGCGTGCCAGAGGTCGTGGTAGGCGTCGTCCCAGGGGGAGTTGGCCCAGGCGATGGCGACGACCGTGGCGGCAAGCAGCACGATGCCGCCGGAGACCTCGGTGTGCACGAAAGCCTGCGCAGGCCGCACCAGCCGCTCGGAGAGGAAGGAGCGAAGCATTGCCGGGCGATTGTCGGTGGAGTGCAGGCCCGTTGTCGAACTGGTCTATCATGCGAAGGGCGGGGTGCACTTCGGATTTGGAGGGCCAGGATGAGCGACGGCTCGAAGATCGAATGGACCGAGGCGACATGGAACCCGGTTACGGGTTGCACAAAGGTCAGTCCCGGTTGTGCCCACTGTTACGCGGAGACGTTTGCCGAGCGCTTCCGCGGCGTTCCGGGACACCCATATGAGATGGGCTTCGACCTCGCACTGCGTCCCGAGCGCCTTGAACTTCCCATCGCCTGGAAGCAGCCCCGGCTCATTTTCGTGAACAGCATGAGCGACCTGTTCCACGAACAAGTGCCGGACGAGTACATCCGGGCCGTGTTCTCCACAATGGAGCGCGCTTCGCTCCATACATTCCAGGTTCTAACCAAGCGCCCGGGGCGAGCGGCCTCTCTTGCGGCCCGCCTGCCCTGGGCGCCCAACGTCTGGATGGGCGTCTCGGTGGAGAACCAGCGCTGGGTGAGGCGCGTCGACCTCTTGCGGCAGATCCCGGCTGCCATCAGGTTCCTCTCCTGCGAACCTCTGCTGGGACCGCTCTCCCTCGACCTGGCTGACATCCAGTGGGTCATAGCCGGGGGCGAGTCGGGCCCCAAG
Organism: uncultured Anaerolineaceae bacterium; assembly: GCA_964475735.1. Classification (GTDB taxonomy): domain Bacteria; phylum Chloroflexota; class Dehalococcoidia; order Tepidiformales; family Tepidiformaceae; genus UCB2. The sequence goes on from CAYYYI010000028.1 coordinate 21,521, forward strand.
GCCCGGCCAATGAAGGAGGAGTGGGTCGTTGGCCTCAGGGATCAGTGCGTTGGGCAGGGAGTCCCGTTCTTCTTCAAGCAGTGGGGAGCCTTCAACTGCGAAGGGCGGCGCGTCGGGAAGGCTCGAGCGGGGAGGGCGCTGTCCGGACGGACGTGGGACGAGGTGCCCGTTAGTCGAGGAGGCCTGGCAGCCTCAGGTTAGGCTCGTTCGGGTACATCGCCTTGAAGACATCCGACATGATCTTGCTTCCCACAACGTGATCGGTTGCGAAGATCAGGTGGTACACAGATGCCCTTCTGCCCGGGCGGGTGACGGATCGCGTCTCGACGAATTCGTAGCCGAGATCGTCGCCGAGCCACGCTGCGTAGCTTGCGGCATGACGTTGCCGTCCCTCTTCAGAGGTGATCTCACCAGCGAGCTTCATCCGCCAGGTCTCTTGCCATTCCAGAGTCGGCATGCACCTGAGCAGCGCCGACAGGTTGTGCGGCTCTACTTCCCCTTCAATGGGCAGGAGCCTGTCCAGCCAGCTTGAGATCAGTAGGATGAGCAGCTCGCTCTTCCGGCGGCCCTCTCGGTGTCTTGCCGCGGTCGCGACCGTCTTCCAGTGTAGCTCCGTGCCCTCCGGGTCCAGCAGCACGAACACAGGTGCATCAACCGGGATGAACTCCGTCATGGCTCCTTCGAGTTCGACGTTGCAGTCACCCTCCAGAACGGCTGCTCGTTCTCCGTACTTCGCCACTCGTTGGCGCAGTGCTTTGACATTCGCCTGCTTCACGTCCATTGCCACGCATCGGGTGAATCTCGGCTCCACGCTCAGGGCAAGCGGGGTCGAGCCGAGGAGCCACTCGTTCGTCGCTTCGACACTACAGAGGCCGCAGCCAGCCATTGCATCGACGAAGTAGAAACCGTTTGGCACCGCCTTGCAGGCTGTCGCAAATGCCGGCAGGTAGGAGCGCAGAATGCCGAGCTTATCCCGAGTCCACGGCTGAGCGGAACGCACCGGAGCTATACCGTCATATTCAACCCGAATGTCGGCTATGAATTCCTGGGGCGGGCGGCGCCGCTGCTTCGCCATTCGGCACAGGTACGCCACTCCCGGATGCTTGTCAACCGCTAAGGAACCCGCTCGCATTGATGGACTGCTTCGCCGGGCTGGTAGACTGCCTCGACCGTGACCGACTCGCTCCCGCAGGAGTTCCTGGTCCGTCAGGCTAAGCACTAAGGATGAAAGCAAGTGAAGTTTGGCCTCGTCGCCACAAACCCCGCCTGGCTGGAGGGCCACTGGGCGGCACTCGACGCCTCGCCGTTCGAGGCGCTCTATCTCATCGACCATCCCTCGATGCCTGCGCCCGACCCGTGGCCATACCTGGCGTACGCAGCCGCGCAGACGAAGCGCCTGCGGCTAGGGACGCACGTGACCGGTGCGCCCTTCCACCACCCGGCCGAGCTGGCGCGGGCCGTGGCCACGGTTGATGCGCTCAGCGACGGGCGGGCGGTGCTCGGCATCGGCGCTGGCTGGACGCGGGCCGATTTCGAGCCCTTTGGGTTTTCCCACCAGCCCTTCGCTCGCCGCGTGGCGCAGCTCGATGAGGCGGTGTGGTCCATCAAGGCCCTCTGGACGGGCGACCCCACGCCGTTGGAGGGCGAGTGGTGGCGGCTCGCCGGCGGCGGGGTCATCTCGCCGCGGCCGGTGCAGCGGCCCCACCCACCGATCATCATCGGTCTGAACCTGCCGGGGAGGGCGGCGGCGACGGCGGTGGCGCATGCGCAGGGAATCAACACCTGGCAGCTCGGTCCGGAGCAGGTGCGGGCGCTGGTGGAGCACCTTCGCGAACGGTGCACCGCCGCGGGACGCGACCCCGCGACGCTCGCCATCACCGCCGACGTGCTGTTTGCGAAAGGCGAAGGCCGCGCCGGGGCCGAGGCCCTGGCCGAGCGGGTGGCGAACTTCGCCCGCACGGGTGGCCGCGGCGGCCCCGCCACGCAGTGGCACGCGGACGGGGTGCTCTACGGCGATGCGGACCACATGGCGGAGCAGGTGCGGGCCTTCGCCGCCGCCGGGGTGGTGGAACTTTCGGTCACGCTTTCGAACATGGGGGATGTGGAGTGGTTTGCGGAGAATGTGGCAGGGCGGTAGGGACCCCGTGCTCGTCGGCCTCTTGAGAGTTCCGCGACTTGCGACGGTCAAGACAGACTGCGCAAGCCGAAGGATCCTGCTATAGTGCATTCGTTAGGCTCCCGTGCAGATACAGGCGCTCTTGCCTCCCGTAATCACTCGGGTCCACGGGGGCATTTCTATGCCCCGATCACTAAGTCTGAGACTTCCCTGTCTGGCTGCCTGACAAACAGATCCCAGTAGCCCTCGTCCTTGGTCAAGCGCCGATGATTCGCCCACGCCACATAATCAGCTACCTGAAGGCAGCCATGCGAGGCCGCGAGGGCCTGAACGGCACAAAATGGCTTCTCCCATAGCACGGGGTGATGGTAGCTCTCGACCGTGAGCACCTCCCCGATCAATGCGGGGAGATCCCTGAAGGCGCTCCACTCTGACGCCACGACCATGAGCTCATCGAAGTGCGCCAGGCGCGGGATGGTGTACCTGAACAGGACTTTGAGTGCCGCCCGGTACATTGCCCGTGGCGATCGCAGGTTCTCGTATATACGAGACTTCACAATGGAGACAACGTCGCACCTGAGAAGCGGAGCTGTTCCGATAGCCTCGAAAACGAGCTGTCTGATCTGCGGGCAGTCGTCATGAGCGTGAAATCTGCCGCGGTACACGTGATCGCTTGACCAATGAGCGTGACGGATTGCATCGAGCAAGGCCGCCACTTCGCCAGGCCTGGTCGTGACGATAGCCGCCACGCCAAAGGCCTGTGAATTGCGCTCGCCGAACTTGGCATCCCCCTGCTCATCAAGAAAGACCCAGACCTTCGCCATGATGATTCTCGTCCTCGTCCTCGTTCGCGCGAGCATGCGGCAGAGCGGCCGCGGCCGGCAAGTGGCCGGGTAGTGGGGAGGTGTAGACTGCAGCCGGGAGTGGGTGGGGCCCGGTGGTCCTCGCCGTCTTCAAAACGGTTGCCCTGTCG
>CAYYYI010000029.1:0-24210 GCA_964475735.1 uncultured Anaerolineaceae bacterium
TGGTCGGGGCGCCGCGATTCGAACGCGGGACCTCTTGAACCCCATTCAAGTGCGCTACCAGGCTGCGCTACGCCCCGACCCGGGACCAGTGTACAGGGACGCTCCTTCTTTGGGCCGCGACGGGCGCGAGCCGGAGCTTTGCAGGCGAGCCTTTCGCCTGTCCCCGGAGGCCATTATGCGGCGGCGACGGCCTTGCAGCCAGCGGGCCGGGGGCCGATTGAGGGACTTCGCAAACACAAGAGGCTCCCGCGGGTGTACCGTGACGGAACAAGGGAACCGCTGAGGACGTCTGTATGAGCGTGGGCGGTTATCGACGCTACCGGCGCATCAGACTGGCGGGCAAGGGCCTGCTGGCTACGTTCCTCGTTACGATGGGGGGGCTGGCGCTCTACGTTCGCTGCGCTCCGTTCGACGACCCGGCCGGGCAGATGGCCATCCCCGGGACGGTGGTGCTCGACGCGAACGGCGCCGTGCTCCAACGCGATACCGCGGAGGGCGTCCGCATCCCGGTGGAGCTTGACCGCGTCGCACCGATCGCCATCGACGCGACCATCGCCGCCGAGGACCGGCGGTTCCGCAAGCACCCGGGCATAGACCCCCTGGCGATGACCCGGGCGGCGCTCACCTGGCGGTCGAACCCATCGGGGGCGTCGACCATCACGCAACAGCTGGCACGAAGGCTCTACCTGCGCGATGCGGGCGGGCCCGCGCTGTTGCGTAAGAGCCGCGAAGCGCTCATCGCCTTGCAGCTTGAGGCGCACAACTCGAAGGACGAGATCCTGCGGCTCTACCTGAACGAGGTCTACTACGGCCGGGGCGCCTACGGCATCGAAGCCGCCGCGCGCGTCTACTTCGACACGAGCGCGCGCGACCTTGACCTTGCACAGGCGGCGATGCTGGCAGGGCTCCCGCAACTGCCGGGGGCGTATGACCCCGTCTCCGACCTCGCGACGGCAAAGGAGCGCCAGCGATACGTCCTCGACCGCCTTGTCGAGAGCGGCAAGATAACGCCCGGGCAGGCAGATGAAGCGGCCTCACGCGACCTCGCGTTCCTGCCCGCGCTGACACCGCCGATCGCGCCCCACTTCGTTGCCTTTGCGCTGGGGGAGCTTGCCCGCCTGAGGCCCGGCCTCACGGGCCGGCCGGGGCTGGTGATCGAGACGACGCTGGACGCCGGAGCGCAGCGCGAAGCCGAACGCCTGGCCCGGCTGCGGCTCGATGAGCTGAAGGAGCGCAACGCTGGCAACGCGGCCGTGGTGGCGATAGAGCCCTCGACGGGACGAATCCTGGTAATGGTGGGCAGCGCCGATTGGCAGGAGAAGGGTGGCCAGATCAACATGGCCACCAGCCCGCGACAACCCGGGTCTGCGCTCAAGCCGTTCCTCTACGCAGCCGCGATGGAGCGCGGCTACACTGCCGCTACGCCGTTGCTCGATGTCCCCATTACGTTCGAGACCGCGACGGGCCCCTATTCGCCGCTCAACTACGACCGGCGCTTCCACGGCGTCGTGCCGTTGCGAGTGGCGCTCGCCTCATCGTTCAACGTGCCCGCGGTGGCGACGCTCGATCAGATTGGCATCGACGCCTTCCTGGAGATGGCTCACCGCTTCGGCCTGAGCACGCTCACCGACAGCGAAAGGTACGGGCTGGCGCTCACCCTGGGCGGCGGCGAGGTGCGCCTGACTGACCTGACGGCGGCCTACGGCGCCCTGGCGAACGGCGGCGAGCTGGTGGAGCCATTCGCGGTGACGCGCGTTCGAGACACGGCGGGAAACGTCCTCTACGAGCGCGCGACAGCGCCCGCTGGCCGGGTGCTCTCGCCGGAACTGGCGTTCATCCTGGGCGACATCATGTCGAACCCGGAGGCTCGCGTGCCCGGCTTCGGGTACGGGAGCGTCCTGGGCACACCCTTCTGGTCGGCCGTGAAGACTGGGACGACAACGGGCTTTCGCGACAACTGGGCCATCGGCTTCACCCCCGAGCGGGTTGTGGGCGTTTGGGTGGGCAACACCGACAACACGCCGATGCGGGACGTGTCCGGGGTCGACGGCGCCGCGCCGATCTGGCGGGATGTGCTGGAAGTGGCGATTGCGGGAACAGGCGAGTCGCCGCCGGTCCCGCCAGGTGGCGTGGTTCGGGAAATCGTCTGCTCCCCCACGGGGCTGCTTCCCGGTCAGCACTGCCCCTCGCCCGTGTGGGAGTGGTTTGTGGCGGGGACAGAGCCGCGGAGCCCGGAGAGCTACTACGGCAGGAGCGCGAGCGGCGATCTGACGGTGAACCCGCCCCCGCCAGCCCGCGCGTGGGCGACAGAGGCCGGCCTGCTCGTCTCGTCAGAATTGGCGCCGGGGGCAGAAACCGGGAGCGTCCAGATCCTGAGCCCGGCGCCGGGGAGCGTCTTCTTCGTGGCGCCGGAACTTGAGCGCCAGGAGCTGATGCTGAAGGCATCCTTCCCGCCGGGGGCGGAGTCGACCGAACTGCGCGTCAACGGCGCCCCGGTCGAGGCGACGAACGGCGCTGTGGCCACGGCGCTGTGGGCCATGGTGCCCGGGACGTACAGCGTGGAAGCAATCGCATACCTGCCGGGCGGCGGCCGCGCCATGGCCCAAACAACCTTCGAGGTGAAAGCACGATGAAAACCCAGATCCTGGACAAAGCTCGATTGCTGGCACGCAACCCGCGCTGGCTGGCGCTGGCGGGCGTAGCCGCTGTGGCTGTTGTGGCCACCGTCATCGCATTGTTCGCCTGGGATCGCGGCTCGGACGTGCCATCTGCACCCGAGCCGGAGGGATTCGCAATCTACCCCGAAGGCGAGGACGTGAACCGGCTCACGCCGGTCAAAGTGACCTTCAAGGACCCACCCGGCGAGCGCGACCCGGAGAAAGTCATGAAGCTCGAACCCGCAGTCGAGGGGCAATACGTGTGGGTGAGCGGCCGCACGCTCCTCTTCCAGCCGGAGTTCCCGGGGTTCCTGCGGGGTAAGGAGTACACGGTGAGCGTCGCGGCGCAACCGGATGCCGGGCTCGACGAGGCGGTGTCACACAGGTTCGTGACTTCGGGCGTGCTCACTGTGCAGGCGGTCATCCCGGCCCCGAGCGACGTGGAGGTCCCGAAGGCGGGGCAGATCATGGTGCAATTCAGCCGCTCGGTCGCGCCGTTGACGTTGCTGAGCGAACAGTCGACGAAGCCGGTCATCGAGTTCACGCCGCCGCTTCCCGGAAAGGGCGAGTGGCTGAACACGTCGCTCTACCGGTTCATCCCGGATTCGCTGCCGGGCAACACGAAGTACGAGGCGCGCATCGCAGCCGGGCTCACTTCTGCGGCCGACGGCGTGCTCAAGGAGGACTACAGCTGGAGCTTCAACACCTATAGCCCGGCCCTCGTGAGTGTCTCACCTGAAGACCTGACAAAGTTCGCGAGCCTGCAGCAGAAGGTCGTGCTTGCGTTCAACCAGCCGATGGACACGGCCGCCGCGGAAGCGAGGGTGAAGATCACCGGGCCGAACAATACCCCGGTAGCGGGCGCATTCTCATGGAATGCCGATCGCAGCGTGCTCACATTCACGCCGTCGGGAGCGCTCCTGTTCAACGCCACCTACACCGTCGACGTGCCGGAGGGACTGCCGGGCGCGGCCGGCGGCACGACCAAGACCGGCCGCCGGACGACCTTCCAGACCGTGGGGATTCCCGCCGTCGCGCGCACCGATCCGCCGAACGGAGCTACATCAGCGGGGCGATACGGCGTTCAGATCACGTTCACGAACCCGATGGACCCCGACTCCTTCGAAGGGAAGATCTCGATCAGCGGAATCGACCCGGAGAAGGTCCGGGCCGACATGTACGGGGACGAGCTGACCCTTTACGTGAGCGCGCAGCTATTGCCATCGACGAAGTACACGGTGAGCATCGCCGCCGGGGCGAAGGATCGTTACGGGCAGTCGCTGACGCCGTACAGCTTCTCGTTCACGACCGGGCCGCGGCAGCCGTTCACGGTGCTGGCTGTGCCGGGCCAGGTGGGCAACTACTCGGCATCCGTGGAGCCGATCCTCTACTTCCACGCCACGAACACTTCGAGCGCTGTGTTCAAGCTCTACCGTCTCACCGACGCGGAGATTGAGACCATCCTGTCGGGCAACGGCATCCCCCACCTGCCCGACCGGCTGTGGACGCCGTCATCGGACCCAATCCGCACATGGACGCAGCCGATCGTGGGCGAGAAGGATGAGGTGGTCATCGCTTCCACGTCGCTTTCGGGCGGCGGACCGCTTCCCAGGGGCGACTACTTCGTGCGGATGGACGAGGGGGGTTGGAGCAGCGACCTCGCCTTCAGCGTCGTCGACACGGCGATCGTCACGAAGCTTTCCAACGACGAGTTTCTCGCGTGGGTGCTGGACCTGGACAGCGGACGGGTGCTCCCCGGCGTGAAGGTGCGGGCCTTCGGCCAGGGCCTGGGTGTGAGCGGCACAGAAGCGACCGCCGACGCCAGCGGGCTGGCATCGTTCAAGGTTCCCAACCCCGCGGGCATGTGGCCGCCGCCCAGCCGCACCTACTACGCGCGCATCGACGACGGGGGACGGAAGGGCGTGGCCTCCACCTACTGGCAGAACGGCACCGACCCGTATCAGGCCGGAGTTCAGACCGAATGGTACGCGCGCCTCTACGTGGGCCACATCTACACCGAGCGGCCGATCTATCGCCCCGGCGAAGAGGTCTTCTACAAGGCCGTCGTCCGGACCGATGACGACGCGAAGTACTCGATCCCGTCCGGGGACCTGCCCATCTACCTGATCATCGTGGACGCGCAGGGAAAGGAACTGCTGCGCGAGAAGGTGAAGCTGAACGAGTTCGGCACTATGGCCGGATCGCTCACGCTCCCCGATGGGGCGGCCATTGGGGAATACGGCGTCTCCCTCGCGGTGGTGCGGCCGGAAGACCCGAACGAGCGCTACTGGGAGCATGTGGCCGGCACGAGCTTCGCCGTGGCGGAGTTCCGAAAGCCCGAGTTCCAGGTCGAGGTTGAGACGGACCGGACCTCCTATGCATCCGGTGACACGATCGAGGCGACAGTCCAGGCCACATACTTCTTCGGCGGCGGGCTCGAGGGCGCATCGCTGGAGTGGGCGGTCCTCGGCGTGCCTTACTACATGCGCGTCAAGGGGTACGAGCAGTATTCGTTCTCGGACTACGACTACTACCGGACATCCGTTGTGCGCGAGGGCATTCGCGCGCAGGGGAAGGGCGTGACGGGCGCCGATGGGACGGCGTCGTTCAGCATTCCCGCCGTGCTCAAGGGCACTGAGGGCGCCATGCAGTTCACCGTCTCTGCCACCGTGACCGACCAGACGGCGCAGGCGGTGGCATCGAGCACGGACGTGACGGTCCACCCGGCGAGCGGGTACGCGGGAATCAGGCCCGAGGAGTACCTGGGCGAGGCGGGCAAGGAATCGCGCATCAACGTCGTGACCGTAGACACGGAAGGCAAGGTGATCCCGAATCAGAAGGTGACGGTCAACGTGTACGAGCGGACCTGGGTCACCACCAAGGAGCAGACGACGGAAGGGGCGCGGCGGTACCGGAGCGAGCCCGTCGACAAGCTCGTGGCCACGCTCACGACCACCACGGACAGCAAGGGCGAAGGGTCGGTGGCCCACACACCGAAGAGTTCGGGGACGCTGCGGCTGGTGGCAGAGCTGACCGACGCACAGGGCCGGACCGCACGCGCGGCCGCGTACCTCTGGGTGTGGGGCGGCGGGTTCGCAAGCTGGCGCGTCGCCAACGACGACACCATCCAGCTCATCGCCGACAAGGAGAGCTACGAAGTTGGCGATACGGCCGAGATCCTGGTGCCTGCCCCGTTCTCAGATGCGATCGGGCTGGTAACCGTGGAGCGCGGCAAGGTCATCACACGCTCCACGCAGACCTTCCCATCGAACAACGAGCGGCTGACCATTCCCATCACGGATGGGAGCGTTCCGAACGTGTTCGTCACGGTGGTGCTCTATCGCCGCCCGACCATCCAGGACCCGATCCCTCGCTACAAGGTGGGATACGTCCAGCTGCCGGTTTCGACGAAGACACGCGAGCTAACCGTGACCATCCAGCCCGACCGCCAGCAGGCCAAGCCGGGCGACAAGGTGAAGTACGACATTCGCGTGACGGACGCCAACGGCAAGGGCCTGAAGGCCGAGCTTTCCGTGGCCGTGGTGGACAAGGCGCTTCTCTCGCTCACCGAGGAGCGGGGAGTGAACGGCATGCGCGCGTTCTGGTTCGAACGCGGGCTGGGAGTGCGCACATCGTCATCGCTATCGGTGTCCATCAACCGCTCGAACGACGTGATTTCGGAGCCACGGCTGGGAGGAAAGGGCGGCAGCGGAGACGACGAACGGCTGCGCCAGGACTTCCGCAACACGGCCTACTGGCAGGCCCAGGTGGTAACGAAAGACGACGGCACGGCGAGCGTCGAGGTGACAATGCCCGACAACCTGACCACCTGGCGGATGCAGGTGCGGGCCGTGAGCGGCGACACGATGGTGGGCGAGGGCACGAATGAACTGCTTTCGACCCAGCCGCTACTCCTGCGCCCGGCGCTTCCACGCTTCCTGCGCGTTGGTGACAAGACCACAATCCGGCTCCTCGTACGCAACGCGACGGAGAAGGAGACGGACGTGAAGGTGTCCATCGACGTTGAAGGAATTGACCTCGAGGGCAGCACAAGCAAGAGCGGCAAGGCCGGGCCCGGCGCGTCGACTCTCTTCGAGTGGCCGGCGACCGTCTCGGTGGAGGGGACGGCGAAACTGACCTTCCGTGCTTCTGCTGGCGGCGGGCTTTCGGACGCGGTCGTGCAGGAATTGCCGGTGGCGCTTGATGTCACACCGGAAACGATGGCGACCGGGGGCATCGTGATCTCGGAGCCGATGTACGAGGCCGTCTTCCTCCCGAAGTGGGCGATCCTCAAGAACGGCTCACTCGAGGTGAAGGTGCAGCCGTCGCTGACGGGATCGATGGGGAGCGAGCTGTCGGAGTTCCGGCGTTGGCCGTGGGAGGATGGCGAAGGCACGGTCAAGATCGCCAGCCGGGTGATCGCCACGATTGGCGTGCGGCGCGCCGACAAGAGCGCGAGTGCCAGCGTGGAGACGCTCGACAGTTCAGTGAAGAATGACATCGCCTCGCTTGTCAGCAGGCAGAACGCGGACGGGGGCTGGTCGTGGTGCTGGCCCTGGAAGTGCGACAGCGACCCGGAGGTCACCGGCCTGGTGCTGATCGCGCTGGGCGAGGCTCGAACCGAGGGCTACTCGATCGACGGCTCCACGCTCAGCGGGGCCAACGGTTGGGTCTCCGGCTACCTGAACCGCCTGACCGACGTGGCCAACCCGGCCGACATCAACCAGAAGGCCTACCTGCTCTACGCCATGGCCGCGGCCGGCCAGGGCGAGTTCTTCCTGCCGCAGATGCGGGCCATGGTCGAGCAGTACCGTGAGAAGCTGGCCAACTTCGGCCGCGCCTACCTGCTGCTGGGCATGGCGGCAGCAGGGCAATCGAAGCAGGACAGCCACATGAGCCAGCTCCTCAACGACCTGGCGACGAAGGTCATCCCCAGCGCCAACGGCAACCATTGGGAGGACGAAAAGTACCGCGGGACTACGCACACCAACACCCGGACGACTGCGGCCGTGCTCGACGCCCTCGTGCGCACCGATCCCGGCCATCCGCTCATCGAGGAGACCACGCGCTGGCTCATGGTGGCCAGGGGCGCGAACCGGTGGCACACGCTCACCGACCGCGCGCAGGCGATCATGGCGCTCTCGGAATTCGCGGTGGCCACTGGTGAGCTCGCGGGCGACTACGGCTATTCCGCCCGCCTGAACGAGAGCGCGCTGTTCTCGGGCCGGTTCAAGCCGGGCGACGGCGTCAAGACGGACGGCAAGACGGTTCCCCTGAGCGAGCTTGGCGCAGGGAAGGTCAGCATCGTGAGCCTAATCAAAGACGTGGCCAGCCCGGGCCGGATGTACTACACGATGAACCTGCGCTACGTGACGCCGGCGCAGGGAGTCGAGGCGGTGAACCGCGGTATCGCGGTGACGCACGAGTACAGCACCCTTGACGCCCCGGGCACACGCATCGACCGGGCGAAGCTGGGGACGGTCATCCGCGTGAAGGTGACAGTGATGGCGCCGTCGGACCTGAAGTACCTGGTGGTGCAGGACCTGCTGCCCGCGGGCTTCGAGCCGATCGACACGTCGCTGAAGATCGTCGACCCCAAGCTGAAGGCTCAGCTCCAGGCCGAGCGGACGAAGCTGAACCGGCCAACAGAGATCGACTACTGGGCGCCATGGTTCGGGTGGTACTACAGCCCCTGGGACCAGACGCAGATCCGGGACGACCGCGTGACACTGAACGCCACGAATCTGCCGAAGGGCGTGCATGAGTACGTGTACTACGTTCGGGCCACGAGCGTTGGCGACTACTTCGTGGCGCCGGCGTACGCCGAAGAGAGCTTCTTCCCGGAGGTCTTCGGGAGGAGCGACAGCGGCAGGTTCGTGATCGAGCCGTAGGCCGGGCCGGAAGCCCAGTTTGGATTGGAGGGAGCGAGGCCTTGCTCCCTCCAATCCATGCCGCAGACGAAGTGGACGCGGGGCCACCGCACGGTCCATGCCGTTGTCCGACTCTTGACATGACCCTCTAGAATTGCAGCCACTCACACCGAGTGGAAAGACGGGCCCAGCGTCCGGCCATGCAAACGGGCGGCGCCGGAAGCGCAACTGGCCAGGAGAGGGATCGACAATGGCAACGCGGCGAATCACTGTCATCCTGCAGACGCGGGACCATCTGAGCGACGTCCAGGAGATGATCGTCGCTCACGGGGGCACCGGGTGGCGGTCCACCTTTCCCGGTGCGGGGGAACGCCGGCCGCCGGATGAGTCTCCGCCGATGAGCAACTACTTCTATGCCGACGTTCCGGCCGAAGAGCTGGACCGGCTCTTCGCGGGGCTGCGCCAGCGCCTCGTGGAATTGGGAATCTACCAGGCGTACGTAGCACCCCCGGCGCGGCCGGCGTCGCTCCCAATCGCCCCCGCGTCGCTGGAAAGTTGGCCGGGTGGTCCGGCGGCGCTCGGCACGGGGCCGGGGCCAACGTCTTCGGCCCCGGCTCGGGGCACGCCGACCTTCGCCGCGACACCAGACCTATCAGCGTTGCAGGGATGGTGGTCTCAACCAAAGGCGGCACAGGGGGCGTTCTACTGGCAGAACAAGTGGCTGGGCGACCCGAATGACAACTTCGGCCGCGACATCTCCATCGCGGACATCGAGATTGACGGGCTGACCGGCCACGAGTCGCTCGGGACGGCCCTCGCGTTGAAAGACCCCCAGCCGCCGTTTACGTTGGTGGATGACATCCGGGCGCAGTGCCACGGGACGGCCGTAGCGGGCATTCTCGTAGGGCAGAGTGGAGCCGGAAACACGAATGCCGGGGTGAGAGGCCTTGCCCCGGCAGCGACGCTTACGCTCCATCGAACTGAGATCGGGTCTCCGGCGGCGACATCACCCGTTTCCATCGCGCCAGCCATCTATCAGGCGAGCAAGTCCCTCACTGCCGGGGACGTCCTCCTGATTGAGATGCAGAGACAGGGACCACTACCGGCGCTGCGATTGAGGGGGCGAATTGGGCCTTCGTTGCTGACCCCGCCGTCGCTCGAAAGCTGGCCCGGGCTGGAAAGCTGGCCGGGCCTGGAAAGCTGGCCCGGGTTGGAGAGTTGGCCCGGGCTGGAGAGCTGGCCGGGTCTGGAAAGCTGGCCGGGATTGGAGAGTTGGCCAGGAGGTGGGGGCGCCATTTACCGGTACCTGCCTGTGGAGTACCTGCCGGAGGACTGGGTGGCGATCTGGGATGCGACCGCGAACCGGAACCTGATCGTCGTCGAAGCGGCGGGCAATGGCGGCGAGAACCTGGACGACGAGTTCTACGATTACGCGCCGCCGGAGAAGTGGCTCTCGGGGCAGCACTGGCTTTGCGCTCCGCGCGCGTGGAAGAACCCGTTCAAGCGAGGAAATCGTGACTCGGGAGCGATCCTCGTGGGCGCGGGGGCCCCACCGCGGGGCATGGGCGGCAGGGATTGGGGCAGGTACAGGTCCTGGTTGCGGCAGTCGAACTACGGCTCGTGCGTAGACGTGCAGGGTTGGGGCCGGGGAATCGTCACGGCCGGCTACGGGGACCTGCAGGGCGGGACGAAGCCCGAGCGGTGGTACACGGCAGCGTTCGGGGGGACGTCCGGCGCGGCGGCGATGGTAGCGGGCATGGTCGCGGCGCTGCAGTCCGCACGGAAGGGCCCGAAGGTTCCGCTGACAAGCTCCATCGACGTGCGCGACTTCCTTGCGAAGAACGGCAAGCCGCAGACCGGGGTCACAAGCGCCCTGCGGAACATCGGCCCGCTGCCAGTCTTCTCGGCGGAACCCCCATTCCTGGAGGACGGAACCATGGAAAAGGCGGGCTCGATCAGCTACGTTGGCCAGTATGTAGCGTTGTAGGGCACATTCGGCTCTTTGCCAGCCCTGCCGCCGGGGAATGAGCCGATGAGCGCTCCGCCATCTGGCACTGTCACGTTTCTGTTCACGGACGTTGTCCGGAGCACGGAGGCGTGGGAGTCGGCCCCGGAGGCGATGACCCGCGCGCTCGAACGGCACAACGATCTGCTGGGCGCGATCATCCGCAGCCACGGTGGTTACGTCTTCAAGACTGTGGGCGACGCGTTCTGCAGCGCCTTTGAGAACGCCGCGCAGGCAGTGGAAGCGGCGATCGAGGCGCAACTCGCCCTCTCCCGGGAACCGTGGGAGGACACACGGTTGCAGGTCCGGATGGCGATCCACACCGGCAGCCCCGAGCTGAGGAACGGCGACTACTTCGGCCTGGACCTGAGCCGGGTGAGCCGTCTCACCGCGGCGGGCCATGGCGGGCAGGTGCTGCTATCTGGCGCGGCGGCGGCGCTGGCTGCGGGCAGGCTGCCGCCGGGCGCGAGCCTCATCGACCTCCACGAGCACCGGTTGCGCGACCTGAGCCAGCCCGAGCGCATCTTCATGCTCGTTGCTCCCGGCATCGAAGCAGTGTTCCCACCGCTGCGAACGCTCGCCGCCACGCCTCACAATCTCGTCGCGCCGCTCACGAGCCTTGTTGGGCGCGAGGACGAGATCGCGCGCGTCTGTGCGGCACTCCTGGGAGGCCGCAGGCTGGTCACCCTGACTGGCCCGGGCGGAGTAGGGAAAACCAGGATCGCGGTCGAAGCGGCTCGTCGCCTGCTCGACGACTTCGGGGACGGTGTCTGGCTCATCGATATGGCCCCGCTCACCTCCGGCGAGATGGTCCCGGCGGCGGTCGCGTCGGTTCTGAGGCTCCGGGAAGCGCTCCCGGGCGACGAGATCGGGGCAATCGGGCGCCACATGGAGGAGAAGGCGGTCCTGCTGGTGCTCGACAACTGCGAGCATGTCCGGGCAGCGTGCGGGGGGTTCGCGGCTACGTTGCTGGCGCTGGCGCCTGATCTGCGGGTTCTTGCGACCAGCCGTGAAGCCCTGGCAGTAACTGGTGAGGAGGTGCAGGCCGTGGCTCCGCTGGGGCTGCCGCCGCTGGATGAGCCCATGTCGCCGGAGGCGCTGGAGACGTACCCGGCGCTGAAGCTTCTGAGCGAACGGGCCGGGCTGGTGCGGACCGGCTTTGCCATCACCGGGGCGAACGCGGACACGGTGGTAAGCATCTGCCGGCGGCTTGATGCGCTCCCCCTGGCGATCGAGCTCGCCGCTTCGCGCTTCTCGTCGATGACGCCCAACGAGGTCCTTGCCCGCATTACGGACCGGTTCCCGGCGCTGGGGAGGAGCGATCCTTCACGAGCCCATCGACAGGAGACCTTGCAGGCGCTGATCGAATGGAGCTCGCAACTGCTGGATAGCCAGCAGCGGACGCTCTTTCAAAGGCTGTCGGTCTTCGCCGGGGGCTGGGATGTTGCCGCGGCCGCCGCCGTCTGCGGAAGCCCGGGGGAATTGGAGGGCGAGGTTGCAGACTGCCTGAGCGAACTCGTCGAGAAGTCGCTGGTCGTGTTCGAAGATAACGAAGGGGTGGGTCGCTACCGCTACCTCGACACCATTCGCGCATACGCTCGCGAGCGCCTGACCGAGAGCGGCGAGAGCGAGGAGATCGAGCAGCGGCACCGGGAATGGTGTCTGCAGCTTGCGACCGCGGCCGACGCGAACGTGCGCGGGCCCGACCAGGTCCTGTGGCTTTCCCGGCTGGCAATCGAGGTTCCGAACCTGCGCGCCGCGCTGGCTTCGTGCCTGCAATCGGATGTGGCGACCGGGCTTGCGCTGGGAGGCAGGCTGTTCCGCTTCTGGTGGCTGCATGGGCTCCTGGCCGAGGGCAGGCGGTGGCTCGACGAGTTCCTGAGGGCAAGCTCCGCACCGGACGAAGCGCGAGCGCTGGTCCTCTTCGGGGCGGGAATCCTGGCTCATGGCCAGGCTGACTATCCCGCCGCGCTAAGGTCCTTCACCGAGGCGCTCGGTACCTACCAGGCGCTCGGCAACGAACTTGGCGAGGCGGACTCCCTGACTGGCCTGGCCAACGTTGCCTGGCGGCAGGGAGACCCTGCGGCGGCGGCCGGGCTCCACCGGCAGGGACTGGCCATCTGCCGCGCCGCAGGCGACAACAACCGGATGGCCGCATCGCTCAACAACCTCGGCCTGGCGCTGGTCGATGCGGGAGACTACGACTCGGCGCGTGCGGCATACGAGGAGAGCCTTGAGATCAGGCAGCGCATTGGTGATGAGATAGGAGCGCTGACGGCGCTCCACAATCTTGGCATTGTCTTCGCTCACGCTGGCGAACCTTCGAGGGCGCTGGAGATCCAGGGGGCGATCATCGAAACGGCCCGGCGCCTGGGCGACAAGCGGGCGGTGGTTTCGGCGCTGCTCGAGGTTGGGCGGCTATCGCTCGATGCGGGAAGCGCGGCCGATGCTGCCCGGGCCTACGGTGAGGCGCTCGAATTGAGCGAGGAGATTGACGATCAGGTGCGGACCATCCAGGCAGTCGAAGGGCTGGGCATGGTAGCCGTTGATGCCCGGCAGTGGGAGCTGGCGGGCGTGCTGACGGGTGCAGCGGCTACCCGCCGCACGCGCCTCGGCGCCCCAATGACGCCGGCCGACCTCGACTTCACCGGGAAACGCATGGAGGCGCTCCGAAAGGCTCTCGGTGAGCGGAGGATGACGGAGGCCCAGCGGCAGGGGACCGGGATGGCGCGCCTCGACGGCATCGTTGGCCGCCTGCTGGACGCCCTCGAGTCAGAAGCGCAGGGGAAGCCCGGGGCGCGCGCCGAGCCCGGAGGCCAGGTCTCGGGAATCACACCGCGGGAGGCCGAGATCCTCGGGCTCGTCGCCCTTGGGCTCACGAACCAGGAGATCGCGGAGCGGCTGGTCGTCAGCGTACGCACGGTGGAGACGCACCTGGGGAACGTCTACGGGAAGATCGGCGTACGGGGCCGGGCCGAAGCGGCCGCGTTCGCCGTCAGGGCGGGCCTCGCCAACGCCCGCGGTGAGTGAGGCGCGGGCGGGACAGGCCTGACACGCATCGCTCTACGTAGTTCCCGCAGATCCAGCCCGTGCTCAAAGTCCCGTAATTGCCACGATGGCGGGCCCCCGGCCGAGGGCTAACGTGATGACATGCCAACGCACAGAAGCGAAGGCAAACCAAAACGGAGGCTCGAAATGTATTGGTCCGCCTATGAACTCGAATGGCTGGCGCAGGCCCGCATCGAATCCTGCACCAGCGCCGCCCGCCAGGCTGCCCTTCTCCGGTTCCTGGCCAACAACCCGGAGGCCGGCCCGGGCCGGTCGTCATCGGCCGTTGGGCGCGTGATGCGCGCCGTCAGCGCGCCGTTCCGCGTCTTCTCCGGCGCTGACGCGTAATGGGAGCGGACGGGGGCCTCCCGCAGAGCCGGGGGGCCCCCCGGGGCGTCACACCAGCCGCGCCCGGAAGGTCAGACAAACACCCGGGTAACTACCACCGCAGCGGTGCTGACTCCGGCCACCAACAGGTACTCCGCGGTCGTGCTCCACTCGAGGTCGTGATCGAGCAGGTGGTGCACAAGCCCGGTGGCCAGGTAGAAGCCAATGATCAGGAGCGCGCCCGCAAGCAAGCCATCGAGCGGGAAGAAGTAGAGAGCCAGCCGGAGTTCGGCGATGGAGACGCCGATGGCCACCCCCACCAGGAGGGAGCTCGGCCCCAATAACCGGCTTTCCCGCAACAGTTCCATCGATAGCGCAAGGGTGACCACGCCGACGACCCATCCCGCCACAGGCAGGTCCAGATCGCGCGTGAAGACGACCGTGTAGACAGCAAAGGCCGCCAGGTAGGTGGCGACGGCGAGCACAAGGCGCATGGGCCCGTAGAGCTTCGATTGGAAGTCGACCGTGTGGTATTCGCCGAAGGCGACCAGGGCCAGCAGGAGGCCACCTCCGGCCGCAGCGGCCGGGCGAGCGTAACCGTCGACCGCTTCGTCGATGAACAGGCCCGCAGCGACGACGGTGATGGCCGGGAGGAAGAGGTAGACGAGCGATGCGAGGATGCCATCGTCGTGCCAGCGGGCATGGCTGCGAACGAGGCCGTCGGTCCCGAGGGCGGCCAGCCCGGCGGTGAGGTAGAGGATCCAGGGCTGGGTTGGCCGCATGCCCAGATAGGCCGCCAGCCCCACACCGGCGACCATGCCCAGCAGCACGCAGCGGGCAACCGTGCCGCCCGTAGCCGATTCCTGACGGAGTGTTTCGGCGGCCAGCCGCTATTCTCCCGCGAAGACCGGCTGTTCGAGACCGTAGATCTCGGCGGCGTTGCGCCACCAGAGCCGTTCACGCTGGTCTTCGTCCAACTCGAGGATGTCGTACATGGCTTCGAACCGGTCGATGTGGGTGCGGATGTCGTCCATGCCGCAGTCAGAGCCGAACACGAGCTTCTCGATGCCGAGCTCACCGCCGATGAGCCTCCGTTCGAGGGCGTGTCGCTCAATGGTCTCGCCGCCGCTCATGTCGAACCATACGTTGTGGCGCCAGCGGGCGACAGAAGCGGCGTATTCGTAGTTCCCCTGGTTGCCGAGGTGGGCGCCGATGATTCGCAGCTTCGGGAAGCGGTTGGCGATGGTGTCGAGGTGCAGCGGGCTCATGCGCGACGCGGAGACGTTGCGGGGCGGCATGCGGTCCATCATGGCGAGCCAGCGCTGGTAGGACTGGGCGGCGGCGGCGTCCCGCCGCGGATGCGTGCTCGAGTAGTCGAGCCCGCCGCCGAGGACGCCCATGTGGAAGAGAATGGGCATGCCCAGTTCCTCGGCCTTCGCGTAGGCAGGCAGGTAGTCGGGATCGTCGTAGTTGCGGGCGGTTCCGATGAGCTTCAGGCCGCGAAAGCCCATGCGATGGAAGCGCTCCACTTCGGCTCCGCCGGCGACCTCAGGGTCGATGACGGCGACGGGGATGAACAGGCCGCTGTGGCGGGCGGCGACGGCGATGCCTCGTTCGTGGCTGGGCCCGAATCGCCCGCCGATGAGCAGGCAGGCCTTCGTGACGCCGGCAGCGGAGGCGACCTCCGCGAGGCGATCGACCTGGGGGGCCTGGTCGTCATCCAGGTTCTCCCAGTTGCGCGGGTAGTGGATATGAACGTCGAAGATTTTCATTGTGCCTGCAGGGCCGGGGCGGTGGTCCGTTGGAGTGTATCACCAGAACCCGCTCCAGCCAGCACGAGCTGCGTACCGGACCGTTCGGGGGAGCCAGTGTAGGCTCGAAACATGCGCTCGCGCGCCTTCGTCTCCCTCTACATTGCGGTATTCGTGGCGACCATGGGCATCTCCATGGTCAGCCCGCTGCTGCCGGTCTACGCGAAAGACCTGGGGGCGAGCGGCGTTTGGCTGGGGCTGACCTTCTCGGTGTTTGCCATCGTGCAGGCGATCTTCGGGCCGTTTGCAGGCAAGCTTTCGGACCGGTACGGGCGGAAGCCGTTTATCGTCGCCGGGCTGGCGGTCTACTTGATCGCGGCCCTGGGCTACCTCACAGCCGAGAGCTTTGTGCAGGTCATTGCCTTCCGGGCGTTCAGCGGCCTGGGGACGAGCCTCATCTTCTCGGTGGCTCGCGCCTACGTCGGCGATCTTACGCCCCCGGGCCACGAAGGCCGCTGGTTCGGCGTCTTCGCCACAGCCGACATCATCGGCTTTGGGACGGGACCGCTCGTCGCAGGCATCCTGCGGCAGGGAGTGGGGTTCGACGCGGTGTTCGTGGCGATGGCCTCGCTCATGGCCGCTTCGATGATGGTCATCATCTTCTGGCTGCCCCGCAACGGCCGGGAGCGGGCAACGGAGCACGCGCACGCCGCCCCCACGCCTTCGGCCGGGTTTGGCGTTGCCCTGCGACAGCGGCTGGTGGTCGCGCTCACGCTTCAGCAGGGGCTGTTGTCGCTTTCGTTCGGAGCCTCGTTCAGCTTCCTCGCGTTGCGGCTGGAGAACGGCCTGGGGGCAAGCCCGGTGCTCATTGGCCTGGCATTCGCTACACAGGACATCACGGGCGGACTGGCGCAGCCGCTGTTCGGGAGGGTCGCGGACCGGTACGACCGGCGGATGCTGGTGGCGGTGGGCCTGCTGGCGAATGGGGCGCTGCTGGCCGCCCTGGGCTTTGCAGGCAGCTACCTGCTGGCGGTGCTGCTGCTCATGGCGATGGGCACGACCGGATCGATTGCGAGCGTGGCAGCGAGCGCCATGCAGGTGGTGGCAGGGCGGCGCGTGGGAATGGGCACCGTGCTCGGACTGGGCTCGGCTGCGGGCGGCGTGGGAATCGTCCTCGGCTCGGTCGTAGGCGGCCTGCTCGTCGACCGGTTCGACCTCTGGGCCGCGTTCGCGTTCGGAGGATGCTCGATGGGGGCGGGCGTGGTGCTCTTCCTTGCCCTCACGCGCGGTGTGGCCACGGCGGAGCCTTCGGCAATCGTGCTCGCGACCGAGCCGTTGGCCGTCCCGTGACGCCGGACGCGGGACAAACGAAACGGCCCGGCTGTGGGCGCGGGCCGCAAACGAGAACTGCGCCGGGAAGGTGCGCTACGAAGCGCTCTTCGACACGGTGCGGAGGCACCGTGTGCAGATGTTCAGCCGGTAGAAAGCGCCAGCCACGAACACGCGCTGCTTGCTCACGTTCGGCCGGAAGAACCGGCTCTTCTTTGTTGCTTTGCGTTCCCAGCGTCCACCATGGGTATGGCGGATGTGCCGCCCGAACATGGTGGTCTTGCCGCAAACGTCGCAGGCGCCACTAGCCATGCGTCTTGGTTCCTCTCGTGCGAGAATCGGAAGCTCCATGCTAGCACGCACCCTTCCCAACGGCCAAACCGCGGGCCGCGCCCTGCCGTGACGACCACGCAGCCCGGCCCGGGTCTTGTTGACGGGCAACAGTTACGCGAGGCGTTCGTCGCCGCCTACCAGCATCTCCGCGAGGTGGCGAAGGCGATCGACGCCATCAACGTGTACCCCGTACCCGATGGCGACACCGGTTCGAACATGGCCGCGACCATGCGCGAGGCAATCGATTCGGCGCTGCTGGCGGGAGCCGATCCCGGCGTCTCCGCAGTGCTCGAAGCGGTGGCCCACGGCGCCCTCTACGGAGCGCGTGGGAACTCGGGCGTGATCCTTTCGCAGGCCCTGCGGGGGTTCAGCGTTGGCGTGGGCGAAACCGGCCGGTTCGACGCGGCCGCACTTTCGCGGGGTCTTTCGGAAGCAGCGAGGGAAGCCTACGCGGCCGTAAGCAAGCCCCAGGAGGGGACCATGCTCACCGTGTTGCGGGCCGCCGGCGCGGCCGCGGCTGAAGGCGCCGGGAGAATGGAAAGCCTGGGTGCCGGACATCCCTGCGCGGGCCTGCTGGCAGCCGCCATCCGCGCCGCCGAGGAGGCGGAGGCCATCACGATCGAGCAACTCGCCGAATTGCGCGAGGCGAGCGTACCGGACGCCGGCGGTGAGGGCGTGTGCGTCATCCTGAGGGGGCTGTACGCCGCCATCACCGGCACGGCGCCGCCCGCCCTCGCCATCCCCGAACGACCCATCGCGGCCATGGCGGGCCACGAATCCGAGCGCTACGGCTACTGTACCGAGTTCCTCATCGAGCAGGACGCCGTCCCCATCAGCCTTGAGTCCGTGCGCGGGGCGGTCACCACCGGGGGCAACCGGTCTGTCGTCGTGGTAGGCGATGAGAGATTCGTGCGCGTGCACGTTCACACCGGTTCGCCCCATGAGTTGTTGGAGAGGGCGGTGGCGTTCGGCCGCGTGGTTCGGCCGAAGATCGAGGACATGGGGGACCAGAACGTTCGCTGGGCAGCCACGGGGAGCGGCGCCGGGGCGCGCACGGGACTTCTCGCCATGAGCAGGGGTGAGGGCTTCGACGAGATCTTCCGCAGCCTGGGCGCGGCGGTCACCGACCTTGGCGAGGTGCTCAAGCCCCCTGCGGGCGACATCGCTGGCGCGGCCGACGCTCTTGGCGCGCCCGATGTGATCGTGCTGCCAAACCACAAGAACGTGGTGCTTGCCGCCCGCCAGGCGGCGCGGCTAACGCGCTGCACGCTGCACGTGGTCGAGACCGAAACGCTCCCGCAGGGAGTCGCGGCCGCCCTCGCCTTTAACAGGGACGAAGGCGCCGGCGAGAACACATCAGCCATGAGCGCGGCACGGGGAACGTTACAGACGGTGGAAGTGACAACAGCGGCCGCCAACCGGACCGCGAACGGGGTCAAAGTTGTCGCCGGGCAGGCGATCGCGTTGCTGGATGGGAGGCTGGTGGCGGCAGTGGAGACCTACTCCAGGGCCTTGCTCGCAGGGCTCTGCGAGGCCGGCGCCGGCGAGGCCGCTCTGGTCACGATCTATGGCGGCCGCGATATCGATGATGCCGGGCTGGAGGAGATCCGCGAAGCCGCGGCAGGCGCATTTCCTGACGCCGAAATCGAGGTTGTGAGGGGCGACCAGCCGCTCTACGCGTTCATTGCGTCGGTCGAGGCGTAGCCGGCAGAGCGCCTTCTTGCCCGGCCGGGGTACTGGCTACGCCCCGGGCGATTCGGACGGCGCCGCGCGGGCGGCGGGTGGCCCGCCGGTCACGATCTGCCTGCGTAAGGGCAGTTCGGGGATGAAGAACGTCACAATCAAGCAGACGCCCGCGACAACCACGGCGAAGGTGAAGATGTGCGTAACGGCGTCGGCGACGGCGTGCTTTTGTCCGTCGGAGGCGGCGGCGAAGATGGCCTCGCCGTCGGGCAGCGCGAGCACCTGCTGGCGAACCACCGCGAACGTTCGCTGGTCGAGCTGGAGCGTGGGGTCGTCGAAGCGTTCGAGAACGGGCGCCGGCAGGGCCTGCTGCACATTCGGGGGGACGTGCTCGTCGAAGGACGCGTGATAGGAAGTGGCAAGGATGGTACCGAAAATGGCGGTCCCGAAGACGCCACCTATCTGCCTGAAGAACTGCCCCGCACTCGATGCGACCCCGAGATACTGGTAAGGCACGGCATTCTGGATGACGAGCGACTGGGTTGGCATGACGAGGCCGATTCCGGCGCCGAGGACGACCATGAAGACACTGACGTGCCAGCGCGGCGTGTCCACGGCAAGGGTCGTGAGCAACCCCATGGCCAGGCAGAAGACAGCGGAGCCGACGATTGTCTGCCACCGGTAGCGCCCCGTGCGCGCGATGATCTGTCCGCCGATGACGCTGGCAACGAGGAGCCCCAGCGACTGTGGCGTGGTGACGACGCCAGAGGCAGTGGCCGAGGCGCCGAGCGCGGTCTGCACGAACGTCGGTAGATAGGCGATCGAGCCGAACATGCCCATGCCGAGCAGGAACACGGTGAGGTTGGAGAGCAGGAAGACCCTGTTGCGGAACAGGTGAAGCGGCACCATCGGCGATTCGTGCCGCATCTCCTGAAAGACGAAGGCCAGCAGCAACAGGGCGGAGACAGAGATGAGGCTGACTATCTCCTTCGAGCTCCAGGCATACCTGTCGCCCGCCCAAACGAGTGCGAGGAGGAAGAGCACCGATGCGGCCGAGAGCAGGAATGCCCCGAGCCAGTCAATCTTGACCCGGCCCGGGAGCCGCCGCGAGGGCAGATTAAGCCACACCGCGGGCATGGCGATCAGGGTGACCGGGATGTTGACGTAGAACACCCAGCGCCAGCCATAGTGGTCGGTGATGAACCCGCCAACGGTGGGTCCGAGGATGCTCGCAAGGCTGAAGGTGCCGGTGAACATGCCCATGTACTTCCCCCGTTCGGCCGGGTGGAAGAGGTCGCCAATGGTGGCGAAGACGGAGGCCATGATCGCGCCGCCGCCGATTCCCTTGAGTGCCCTGAAGGCGATGAGAGACTCGATGTTTGGCGCCGCCCCGCAGGCGAGCGACCCGAGGAGGAAGATCGCCAGGCCGCCGAGGATGAACCACTTACGCCCGAACGTATCGGAGAGCTTGCCCACCAGCGGAACCACCACGGTGGAGCTGAGCATGTAGCTCGTGAACACCCAGGGCAAAAGTTCGAAGCCCCCGAGTTCGGAAACGATGCGCGGCATGGCCGTGGACACGACGGTCTGATCGAGAGCGCCAACGAACATGGAGATCATGAGCGCCCCAACCACCAGCATCTTCTGGCGCTGGTTGAGGGTCTCACCGAGCGGCTGCAGTGCGCCGGGTGCGGTCAAGGGCTTGATCCTCGTGGGTCTGGGTAGTGTTGCGTCAGACTACTCGATTGTTCGCTTCAGGCAAACGAAAACCACGGTCCTTGGGGAAAGACAAACGGGCCGCACTTGCGGCCCGCAGGCAATGGAGCGACCCGGGGATAGCGACTAGAAGCGCTTTTCCTTAATGCGCGCCGCCTTGCCGGTCAGTCCGCGAAGGTAGTAGAGGTTCTTGCGGCGCACCTTGCCGCGGCGAGTGACCTCGATCTTGTCGACGCGCGGGCTGTTGAGCGGGAACGTGCGTTCGACGCCAACGCCGCTGGCGATCTTGCGGACGGTGAAGTTCGAGACAAGGCCCTTCATCCGCTTGCGGATGACTACGCCTTCGAAGACCTGGATGCGCTCTTTGTCGCCTTCAACCACCTTGGCGTGGACGCGAACCGTATCACCGGAGCCGAAGTCCGGGCGGTCGGTGCGGGCCTCGCCCATCGTCAGGGCGTCGAGTTCGTATGACATGCCTTTGGTTCCTCGTTGTGCGTAACCCTCACAGGATACCGGCCCCGCGCCTTAGCGCCAAAGAAGCGGGCTACTTCTTGCCGTGGCGGTAGAAATGGACCTCGACGGGCTCTATCGTCGCCAGGCCGTCGGACACCATCCCTTCGATCTCGGGCAGAAGGGCGCGAACCTTCTCCGGCGTGTCGACAATCTCCACGACGATGGGGAGATCGAGCGAGAGTCGCAGAACCTTCGCCGTATGAATGCGGGAGGCGGCGCCGAACCCGGCAAGACCTCGAATGACCGTGCACCCGGCGAGTCCGCGTTCCCGGGCGAGCAGCATGATCGCTTCGTAGAGGGGCCGGCCATGCCAGCGGTCCTCTTCGCCAATGAAGACACGCAGGAGCAGGCCTTCGCCTTCGAGACTGAGCCGTTCGTCCATCAGGCCACCCTCGCAAGAACGGAACCTGCCCAGACAGCCAGCAGACCGAGCGCGGTGCTCAGCCCCACGTAGGCAGCCGCCCGGAGGATGTCATTGTCGCGCAGCAGGGCAAGGGTCTCCCAGCCGTAGGTGCTGAAGGTGGTGTAGCTGCCGAGGAAGCCAACGAGCAGGAAGAGGCGAGCTTCGCGGCCAAGCATCTCGCGCTCCTCGGCGAGGGTGGCGAGGAGGCCAATGACGAGGCAGCCGGAGATGTTCACGGCCAGGGTGCCCCAGGGCATGGTCGAACTCGAAAGCTCCTGCACGCGGCCCTGGAGGAAGTAGCGCAGTGGCGCGCCGATTACAGCTCCCCCGAGGATGTACGCGTAGGTCATCGGCCGGTGCTCCCGTGGCCACCGGCGCCGCGAGCCGTCGCCGCCAGTTCATCTGCTTCGGCAAAGGTCACGTCCGCCAGCCGCGCAATGACGAGCTGGGCGATGCGGTCGCCATCGTGAACGGTGTGGGTGATGCCAGGCGCGACGGTGTAGAGGGTGATGAGGAGCTCGCCGCGGTAGTCGGCGTCGAGCGTGCCGAAGGTGGAGAGGACGCCCTGCTTCGCCAGCCCGCTGCGGGGGCGTATCTGGGCGTCGTACCCGGGCGGCACTTCCAGGGCGATGCCCGTACCAACTGCAACGGGAAACTGGCCCACTTCCACGGTTGCACCATCGATGCAGGCGTACAGATCGAAGCCGGAGGCGCGCTCGCTCGCCCGTGCCGGGAGGCGCGCCCCGTTCCGCAGAAGCCGGACTTTCACGACATCGGCCATTTTCACCCCTCCTCGCAACGGCCGGCAGGAACGCCTCGAAGCAGGGCATCCTCCCGGCTCCGGCCGTCCCGGAAAGACTACATGCCCGCCCGCACGGCGGGAAACGGGGCCGATGTTACGGACCCGCGGGGTCCGGCCGGCGGAAGTGAAAGTATGCCCAAATACCCCCGCTCAGCGCCGTGTAGGCGACGAAGAGGACAAGGACAGCCACGGTCGAGGCTTCGCGGAGGCCGGAGAAGTACGAACGCTCCCGACCGGCCAGGACATGCCACGCGAGGAATGCCGACGTGATGGCGAGCGCAGCCCAGGCCGCACGGTTCCAACGGTAGACCTTCCCGCCATCCATGACCGAGAGCGGGATCATGTTGAGGAAGAGGCTCTCGACGCCGCCGATGAAAACGACGACCGCGGTTGCCTCGGCCACCTGCGCAGGCCATGTCCCGCTCCCGGTTGCGAGCGACCGGAGCGGCCAGACAAGCAGCCAGGCGATCACGGTCAGGAGCAGTGCGACCGTGACGGGGGCGACGGCGATTCGTCCCTGGTCACGCTGCGATGGGTCCGCGGGAGCAAGCACGGCGCACGATGCCACGAACCCGTACATCACGCCGGGCTGCAGGCCGAGCGCCCTCGAGATCCCCACCGAGACGGCGGCAATGGCAATGCTGGCCGGGAAGGGCCGCACAGCGGCCGGGACGTTGATGAAGCGCCGGGTCGTCTTCGCTTCAACACCAGAGACGAGATACGTTGCCAGGCCGACGCCGGCAACGACGCTGACAAACAGAGTCGCAGTCTCCCGGTTGAGGCCGAAGCCGGGCTCGAGCACGCTGTAAATGGCGCCCGTAAAGCCAAGGACTCCTGCGCCCAGGGCAAGCCGCGCCACGGGCGTCTCGCTGTTGGCGCGGCTTGAAAGAGCGCGCAGAGGCCTTGTGAGCCAGGCGGTCCTCCGCTCCACTTCCGTCCGGTTGTCCTGGAGTGCCTGGTTCATGAAGACAGAACTGAAGAGCACCCAAACCGTCACCCCGGCCAGCGCGACGTTGGTCAGGATAACCCCGGGCTCAAGCGAGATCTCGTCCGGACCGCGGATGGAGTCCACGATCTCGGAGCGGCCTTCGGCAGAGGGGCCGGAGCCGTTCGCCGAAGCGGGCGGAGTGACGCCTTCGCTCGCAACAGTGGCCCGGGGGGAAGGGACCGCGGTCCCGGCCGAAGCGGTGGCCGCCGCGGTTGTTGGAGGTGTCGACGTGGGCGGCGGTGTTGGCGAGACCTGGGCCGCGACCGGGGGTGTCACGTCCGGCGCGGATGTCGCCGCCGGCGATGCGGGTGTGGAGGCGGCTGTCGGAACCGGCGTGGGAGCCACGGTGGGAACCGGCGTGGGGACCGGGGTAGCGGCCGCGGACTCGACCTGGACATAGCCGGCCGGCACTGTCATGGAGGTCGAATCGAGCGAGAAGGTCCACGCCGGCGTGAAAGCCCCGGGAGAAGCGTAGGTGTGTGACAGCACCTGGGCGGGCCAGAAAGAGCTTCCGTCGCTGCACGGAGTGGCGATGACGGCGGCAGGGGGGCCGCCGTCGCCCCAGTTGAGAGTGGCGCTCAGGAAGCCGTCGGGAAATACGACTACCCCTCCGTGGATCGACACCGTCACAAGAAGGGGCGCCTGCCCGCGCACTGTCCCATCCGCTCCGGGCGTTGGTGAGACGGTCAGCAGGTCAGACACTTCGTCATCGGGGGTCTCGCCGCAGTCGAAGGCGTGGACGGCAGAGGGGGCAAGGGGGGTGACAGCCGAAAGCGCCGCTCCGG
>CAYYYI010000030.1:0-23822 GCA_964475735.1 uncultured Anaerolineaceae bacterium
TTTTCGGCCGCCTGATTTACGAGGGTGACAGCCAACCTCGGCCTGCTATCCGGCTACCTAGCTCCCTGTCGAATCCTTTCGTCCCCTTGGCTTCGCGGCACAGGCACGCCCGGACCGTCGTACCACCATGATAGCACGCCTGTTCGACGGGAATGGGGTGGGCGCTACGCCTTGAATTGCAGGGGCGCGGACGCGCTCCAGGCCGCGGCCGTCTCCTGGACGTCGAACTTGACTTCCTTCCAGGTGACGGTGATTTCGCCTTCGACGCCGCTCTCGGCGGGGTCGACCATCACTTCGAACATGCCATTGCGCAGCTCCTCTGCGGGGCGCGCCAATACCTGGAGAAAGGACTGCGCCGCCTCGTTCGTCTCCAGCATGCGGGGCTGCCAGCGGCCGAAGACCTTCGGGTTCTCGGCGTACTCACCCGTCATGCCCGTACGGACGAAGGGATACATAACAGAGAAGGCGGTGACAAGGCTCGATGCCTTGCCGAGGTTCACTTCGAGCACCTTGGGAAGCTGGAGCACTGCCCAGTTGGCGATTGCGTAGCCTGGCACGCTCAAGCCGGGGTCAATTGCCTGCCGCGATGAGATGTACGCGATCTGAAGCGGCTCGTTCGCATACACAGCCTCGCCCGACCAGAGGTGGGTCATGGCGAGAAAACCGTCAATCTTGGTGTCGAGCACGTCGCGCGATTCGATCAGGTTGCTGATGAAGGCCTGGCGCACGCGCGCGCGGCGCATGGCGCGGGACTCGCCTTCCACTTCGCGCAGGGCGCGCCCGAAGGAGTAGCCCTTTTCCGTGAGGCCGGAGTTGCAGATGACAAGGTTGGGAGCGCCGCCCAGTTTCTCCATGATGTAGGTGCGCGTGGCCCACAGGTCGCCCATGTTGGTGACGTCGGCCTGGACCGGGAAGGCCTCGACGCCCTGGCTGCGGAGATAGTCGACGAGGTCGAGGCCATCGTTGTAGGAGCTGTGGAAGTGGACCCCAACGCAGGCGGCGCCGTTCAGGCCGGCGGCAAGCGCGAAGCCCTGGCCCATGCTGCCGTCTTTGCCGGCGCCGCTGATGAGAACGCGCTTGCCCCGGACGCCTTCGGCGAATTCGGCAGGGAATCGGAATTTCGATGGATCGACGGTGAAGGCCACTTCTTCAAACTCCTGAAAAAAGCCCGGCTTGCGAGCAGATGTTGTGAAGCGAAGCCTACAGGCAGGGTGCTATTGACGCCAATGGCGAGGTCACCGTCCTGCTATCTCCCGGGGCTATGGGAGACATTGACTCGCCGCCATCACGAAGCTCAGGCTACGGGCAGGCTGATCCGGAACGTGGACCCTTCGCCCGGGCGAGAATCGACCGTCACCTCGCCTCCCATCGCCTGCACCATCTCCCGCACGATGGCCAGTCCCAGTCCGGCGCCGCCGTCGCGCCGGTTGCGGCCATTGTCGACCCGGTAGAAACGGTCGAACACGTGGAGCGCGTCCTCGGCAGCGATGCCGGGACCGGTGTCGCTCACCTCCACGATGGCCCGTCCATCGGCTTCCCGGGTGGCAATCCTCACTGACGCTCCCTGCCCGGAGTACTTGATCGCGTTGTCAACAAGGTTGAAGACGCAGCGGTAGAGCATGTCGTCGATGGCCAGCGCCTCCACGGCAGCCCCTGCCTCGATGCCGATCGTGATCTCTTTGGCCGAGGCCATGGGCGTCACCTGGGCGGCGACTTCGCGAACCAGGGCGCCCAGGTCCACGGGCTCGGCCGAAGGGGCTTCGTGGCTGTTGCTGGAAAGTAGAAGCAGGTCCTCGCTCAGCCGCGTCAGGCGCTCTGTCTGCGACTTCACCGTCTCGAGCAGCGCACGGTACTCGTCCACCGAGATGTCGGGGTCCATTTCTGCGACCTCGATGTTCATGCGGATGGCGGCCAGGGGCGTGCGAAGCTCGTGCGAGGCGTCCTGCACGAACTGGCGTTGCTGGCCAAACGACTCTTCGAGGCGGGCGATCATTGAATCGAAGGTGTCGGCCAGGAGCTTGAGCTCGTCATCCGGGCCTTCGTGGTTGATGCGGCGGCTGAGATTGGTGGCGCTAATCTCCGATGCGACCTCTGTGATGTCGCGGACCGGGCGCAGCATCATTCCAGAGAGCACAAAGCCGCCTGCCCCCGATGCGACAGCAAGTCCGACGACGGCCAGAAGCGACCAGGCGCGCAGCCGGTCGAGGTTCCGGGAGTAGATCTGGTCCTCGGCCTCTTTGACGATGATGTTAGGGGTGACGACCGGCTGGAACCCGCTGATCGCCTGGCCCGGACCGGTGCGGATGGGCTGCCATTCAACCTCGTTCATGCGGACGCCCTCCAGCACGACTATGTGCGGCTGATCGAGCCGGGCGGCGACGTTGAGGGCGAGCACAAAGGCAACGCCGAAGACGAGCAGGAGACTCGAATACCAGACCGTCAGGCGAAAGCGGACGGTGCGCAGGAGCAGGGGCATCTGCAGCCTAGAGGACGTAGCCCTTCCCCCGGATGGTTTCAATGAGCTGTTCGCCGAAGCCTTCATTGAGCTTGCGGCGCAGGTTGTTCATGTGCACCTTGACGGTCTGGGTGAAGGGGTTGGCGTGCTCGTCCCAGATATGCTCCAGGAGCTCTTCCTGGGGGACGGCGCGGCCCTCGTTGCGCGCAAGGTAGTAGAGAAGAGCGAATTCCTTGGGGGTGAGGTGTATCTCCTTGCCTTCCCGCCGCGCGCGATTGGTGTTTGGATCGAGCTCCAGCCCGCGAGTGTTGAGGATGGGCTCGCGCAGGCCGCCCTCCCGCCGCGTGATCGCCCGGATGCGGGCGGCAAGCTCACTGAAGGCGAACGGCTTCACCAGGTAGTCGTCCGCGCCGGTATCGAGCCCCTCGATGCGCTCACGGATGCCGCTCCGCGCCGTTAACATAATGATACCGCCTGCAAAGCGGTCCTCACGCAGGCGGCGGCAGACCTCGATCCCGTCCACCTTCGGCAGATTCAGGTCAAGGCAGATGACGTCGTATGTATTGACTGCTGCCTTTTCAAGTGCCTCGGCGCCATCGAACGCTGTGTCGACGGCGTAGCCGAGCTTGATCAAGCCTCGTTCGATCGCGCTGGCGATCGGTTCCTCATCCTCTACAACGAGAACGCGCATGCGGACGCGCCCCTTCCGGGTTTGTGCTGACTCCACCGTAGCCCGTCAGGGGCGTACTGAAGGTAAAGAAGCCGCCCCCGGTCAGACGGTGGCGGCCACAAGGGGCGGCTCTATCTCCACGGGCGCCTGGACCACGTGCTTGAGGGTGATGTCCCGGGTACCGTCGGCCTTCAGCTGGCGGATGAGGAACTCGAACTTCTCCTGAAGCGTGCGGTTCAGCTCGGCCCGGATCTCGGCCGGCAGGTCCCACGTCTGCTGCTTGAAGGGCCCCCACAGCTTCTTCCGCGTCTTGTAGAAGAACTGCACGTCTGTCTCGTCCTCGCTGCGCTCGCTGGCGAAGTTCGCGCCGGCAAAGGCCTGCATCTCCCGCATGAGGTCCGCCGGGAAGCGGCCGTGGTCCATGACGAGGTTCTGGAAGCCGGTAGCAAGGTGGATTTCGGCCGTTTCGACCGCCGGGAAGCGGTGGAAGAGCTCATCGGGGAGAGTGCTGGCGCCGTGCTGCACCGCCCCGGCCATGCCATACCGTTCGCGGCCAACCCGGGAGAGCGCCTCCAGGGTGTCGAAGTCGATCGCCACCTTCGCGATGGTCCCGTCGGGCAGGGGAATTCCGCCGTGGCTGGTGCCCGTCTGCACGCTCACCTTCGCCAGCCCGGTGAAGCGGGGCCCGACGACATCGCGGAACCCATCGACATAAGCGATGAGCTCTTCGACGGTGCTGTTGTGCTTGCCCACCTCGCCGATCTCGCCGCCGATCGAGATAGTGATGCCCTTCGGTTCAATCTCGCGGATGAGCTTCGCCAGCCGCGCGGTGAGGTTCGCATTCGGCGCCTGCTGGTCGTCCACACGGTCGAAGCTGAGGTCGACGAGGGTGGAGGCGTCTATATCGATGCAGTAGAACTGAGCAGCGACAGCCTTCCGGATGAGGTCTTCGAGGGCGAGGGTCTCGCCTTCAGGGTCGGTGGCGAACTTCTTGGCATTCGCCTGGAAGTGGTCGCCCTGGATGAAGATGGGGCCCTGGTAGCCCTCGGCGATGGCGGCGCCCAGCACCACGGCGGCGACTTCGGCCGGTTCCTGGAAGGTGTATCCCATTTCGGAGCGGGCCAGCTCGAAGATGGTCGCAGCGCCGTTGGTGGCCGTCATGGCCCGGAACAGCGCGCGCGACATGTCGTAGGCCATCCCGCGGATGTTGACGGCCGGCGCCGTGAAGCCGGCGACTTTCCCCTGGCCACGGGCGGCGTAGAGCCCCCAGATGGAGGACGACACCGCCCCGAGCTGGGGCGCGGCAGCGTGGATGGCGTAGCGGGCGAGCGACTGTTCGGCCGGCGTCCCAAAAACGGCCAGGCGGACGATGCCGTCGATGTGGTCGCGCACGGCGCCCGCGTCGCGGAGCTTCACGCGAGCGCCGGAAAGGTCGAGGGCGGCTGAAAGATTCTGATCCATGGCCCGCATTCTACCACCGGGGCCCAAACGAAACGGCCCACCGGCGTACCGGCGGGCCGTGCCCTGGCTTGATGGTTGTGGCGCCGCTCAGGCGGCCTGCGCCACCTTTTCTGCGCGCCGCAGGCCGCGACGCTCGAGCATGTAGCCGAAGCCGCGGACGTTCACAATGTAGCTCGGCTCGCTGGGATCGGCTTCGATCTTCCGGCGAATGCGGCGGATGTAGACCTTCACGATCTCCTGCGCTTCGCGGTCGGAGTAGGTGTAGTCCTGCACGGCCCGAAGAATCTCCACCGGGCTCACCACCTTGCCGGCGTTGCGAGCGAGATAGGCGAGAATCTTGAACTCGGTGGGCGTGAGCGGAATTAGCTCGTCTTCGCGCTGCGCCTGGCAGCGATCGAAGTCGAGCACCAGGTCGCGCACTGTCACAGTGCTCGGGCCGTCTTCGATCACGGGCGCAGGCGTTCGGCGGCGCGTCATGGCGGCAAGCTGGGCGGCCACAACCTCAACGCCATCAGTGTCGCGAACGCACACGTCCGCGCCGGCATCAAGGGCGGCGGCCAGGCCGAGTGCGTGCGGTCCCGGCGCGATGACCATAACCGAGCTTTGGCTCACCCGTGAGACGGAGCGCACCAGCGAGATGTCAGACTCCAGCCGCGGGTCGATGGCGAGCACCACAAGGTCCGGGTCGAATTGGGTGAGAAGCCGCTCTGTCTCGCGGTCGTGAGGCCGCTCGGTGGTTGTGAAGCCACTGCGTGCCAGCGCCGGAAGCACGTCTGAGGAGCGGTACTCCCTTGTGTGAGTTACGAACGCAACCGAGTTGCGAAAGCCGTCGTCGTGCCGTTCAGCCATGTCCTGCACATCCCCCATCTCGGTGACTGCTCTGCCGGGTCACTTCCCCGGAGACCATCGCTCGCGCGATTCCCAAAGGCCGTCCTGTGTGCCCTCCTGGGCCCCAGGACGCTTCTGGTGTCCAAGAGAATGTTCGGCAGATTTCCGCACCCTAATAGGGTCCGGGGCAGGAATGGTGTCCATGTCGTGGTGCTGCAACCCGATCGCTACCACGGTGGACATCGTGTGTCACCGGTGTCAGACCCCGCCGGCTTGCCCGGGGCCGCCAGAGATGCTCTCGGCCACACTCCCCGCCGGCTTCGCGCTCCGCTCCGGCTACGTTCTCAGGCTACCTCGCGAAGGAGGGAGCGGCGCAAGCGCTTCACTGCCTGCGCGTGAAGCTGGCTGACCCTTGTCTCAGAAACCGAAAGGATGGTCGCGATGTCTTTCATCGTCAGATGCTCGACATAATACAACGACACAACCAGGCGCTCCCGTTCAGGAAGCGTTTGCACCGCGCGGGCGAGCTCCTGGTGAAGCTCTTTCTCCTCAAACCCACGGGTGAAATCTATGTCCTCGTCCGAAGTTGGCATCTCAGCGGCGGGGAAGGAGTCCCCGTCGTCGTCCTTGTCCAGCATGCGGTCGAGCGAAACCGTCACCCAGCGCGCATTGGAGGACGCGTCGCGATACTGGGCCACGGTGATGCCCATGTGCTCCGCTGTCTCCTGCTCGTTGGGGGTGCGCCCGAGCACACTTTCAAGCTCGCCCTGGGCGCGTTGCACTTCGCGCGCTTTCTGGCGCATCGTGCGGCTCAGCCGGTCCATCCGCCGGAACGCGTCGATCATGGAGCCGCGAATGCGGCGGACGGCATAGGCGTGGAAGTTGGTGCCCTTGCTTGGGTCGTACCTTCTTACCGCTTCGACCAGCCCGCATGTGCCGTAGCCGACGGCATCTTCGAATTCCAGCAGGCCCGGGATCTCCAGTGGCAATGAGCGGGCCACCCTTCGCACCAGCGGCGCGTACTGCATCACCAGTTGCTGCTGCTCCTCAAGCGAGAGCTTCTCCGATGTGCCAGCTGGTCCGCCCGCACTGTCAGTGTTGCCAGGACTCTTCGACGGCTCACACATGTCTGTTGACCCCCCAGGGATCCCTCTCGGCAACCCCTCTACTTGGTTGTCGTGGGGATTGGCTCCATGTTTCAGGTCCATCGGGTGACAGAACAACGTTGGAGTGGTGACGCCTGCGTTGTCGTTCGGTAACAGCCAAAGACATAAGGGTTTTCCCCAATGTCGAGAGGAGACGCCATGGCGATGCGGAGCGCCTCCGTTATCTGTCCGCACATAACAGATATAGTGCGAAGTTGCTCACTACAGCCGATCGGGGGTCGCCTGACCTGCCCCGCAACCTTCGTGTAACGTTGAACGCCGGGTGTTGAGCGACCACGACAAGGACATCGAAGCCAGGTGACCACCGAAAGCCCGATCATCGTCTCCGAACGGAGCGGCGCCATTGCCCTGCTGAGGCGCACGGCTGGAGGGACATGGGAGCGGTCGCTTGTGACACCGGCGGGCGTGTGGCCGGTGCTCAACCCTGCCCGCGATGCCGTCGCTGTCTCGGTCGTGCAGCAGGAGGGAGACTTCGTCCGCAGCGCCATCGAGCTCTTTTCACTTGACGGCTCGCACTTGAGGACGCTCCATCAAACCCCCAAGGGCGTCGGCCCCGTCATTGCCCCGCGTATCCCCCACTACGCGGCGTGGTCGCCACGCGGCGATGTGCTTAGTTATGTAGCTCAGAGCAGCTACGGGCTGACACTGTTCTTGAGCGAAATCGAGGGCGCATTCGTTTCCGACCCCATCATCAACGGCGCGCCCATCTTCATCGCCTGGTGCGCCGACAACAACTTCCTCGGCGTCCACGCCGGGGACGAGCTCGCGGTGGTCGAAGTTGAGGGCAGCCGCACCACCGCCAACGTGGCCGAGAGGGCGATCGGATTCCGTACCCCCGCCTTCAGCGACGACGCCAACCTGATGGCCTATGCGGTTCCCTCGGAACCCGGAGTGGCCATCATGCGGGCGCACTTTCAGGGCACCGGCGGGCTCGAGGTGCTCAGGCTCCCCGGCGGGGTGGCGATGGCCTTCCGGCCCGGGACCAGGGAGCTGACGGTTGCGCTGACCGGGCAGCCCGGCAGCGGGGTGTTCGACGAAATCTGGTCGCTGGACCTGGGAGCGGAGCCGGTGGAGCCGCGCATGGTGTGGCGCGGTCCACTGGTGGCGTTCTTCTGGTCGCCCGGCGGCGATCGCATGGTGACGATCGTCCCGGCGCACACGGGCGATGGCCGCTTCGCGGCGTGGGCGCTCGACTCCGAATGGCGCTTCGCAGGCGCCACCGAGCCGTTTATTCCATCTGTGGACTACCGCACGGTGCTCGGCTTCTTCGACCAGTTCGCGACCTCGCACCACCTCTGGTCGCCCGATGGGGAGGCGTTCCTCCTCGCGGGGCGTATGGCAGGCGATGGCGTCTCTTCCTCCTTCGGGGACCCCGCCGGGGATTATGTCCTGTTGTGGCCGGCGCGCAGGGGCGCCCCGCTCGAGGTAGTCGGGCCTGGCGACGTCGCCTTCTTCCCGCCGCCGCACCGCTGACGGGCGCCCCTTGGCTGCCGGGCCGTAAACGCCCGGTAAGCGGCGAAATTGCTGAGGGAAATGAGCGGACGGTACACTCGGAGCACACCCCCGGGCCCACAGCGCCGGGGCGCAAGGTGGCCCGCACACTCATGGATATTCCGCGCCAACAACAAGCCGAACCCGGGATCGCCGAACGCGCCACGCGCGGCGCCGTCGTTGTCTTCCTGCTGCTCGCAATCATGCTTCTCGCCTTTGCCCTGGGTTGGGGCGTCAAGGACCTGCGCACAGACGAAGCCAGCACGGCGGCGCCGGCGGGAAACGGCGGCGGGACAACCGTTGGGGCAGGGAGCGAGTCGACGGCAGCGGTGATCGACGAGATCTGCAAAGTGCTCCGGGCTCAGCATGTCGACGGCGCCTACGTCACGGACGAGATGTGCCGCGAGGCGGCCATCAATGGAGTCGTAACGTCGCTCAACGACCCTCACACGGCCTACATCACCCCCGAGGAGATGGAGGGTCCCGGCCTTGACATGGGCTCCACCTACCAGGGGATCGGCGCAAGTGTGTCGGATGCCTCTGGGCAGGTGCAGATCGTGGCTCCGTTCCGCGACTCGCCCGCCGAAAAGGCCGGCATCCGGCCAGGGGACATCATCCTCGAGGTCGATGGCGAGCGCACTGACGGTTGGACCGACGCCGAGGCCGTGAAGCGCATCCGCGGCAAGGCCGGCACCCAGGTGGCACTGACGGTGAAGCACACCGATGGCACTACCGAGAGCATCACCATCACGCGGGGCGACATCCCCATCCAGAGCGTCTACACCGAGCCGAACCTGGAGATCATCCCCGGCGAGAGCGGGGAGCTCCTGGTCGACCGGGATGGCGCCGAGGTGAAGGACATCGCCTACATCGCCATCTCACAGTTCCACGACAACACGCTCAACGAATTGCGGCAGGCCGCGAAGAACCTTGAAGGAAAGGGCTACACGGGCCTGATCCTTGACCTCCGCTCAAACCCGGGTGGGCTTCTCAGTTCGGTTGTCGCGGTCGGAGACGAGTTCCTGGATTCGGGCACGATCATCACCGAGGTCGATGCGAGCGGGAAAAGCAAGTCGTGGACTGCGAAGGCAGGTGGCTCGCTCACGAAGCTCCCCATCGTCGTGCTCCAGGACCAGGCGAGCGCCAGCGCCTCGGAGGTGCTGGCCGCGGCCCTGCGTGACAACGGCCGGGCGAAGATCGTTGGGACGCGCAGCTTCGGCAAGGGCACCGTCAATCAGATGGTGGAGCTCAAAGACTGCGGCAACCCGGAAGGTTGCGGCGCCATCTATGTCGCCGTTGGGCGGTGGCTGACGCCGAATGGTGACCAGATCGAGGGCCTCGGCGTCAAGCCAGACATCGAGATCGAGATGACACGCGATGATTATGTCGATAAAGGTGATGTTCAGGTGTTCCAGGCCATCGACACGCTGCGCGGGAAGTAGCTCGCGGCGGTACACTTGAGCCAGGAGACAACGGCCCCGGTCCTGCCACAGGTGCGGCCGGGGCCTTCCTGGCGCAAGAACCGAACATGAGCGACTCCACGATTGCCCAGAACCGGCGTGCCCGGCACGACTACGACATCCTCGAACGCTTCGAGGCGGGGATCGCGCTGACCGGGACGGAGATCAAGTCGGTCCGGGAGCACCGCGTCCAGATTGTGGGAGCCTATGCGCGGGTCCGCGACGGCGAGGTGTGGGTCCAGGACATGCACATCGCACCGTATTCGCACTCGGGATACACGCACCACGACCCACGCCGGGACCGGAAACTGCTCCTGCACCGCAGGGAGATCCGGCGCCTCCGGGAACTGCTCGAAGAGAAGGGGCTGACCCTCATCCCCCTATCGCTCTACATGAAGCGAGGGAAGGCGAAGCTGGAGTTGGGGGTGGCCCGTGGCCGCAAGCACTACGACCGCCGCGAGGCGATAAAGGAGCGCGAGCAGTCTCGTGAGATGGCTCGCGCCGTGCGCCGGAGCGCGTAGCCGTGCTGTCTTGACCACGTTGCAGGCGCGGCCTACGTTGATCGTCAGCCCCCGGAATCGAGTTGCCGTGACCTTCACCCGTAAGCCGCCACACTGCGCGTTGCCAGGGCGTGTGGCGTACTGATTGTGCGAGACGAGGACTATTCGTTGGGACGCCTGCTCGATTCCGTTGATGACCCCGCAAGCCTGCGCGTCCTCTCCTACGCGGAGCTTGACGCGCTCGCGGCCGAGATCCGCGAGTTCCTTGTGGACACCGTGCACTGCATCGGCGGCGGCGGGCACCTGGCTTCGAACCTGGGCGTCGTCGAGCTGACACTCGCGCTTCACCGTATGTTCGAGTCCCCGCAGGACAAGATTATCTGGGACGTTAGCCATCAGATTTATGTCCACAAAATGCTCACCGGCCGCAGGGCGCAAATGGCGACCATCCGCCAGTACCAGGGGCTCTCCGGGTTCGCCGATCCAAAGGAGAGCGAGCACGACGCCTTCGGGGCCGGCCATGCGGGCACCGCCATCTCCGCGGCCGTCGGCATGGCCGTCGCGCGCGACCTGAGGGGCGAAGACAACCATGTCGTGGCCGTAGTCGGAGACGGGGCGATGACCGCCGGCATGGCTCTCGAGGCCATGAACCACGCCGGCCATCTCGGCGTGAACCTGGTAGTCATCCTGAACGACAACGCGATGTCGATTTCGCCGAACGTGGGCGCTCTCAGCCGCAACATCAACAAGCTGCGCGTCGATCCGCTGTATCGCAACGCCAAGGTAGAGCTGGGCAACGTCGTGGAGCATCTGCCGTTGGGCAGGGCGATGTGGCGAACAGCCAAACGGCTGAAGTCAAGCATGCGTGACCTGCTCGTGCCTGCGCGCTTCTGGGAGCAGTTTGGATTCGAGTACTACGGCCCTATCGATGGGCACAACATCCACGAGCTCGAAGGCACGCTCGCGGCAATCAAGAAAGTGCGCCAGAAGCCGGTTCTGCTCCATGTGCTCACCGAGAAAGGCCACGGCATCCCCGAGGCCGTCTCTGACCCGGTGCGGAGCCACAGCGGCACCTACTGGATGAAGAAGCCTGCCGAGCCGGGCGCGCCCGTCGCCGGCCCCAGCTACAGCCAGGTGTTCGCAAAGGCCACGGAGGAACTCATCGAGCAGGATGATCGCGTCGTCGCCGTCACGGCCGCGATGCTGGAGGGAACCGGCCTTGCGCCCGTCCACGCGAAGCATCCCGGGCGCGTCTTCGACGTCGCCATCGCAGAGCAGCACGCCGTGACCTTTGCCGCCGGGTTGGCGATCCAGGGCCTTAAACCCATCGTCGCCATCTACTCCACTTTCCTGCAGCGCGGGTTCGATTCCGTCGTTCACGACGTGGTCGTGCAGAACCTGCCCGTGGTGTTTGCCATGGACCGGGCCGGCTTCGTTGGGGACGACGGCAAGACGCACCAGGGCTTCATCGACACCAGCTTCCTGCGCTGCCTGCCGAACATGGTCGTGAGCGCGCCCAAGGACGAGGCGGAGCTGCGAGACCTCCTTTACACCGGGGTCATGCACGACGGCCCATTCTCCCTCAGGTTCCCGCGCGGTTCGGGTCCAGGCGCGCCCGTGGACCTGCCCATGAAGACCATCCCCATCGGCACGGGTGAGTTGCTCCGCGAAGGCCGCGACGTGGCACTTGTGGGATTCGGCGCTTCCGTAATCGAGTGCGTGAAGGCGGCCGAGATCCTGGCTGCGGAGGGGGTCGAAGCCACAGTCATGAACGCCCGCTTTGCGAAGCCCCTCGACGAAGCCCTCATCCTGCGGCTGGCGCGCGAAACTGGCGGGATAGTGACGGTGGAAGAGAACGTCCGCGCGGGCGGCTTCGGCGAAGGCGTTCTCGCTCTGCTTGCTGAGCACCGGTTGGCGAGTTCGTTCCTGGCAGCGCTGACCATGCCCGACGCGATTGTTGACCACGGTCCCCAGCCGGTGATGCGCGGCCTCTGCTGCGTGGATGCGCGGGGCATCGCGGGCCGCGTGAGCGAAATGCTGGACACCGGGCGCGACCCCGAAGCTCCTGGCGCGCTCGCCCGCTCGTACTAGCCGTGGCAACGCTGCCTGCTGCTGCGCCCGGCTTCCTTCTGAAGCACCGGGAGGCGCTGGAATCGGCGCTGCGTTCTCACATTGGCCACGACCGGGGCGCAATTGCGGCCGCAGCCCGTTACGGTATGGGTTGGGAGGACGAAGGAGGCCAGCCGGCCGCGGCCACCGGCAAGCGGTTGCGGCCACTGCTCTGTCTCTTCGCAGCCGAGGCGCTTGGCGGGGACACCGCCGCCGCGATGCCCGCCGCCGTTGCGGTGGAGCTCATCCACAACTTCTCCCTCGTGCACGACGACGTCCAGGACCGCGACGAGGTGCGTCACGGGCGTCCGTCTGCATGGGCGCTCCATGGAGAGGCGCAGGCCATCAATCTTGGCGACTACCTGTATACGAAGGCGGTGGCCGCCCTCGTATCGGCGCCCGGGCCGGCCGATCGGCGCATGGCCGCGCTATCGGTGCTGCTCGATGCCACCGCGCGGATGATTCAGGGGCAATGGCTCGATATCAGCTTCGAGTCGCGCGACTCGGTGACCGTGGACGAGTACCTGGCGATGGTGGCCGGGAAGACCGGGGCATTGCTCGGCGCCCCCGCGGCCATGGGGGCCATCCTTGCTGGCGCCCCACCCGTTCACGCTCCGGCGCTCGCGCGCTGGGGCGAGCACGCAGGCATCGCCTTCCAGTTGCGCGACGACTACTTGGGAACCTGGGGCGACCCTGAACAAACCGGCAAACCGGCTGGCGGCGACATCCTTCGCAGGAAGAAGAGCCTGCCCATTGTGCTCGGATTGCATGACGCCCGCGCCGCTGCGGTCATCCGGGAGGTGTACGCGGCCGGCGTTGTGACCTCGGAGGGGGTGTCCGCCGTCCTGGAAGCCCTGGACGCGGCGGGCTGCCGCAGCGACTGCGAGGAGATGGCAGCGGAGCATTCGGCGGGAGCTGCCGCGCTCATCGAGGCGCTCCCGCTCCCCCCGGACGCGGCCGGTCGCTTCGGCGAGATCGCTGACTACCTGGCAAACCGGCGCTCCTGATGTTTGCGCATGTTGGCAGGCTGTTCTAGGTTCCAGCCATGTTCGAAAACGTTCGCGAGGATATCGCACTCGGTGCTGGCTGGCACGAAATACCGGTGGTGCGCCGGTTCTTTGGCGAGACCGGCGTCAGGACGGCGGCTGTATTCCTGTCGCCGCCGCTGCAGGCCGTGATCTTCTACCGCGCCCAAGCCTGGCTGCGAGTCCACCATGTACCGCTGCTTCCGAACCTGTTTCACCGGCTGACAAGGATCTTCGCGGGAGTCTCCATTGGTGACTACACGTCCATTGGGCCCGGGCTCTTGATGGCGCACGGGAACGTAGTGATTGACGGCCACACGCAGATCGGGCCGCTCTGCTCAATCGCGCCGTTCGTGACGATTGGCCTCGACACCGGCGGCCCCGATGCCTCGCTGGACGGGCCATCCATCGGCAGGAACGTCTTCATCGGCTCAGGGGCGAAAATCCTTGGGCGGGTCAGGATCGGGGACAACGCCCGGATCGGCGCCAACGCAGTGGTGATGATCGACGTTCCGGAGAATTGCACCGCCGTCGGCGTCCCGGCGCGCGTGCTGGAGCACGAGCGGGTGCTCGGGCCGGTCAAGCGCCAGGGTGCGGCAGACTGACGTAGACGCAGGAGAAACTGGTCAGGCGCTCGCGGCCAGCTTCAGGCGGTGTTCCAGGGTGAAGCCGTCGATGAGCCGCGCCGTGATATCGGCCACCTGCAGGGCTTCCCCTGGTGCAAGTCCGCCGTCAACGGCCGCCTGGCCGAGATGGGCAAGCCGATCGCTGCGGAAGGCATCGAGCTTCTGGCGGATGCTCTCTTCGAGGATGGCCACCTGCCAGGTTTCGGCCATCAGGCCCACGTGGACGGCGTCATCGCCGCTCCCGAAGTAGGCGCGAGCGGCGCTTGCGGGGTCCTGCCCGGCCCGCAGAGCCGAGGCCACGCGGGCGATCCGCTCCTCGGCTGCGGCGAACGCCCGGTCGAGTGTGGAGCCCAGGATTTCTAGCTTTGATGTGAAATGAGCGTAAACAGCGCCCTTGGAGACCCCGGCGGCCGCGGCAACGGAATCGAGCGTGGCGCCTTCGTAGCCGCTGCGGGCAAACGAGACCTCCGCCGCATCGAGCAGCGCCCCCACGGTCCTAGCTCGCCGCTCGGCCTGGCGCATCGTCGCTTCTCCTCCACGCAGGCAGGTAGAGGGGACTGGCGCCATGACCGTCCTTCTCGTCCCGCCACCCGGGGAATACCGCTTCGAAGGCCTCGACAACCTTCGGGTCGAACTGGGTGCCCGCGCACCGGAGGATCTCCTGCAACGCTTCGTCCGGCGACTTCCCCTTCCGGTAGGGCCTGTCGGAGACGATCGCGTCGTAGGTATCGGCCAGTGCGAAGATACGCGCGCCTAGCGGTATTGCCTCGCCTTTCAGTTTACGCGGATAGCCATCGCCGTCCCACCGTTCGTGGTGGGCAAGCACCACCCGCGCTGCGGGGCGAAGATACGGCACCTGGGCAAGAATGCGATAGCCCATCGCGGGATGTTTTCGCATGAACGCCCACTCCTCGTCGGTCAGCGGGCCGGGCTTTCGAAGAATCGCGTCGGGGACACCAATCTTGCCGACATCGTGCATCAGCGCCCCGCGGTAGATCATCATGACCTCTTCTTCGTCGCCAACGCCCAGCAGGCGTGCCAGCTCCACCGAATGGCCCGCTACCCGGTTTGAATGCCCCCGCGTCTCCTGATCCCGCATATCGAGGGCAGCGACAAGCGACTCAAGCGTCCCCGTGTAGGCATCTCGCAGCTCCTCGGATATGTCGCGGATCTCGATGTACGCGCTGCGAAGCTGCTGATTCGACTTCTCGAGGCGCAACACGTTGTCGCGCGTCTTATCCACAACCTGCTTGATCGAGTAGCGGCTCAGGAGCAGCGGCACCGCCAGCGCGACCACTCCCGCCACTCCCAACTGGCCGTAGATGGCCGCCAGGGCCCCGGCCACGAGTCCCAAAGCAACATAGTGAGGCAGCAGCCAGGCGAAATCGGCGCGATGGGTGGCGAAGAAGTTCCGGCCCGTCGTGATCGAGACCGCTCCCGCAACAGCCGTAGTGGTAACGGCAAAGATGACAAGCCCGGCGACGGCGCCTTCCGCGACCAGCGTTAGCGGGTTCTGCTCGATGCCAGTGACCGCGATTCCCGCAATCGCGGCAGAGGCAGCGAACCCCGCCACGTTCTGCTGTCCAAAGTTGAACGCCAGCTTGCGTCGCGAGCGGTCGGCAAAGAGATAGCCGCCGGTGAGCGCAATAGATGCCGCCACCAGCGCGGACCCGGGCGCTCCAAAGCACACCGCGGCCATGACAGCCCCCACGAAGCTCACCGACACCCGGCCATCGAAGTAGAGCTTCACCCCGAGCCGCTCGCTCAGGGCCGTCAGTCCGACCAGCGCCGCAACGCCCGCCAGGTCGTCGATGGGGCGCAGGAAGAACGCCATCGTGAAGGCACCAGACCCCAGGGCGAAAACGCCCACGATGAACCATTCGGCCCTGCCGCGGAGAGGAGGCTCAGACATCGCATCTTCGGTATCGACATGCTTTGGCCAGATTGACAGCCCCTTCAGACGCCCGCTGAGTCTGAAACCCGGCTTCGGCCGCGCAATTCGCGCTTCAGGGCGCCGTCAGGTGAACGCTCGAACGGCGGCCGATCTGCGGTGCGGAATCGCGCCCGCAGCTTTGGCCAAAGTCCCGCTGCCACGCATTTGGCCGGGCAGCCTGCCATCGGCAGACGAATCGCCTGCCCCAGCGTTGCGGGAAGGGGCAATTTGGTGAACAAGTGGTGAATTCGACAACTTCTGTCGCCATGTCAAACAAGTTCGTGGCCAATGGAACTTCCAGCCCTCGCCTCGTACACTGCGCCCATGACAGCACCACTTTCTGGCATCCGCATACTCGACTTTACCCGCTACCAGCAAGGGCCATTCGCCACAGTAATGCTTGGCGACATGGGCGCCGAGGTGATCAAGATCGAAGACACAGCTATTGGCGACTACAGCCGCCGTGTATGGCGTGAGCCAGATGGCTATAGTGCCTTCTGGGAAGCGCTCGATCGTGGTAAGAAGTCAGTGTGCATTGATCTCCGGACACCAGAAGGCCGGGATCTCGCCCTTTCTCTCGGCGAGAAGTGTGATGTCGTAGTGGAGAACTTCCGGGCCGGGACAATGGACGGCTGGGGACTGGGTTACGACGACTTCCGTGCCCGCAATCCCGGCATCATCTACGGCCAGGCGACAGGCTGGGGTACCAGGGGGTCGATGGCGGAGCTACCTTCGTTCGATCAGATCGCCCAGGCCTACAGTGGCTACGCGCAGCAATGCGGGGGCGGCGAAGGTGCGCGGCCAGAAATCCCGTTCCCTGGCATCGCCGATCAGACCGGCGGAATGAACTTCGCATTCGGGATCATGACGGCCCTGTACGTCCGGGAGCGGACAGGCATCGGGCAGAAAGTGGAGGTGTCACTGCTGGGCACCCAGCTGGCGCTGCAGTCGCCGGCGCTCACACATGCGCTGCATTTCGGCCGCGAACGCCCCAACGAATTTCGCGCTTCGCCGCTGACCGGCCACTACCAGTGCGCCGACGGCCGCTGGGTGATGATTGTCGGCATCGACCAGAAGTTCTGGCCCCGGACGGCCAACGCACTGGAGGTCCCGCACCTCATCGACGACCCGCGCTTCGTCACGGGCTACCCGCGTTATGTGAATAGGCACGAGCTGGAGCCACTCCTCGAAGAGGCCTTTGCCAGGCAGCCGGCCCAATACTGGCTCGATCGCCTGCGCGAATACGACGTTCCTGCCTCCCTCGT
This sequence comes from uncultured Anaerolineaceae bacterium, assembly GCA_964475735.1. Lineage (GTDB taxonomy): Bacteria > Chloroflexota > Dehalococcoidia > Tepidiformales > Tepidiformaceae > UCB2. The sequence goes on from CAYYYI010000030.1 coordinate 16,990, forward strand.
CCGCAACTACTCCGAGGTCGCTGACGACGAACAGGCGCTCGCCAACGGCTACATCGTGGAGCAGGAAAACCCCCGCCTTGGGCCTCAGAAGATCGTTGGCCTGCACGTGCAACTCAGCGAAACCCCCGGCGCCGTCGGCGCGCCAGCGCCCCTCCTGGGCGAGCACACGTTCGAAGTGCTGCGGTCCATGGGCATCGACGAAGGCCGTCTTAACCGGCTTGCGGAGGCGGGCGTAATCAAGGGCGCGTAGCACCCCGAGGCCCTCAGACCTCCGGACCGGCGGCTCCCGCAAAGGCGAATCCGAGCGTCGCCAGCGACTCGATCAGCACGGCCTGTTCCCCCGGGCTGGCGGAGCCTGCGAGAATGCGCGCCGCCGCTTCGTCGAGGCGGTCAAGGGCCGAGGGAAGGTCGAAGTCGTCCTCCATGGCCGCATCAAACGCACCACGGAGCGCCTCTGCGCCCGTCCCGGGCGCGAGCAGGGCCTCGGCCCCCACAGCGGCCCGGAGGCGGCCGTAGCGGTCTCCCAGGGCCTCCAGCGCGCCGTCGCGGTAGTCGGCGCCGGTCCGGTAGTGGGCGCTGAGGAGGTAGAGGCGCAGGTGGTCCGCGTCGACGCGCTGCAAGAGGTCGCGGGCGAGCACGAGGTTGCCCAGCGACTTGCTCATCTTCACCCCGTCGAGCTGCACCATGCCGTTGTGCATCCAGAAACCACAGAACGGCGCCTTGCCGGTCGCGCATTCCGCCTGGGCGATCTCGTTTTCGTGGTGAGGGTAGACCAGGTCGCGACCGCCCCCATGGATGTCGATCTGCTCGCCAAGGTGCGCGACTGACATGGCCGTGCACTCGATGCTCCACCCGGGGCGCCCCGAGCCCCAGGGACTGTCCCAGAACGGCTCGCCCGGTTCAGTCGTCTGCCAGAGGAGGAAATCGAGCGGACCACGCTTCTTGTGCTCGCGCTTTGACTCCGGGTTCTCCCGCTTGGCCAGTTCGGCAAGAGTCACCCCATTGAGCGCGCCATACCGCCCGAACTTTGACGCCTCGAAGAACACGTCGCCTTCAACTACGTAGCCAAAGCCGCCTTCGACGATCTTCGCAGTGGTCTCGATGATCTGCGGGATGTGGTCCGTCGCGAAGGGATTGGCCGAAGGGCGGAGGACGTTCAGCCGGTCCAGGTCATGCTGGAGGATGGCCAGGTTCTCGTCGCGGATCTCCGGGATTGGCCGCCCGCCCTGGCGCTTCGAGACCATGATCATGTCATCGTCGATGTCCGTGACGTTCTGGACGTACTTCACGTCGTAGCCGCGCGAGAGCAGGTAGCGCCGAAGGGCGTCGAATTGGACGTATGAGAAAGCATGGCCGAGGTGGGTGACGTCGTAGGGCGTGACGCCGCAGACGTACATGCGCACCTTGCCGGGAACGACGGTTTGGAAATCACGCTTCTCGTGGCCGAGCGTGGAGTAGAGACGAAGGGTCAAAACGGGCTCCCGCGGAGGCTCAGACCAGCGTAGCAGAGGCGATCGGCGGTTGCATAATGCAACTGAGGGTCACTCAAGGACGCCCGCCGCGGCCAGTTCGGCGATCTCCCCTGAGTCCATCGCCAGGATCTCCTGTAGCACCTCGAAGGTGTCCGCGCCGAACTCGCGCACGCCTTCGTAGACGGCCGGGCGTTGGCCATTGAAGCGCGCGGGGAAGCGGTCGATCCCGGTGGCGCCCCACCGTTCGCTCACAGCGGTCCCGAAGAAGTCGCGGGCGGCGAGTTGCGGGTCGCGGGTGGCAAGGTCGTCCGCGTCCTGCACGGCCCCCGCGGCAATCCCGGCGGCCTGGCAGGCAGCCATGACGTCGTAGCGGTCGCGGGCGCGGGTCCAGTCCTCGATGAGGGCGTCGAGGGCGTCCTGGTTGGCGATGCGCGCTGCGTGTGTTGTGAAGCGCGGGTCGTGCGCCATTTCCGGGCGGGACATCACGTTGCAGAGTACCTGCCACTGCCGGTCGCCCCGCACGGCGATGGCAGCCCATCGGTCCTCTCCTTCGCACCGGTAGATGCCCTGCGGCGCCCATGCCCGGTAGGGATGGCGGTTGCCAACGGGTTCGGCGTCGACTCCGTTGGCAAGGTAATCGAGCAGCGCCGGGCCCATGATGCCAAGCCCGAGTTCGAACTGGGCGAGGTCAACGGCCAGCCCTTCGCCGGTGCGGTCGCGGTGTTCGAGCCCCTGAAGCGCGGCCACGGCGCAGGCGAGGCCGCTCAGGTGGTCGGTCAGCGAGAAGCCGTAGCCGAGATCGTGCCGCCCCGGCGGGTTCGTCAGGTACGTCAGCCCGGTGAGGGCGTGGATGGTGGGCGCGTACGTCACGAAGCTCTTCCAGGGGCCGTCCTGGCCCATGCCGCCCATGGAGATGACGGTCAGCCCGGGGTTCAGCGGCGCCATCGAAGGGCGGTCAAGGCCCCATTTCGCGAGCACGCCGGCGCTGAAGTTCTCCGCGATCACGTCGCACCTGGCAGCCAACCGCCGGGCAACCTCCACGCCCTCGGGCCGCGCCAGGTTGAGGAGGATATTTCGCTTGTTCCGGTTCCAGCACACAAAGTAGGGGTGCTCTGGTGAGTTCGCCCCTGCCGCGCGGCTCAACGTTCCCACCTTGATCACGTCCGCCCCAAGGTCGCCCAGCACGCGCGTCCCAAACGGCCCCGCGAGCACGTGGGTGAAGTCCATGATCCGCACGCCCTTCAACGGGCGAGAGGGATCGGCCTGCGCCGTGGCGCCAGCCAGGGCGGCTGCGCGCGATGGCCACCCAACTTCGTTGACCGTGACCCGCACTGGTGGCGCCGGGTGGGGACCGTCTGCGTCAGTGCGGAAGAGGCGGCCCGGGAACCGTACCGGCCCGAAGCCGGGAATATCCCGCTCCTGCAGAAAGCCGCGCGCTTCGACCTGCGGTATCTCCAGCGCCTGGCGGACGCTGCGGACCATGCCGAACGGCTGGTGGCGGCGTTGCGCTTCAAAGAAGAGTTCCTCCGCGTCGCGAATGCTCACCCATTCGCGCAACACCTTCATCACGTACGGCAGGTCGCGGACCATCGCGGCGACGTTCGGATACTTCGCTGGATTCGCGAGGTCCTGCGCGGCGCCCTCCTCGATCAGCCAGGGCAGTAACGCCTGGGCGAAGTTGAGGGCAGCCGTCACCATGATCCCGCCGCCCGAGGCGCCTTCGTAGACCTCGTACGCGCCGCTCCAGTGAAGACTCCCCTGCCTTTTCGCGACTCCGGTGGTCCACCCCCCGCCCGTTGGAAAGAACCATTGCATGAGCACCTGCTCGGTGCACGAAACGAGCGCTTCGTGCGACGAGAGGTCCACGCTTTGGAATGTGCTGGTCGCCTTTGCGGCCCGGTGCGCGGCCAGCGCGCAGATGGCGGCGTAGAGGCCCACGGTGTGCACCGTCTGATTGCCGGACCCGGTGAGAGGAGGTGTCTCGGCATTGCCAGTCACCGAGGCCGAGCCGCAGAGGGCGTTCGCCACCAGGTCGTTCACGGCCAGGTTCGCCCATGGCCCACCCTTGCCCGCAGGAGACACGCTGACCCGGGTAAGCGAAGGGTTGGCGGCGCGCAGCTCTTCCACCGTGAAGGCAACGGCGCCATCGTCAATGAGGATGGCAGCCCTGGAGACCAGGTCAAGGAACGCAGCGCGCCCCTCTGCGCTGGTTATGTCCAGGGCGCCCACGCGCTTGCCAGCGTTGTACCAGGCGGCCTGGATCGAGATGCCCGAGCCGCCGAAGAAGGGGGGCTCTGAGTCGAAGAAGTCACCCACAGGGGTGACCACCCGCACGACATCGGCGCCCCCGTCAGCCAGGAGGCGGCCGGCGTAGGCGCCGTTCCACGAGGCGATTTCGAGCACGCGCAGACCGGCCAGCGGTGTTGAGAGCGTCATGGCCGCTGATCTTACGGACTCCCGCCGAGGCCGCAATTCGAAGTGGCGGCCCGCCGTCGTGAGAAGACCGGATATTACCCTCCGGAATGCTCCTCGGCTTGAGCTGCCGTCGCCCAAGTTTGGAGACCAGCTACAAGGGAAGCCTGTATGCCGCTGCAGAATAGCCGGAGGATTTTACACACCACGGTGTTCCCCGGGTTGTCCCAAGACGAATGCTCAGTTAGGTTGCTGGAAGTCCTTCGGGAATACCAGAACAGGTGTTGTGATGCCGATGTCCCCGCACCGGCCGGCCCTGGCAGGGTCCCTGCTTCTCCTCCTTGCCCTCTGCTGGGTGGGCGTCGCCGCGCGCGATGCCACCGCCAGCCAGGCCACCGCCGGCGACCTTATAGCGCAGACGGCCCTCTCCGACGAGGGCACGTACCAGGGGCAATGTTGGCCGTGGGTGCAGCGGGTCGTCTTCGAGGCGACAGGTTTCGCCATCGGCTGGGACTATCGCGAAGGCTTCTTCGAGGCCGGCGCGGTCGAGGTGAAGCTCGATGAGGCCCGCCGCGGCGACATCGTCCAAATTGCGCGAGACAGCTACACCGCGCCCGATGCTGACTACCCTGGCCTGCACACCGTAATCGTCCTCAAGAACCTGGGCGGGGGCTCCCTGCTCGTCATCGACTCCAACTCGCAGTGGGACGGCATCGTTCGCGTCCGCGAGGGGTACCAGCCAGCCGCGGCGGCCTCGCGCAACGGGCTCAACTACCACGTCTACCGGTTCACCGGTTCACCGGTTCCAGGAGGTCGCACGGGCGGCGGAGGCAGCACCGCCCCGGTCCCCACACTCGCGCCCGGGGCCGCCCCTGCAGTCCAGGCGGGTGACACGGTGAAGGTCGTGGCCCAGGGCGACTGCCTGAACCTCCGCTGGGCGCCCGGAACAGGCAACAAGGTGGTTGCCTGCATCCCCGACGGCTCAAACCTGACAGTGCTCAGCGAGCCCCAGTTCGTGGAGGGCAGGCAGTGGGTCAGGGTGCTGGTTCACGGCCTCCAGGGCTACGTGGCGGGCGAGTTCTTGGAGCGCGTCTCGACCCCATCCGTGCCTGCAAGCGCGGCCAACCCCGGTGGGCCAACGGCGGTGCTGCCGTTCCGCGCATTCGTGCCCATGGTCTCCGGCGACTGAGCTTCCGTCCTCACTCTGCCATTACACCTTGTCGCGGCTGCAAGTCCTGACCATACGGAACCGGCGCGCCTACCCTGATTGGCAGACCATGCAGTTGCTCCTTGAACGCGCATGACGGTTGAGCGGAGAGCGGGGACGCGTCCGCAGGCTCCCGCGCGGCTGCGACCGGGCCAGTCGGAGGCACTTGCGAAATGGGCGGAAGCGCTGCGCGCCGGCTCCCGCTCCGAACTGGTGGTGGTGCCAGTTGGTTATGGCAAGACACTAATCGGCGTGGGCTCGTTCGAGGTGGCGGCGGGCGTGGTTGGGGCCGACACGTGCCTCTACCTCACACCAACAGATGTCCTTCGCACCCAGGTCTATAACGGCATAGAAAAGGCCATGGCAACGCTGGGCAGCGGCCGCGCCATTCGCAAGATCTTGGCCGAGAACGCGGCCATGGTGCGCATCCGGGCCACGGCCGCGAACTTCGTTGTCGCCACCTACCAGCAGGTAGTGGCCGCGCCCGCGCAGTACGAGGCCCTCTGCCGCGAGCGGCGCGTTCACATCGTGTGCGACGAAGCCCACCACCTTGGCGAAAGGGGCCGCTGGGCCGAGGCGCTGGCCGCGCTGAGCCCTGTTTCCTTCTTGCAGCTTTCGGCTACCCCCGTGCGCCTCGACCGGGCCGAGATCGCCGGAGCGCGTTATGTGGAGGACGAAGAAGGGCTGACCATCGACCCCCTGGTGCAGGTCTCCATGCGGCAGGCATGGAAGGAGCGGCGCATCCTCAAGCACCTGAACATGCAGATGAAGGACTACGCGGTCGAACTGCGCGGCGCCGATGGGGAGACCCGGACGTTCACGGCATCGGAGATGGCCGAACTCCCCGACTTCGACCAGCGCTGCGTACGGCAGCAGCTGCGCTGGAACGACGACTACGTCGCGCCGCTGGTGAACGACTTCGCGACCACGCTCCGGGCCAAGATGGAGATGGCGCCCCGCCAACACCAGGGGCTCGTGTTCGCTGCCACTACGGAGCACGCCAACCACCTGCAGCGGGTTTTCGCGAAGTGGCACCCGTCGCTCCGCTGCGCCGTGGTCCACAGCGTCGAGATCGGCGACGCGGAGAACGAGCGCCGCCTTAACGACTTCCACGCCGGGCGCTACGACGTGCTCATCCAGGTGAAGAAGGCGAGCGAGGGGTTCGACGCGCCCACCGTGAGCGTTCTCCTCAAGCTCGATGCGGTGTTCAGCCGCGAGCCGGTGATCCAGCAACTCGGGCGAGGGCTCAGATTCAATCATAGCCTCTCCGAAGCGGAAAACCTGCTGAACGTCTTCATTGGCAGCGACCGGCGGCTAGCGCCCATCATCGAGCACCTCGAACGCGAGGCGCCCCCCGTGCCCCTCGCGCGTTCCGCCATCGAGGCGGACGGCGACGCTGAGCCAGGCGCGCTCGAAGACGAGGATGCCGCTGAGAGCCTCGATGACGATCAGGCGCGGCCCGAGATCCTCGACGTCGTGGAGGCGGGCGACGCCTATCTCGACCACACCGGCCGCTTTGTCGAGGGCCAGCAACTGACCATGTTTGGCGTGCAGGCGCCGCCCCTACGTCCGCCCGCGCAGGTGGCGACGGACGTCCAGGTGGTGGACCTGGCTGGCGCACTGCAGGCGGCCATCGAGTACTGCCGCACCTGGACAAACCGGGCCGCCCGTGAGCGCGCCGCGCGCCGCGGCCCGGGAGAGAACCACCACGCGGCCCTCAACCTCGCCTACAGCCGCGAGAC
>CAYYYI010000031.1:0-23304 GCA_964475735.1 uncultured Anaerolineaceae bacterium
CGCTCGGGCAAGACAACCATCTTCAACGCCGTCACGCGGGGCTCCGCGCAGGTGGGGGCGTACAGCTCCGGCTCGCAGCCGAACGTGGGCGTGGTGAACGTCCCCGACGAGCGCGTCGACCGGCTGGCGGCCATCTACCACCCGAAGAAGACGACTTACGCCACCATCCAGTACGCCGACTTCCCCGCCGCGGGCGAATCGTTCGGCAAGGGCGAAGGTCCGGCCGGGAAGTTCATCAACGAACTCGCCCGCACCGATGCGCTCATCCACGTCGTGCGCGCCTTCGAAGACGAGACCGTGCCGCACCCGGAGGTCACCATCGACCCGGAGCGGGACATCGTCACCATGGACCTGGAGTTGGCGTTCGCCGACCTGGCGATCATCGAGAAGCGGCTGCAGCGCATGGAGACCGAGCTTCGCTCCCTCAAGGCCGGCGAGCGCGACGCCCTGCTGCGCACGAAGGACCTGCTGCAGCGCATGAAGGCCGGGCTGGAAAGCGAAATTCCTATTCGCGAGCAGGGCCTGGCGGCCGAGGACTGGCGGCTGCTCGAAGGCTCGCAGTTCCTGACGTCGAAGCCGCTGCTCATCATCGTGAACGTTGGTGAAGCTGACCTGCCGCGCCGCGCGGAGATGGAGGCGGAGCTGCGCGCCAGGCACGCGCGCCCGGGCCGCGACGTGGCTGTGTTCTGCGGCAGATTCGAAATGGAGCTGAACGAGCTCGGCGATGAGGAGGCGGAGGAGTTCCGGGCCTCCGCGGGCGTCACCGAAAGCGGCATGGCCGAGGCCATCCGCCTGAGCTACGCGCTGCTCGGGCTCATCAGCTTCCTCACCTCCGGCCCGGACGAGTGCCGGGCGTGGACGGTGCCCGCGGGGTCAACCGCCCCCGAAGCCGCGGGCAAGATCCACAGCGACCTCAAACGCGGGTTCATCCGCGCCGAGGTGGTGCGCTTCGAAGACCTGGTTGCCTGCGGCAGCGAGGCCGAGGCGCGCAAGCGCGGCCTTCTCCGCACCGAAGGCAAGCAGTACGTCGTCCAGGACGGCGATGTGTTGAACATCCTCTTCAACGTCTGAGCGAGCGCCGAAAGCCCGGCTGAGGGCCGGGCCTTTTTCGCTACCGTTGTCGCCGGGGAGATCTAGAAGCCGATGTAATCGGCCGGGTTGACGGGCGCGCCCTCGAAGCGGATTTCGAAGTGCAGGTGCTCTCCGGTGGTGTAGCCCGTCACGCCGGAAACGCCCAGGGGCGTGCCCTTGCTGACGTGCTGGCCGGGGGAAACCGCGATGTCGTCGAAGTGGGCATAGAGCGTTGTCCAGCCATCTCCGCAATCGACGACGACGTGGTAACCGTAGCTGTAGGTGAGGTACTCGGTCTTGGAAACGACGCCCGCGCAGGCGGAGAAGACCGTGGAGTGATGGAACCCGTACAGGTCGAGGTCGATGCCCTCGTGGATGCGGCCGCCGCCGCGGTCGGTGCCGAAGGGATCGCTCACGCCATGCCATGCCGCCAGCGGAACGCCGAAGCGGCCGCTGCCCCCGGGCCTTGGCGCCCCGCCCGAGCCGCCGGTGGTAATCGTGGGAGGCGGTGGTGGCGGAGGCTTGCGCGTGGCCCCTGGCAGAAGGACGAATCGGCCCGGCTCGAGGTCTGAGCCGTCCGCGATGGCGTTCGGCTTGTAGTCGACGACGGTCGCGGTAGTGATGTTGTCGAACTGGTTGACGATCGACGACACGGTGTCGCCGTGGCCCGCCTTGTAGAGGATGCCATCCTTGCGGGGGACCACCAGCTGCTGGCCGAGTTGCAGGAGGTTCTTGTCGTCGATGGTGGGGTTGTTATCGAGAAGGGTGCCCATTTCGATGCCAAACCGGGCTGCGACGCCGCTGACAGTGTCGCCGGGCTGTGTCACGTAGAGCACAAACGGCTGGCGAGGATCGACGATGTCGGCCAGGGGCTTGACGCCGGCGCCGGCCTCGCCGGAATTGGCGGTGGCGGCGGAGACGCTCGCGGAGAAGGTGGCGGCGGGCGAAACGGCGCCTGCGGCGCGCACGCTGGCGACATCGGAGCGGATGGTGAGGGAGGAGACGGATTCGCGCGTTTCGATGCTGCCCGAAGCGCGAAGGAAGGTGTTTGAGCTCCACTGGGCGCTGCCGGTGGCGCCGGAAAGGGTGAATGAGGGGACTTCGGTGGAAGCGGAGGCGCGGGAGGAGCCGGGGTACTGGGCCGCGAAGGTGACGGCAAGCACGGCGAGAGCGACCACAAGGACGTGTACTGTGTACCGTCCATGTCGCTTCGCATGAGCGTGAGACCGCGCCCGAGTTCCCTCGATACCCATAAGCGGCGTTTGGTCAGGTTGCGTGCGGCGTGCTGGCACGTGCGCGCAGGCTGAGCCCAGCCCTAACCTTGCTCGGTTCCTCCTTTGTGGCGCTATCCCGGCGGCCTCTCATTGCCGGGAGCCGGACTGCTTAGGCGATTGCCTTACAGGTCCGTCTTCAGACTTGCCAAGAACTCCTCGTTCGAGTTTGACCTCGCGAGCCGTTCTAGCAACCGCTCAGTCGCTTCGAGCTGGTTCGGCGAGTTCTGCGAAATCATAGCTGTCATCCGCCGAACAAGCCATACGCCCCGCAGGGTTTTTTCATCAAGAAGGAGCTCTTCACGCCGCGTTGAGCTCGCCTGGATGTCGATAGCCGGGTAGAACCGGCGTTCGGCCAGCCTCCGGTCGAGCCGCAGCTCAAGGTTCCCTGTGCCCTTGAATTCTTCGAACACCACCTCGTCCATGCGGCTGCCGGTGTCCACGAGGCAGGTGGCGAGGATGGTCAGCGAGCCGCCCTCCTCGCACTTGCGGGCCGCGCCGAAGAGCCGCTTTGGCGGGTAGAGCGCAACCGGGTCGACGCCACCGGAAAGGGTGCGCCCGCTGGGCGGCAGCGCCAGGTTGTAGGCCCGCGTGAGCCGCGTGATCGAATCCATGAGGATGACGACGTCCATGCCGCCTTCCACGAGCCGCTTCGCCCGCTCCAGCGCCATCTCGGCAACGCGGGTGTGGTCTTCCACGGGTTCGTCGAACGTGCTGCTTATCACCTCGCCGCGCACGCCACGCCGCATGTCCGTCACTTCTTCCGGCCGCTCGCCGATGAGCAGGACGATGAGGTGCACATCCGGGTAGTTGGCGGTGATGCCGTTCGCGATGTTCTTGAGCAGGATCGTCTTCCCGGCCTTCGGCGGCGAGACGATGAGCCCGCGCTGGCCCCGCCCGATGGGCGCGACCAGGTCGATGAGACGGTGGGTGAGGTTGTCGGGGGTTGTCTCCAGCTTCATCTGCTGGTTGGGGAAGATGGCCGTCAGGTTCTCGAAGTAGGGCCGCCGCTTGGCCGTCTCCGGGTCCATGCCGTTCACGGCTTCGACCTTCAACAGCCCGTAGAACTTCTCGTTGTCCTTGGGGTGGCGAACCTGGCCTGTTACGTAGTCGCCCGGCCGGAGGGCGAAGCGGCGCAGCTGCGATTGCGAGACGTAGACGTCGTGCGGGCCGGGGAGCATGTTCTCGCCCACGCGGAGGAAGCCGTAGTTGCCGTCGTCGCTGATCTCCAGGTAGCCGCCCGAGAAGATATTGCCACGGGCCTCGGCCTGGGTCTGGAGCAGTTTGAATATCAGGTCCGACTTGCGAAGCGTACCCGCGCCTTCAACACCAAGCTGGTCAGCGAGCTCAATCAGACCTTCGCGGGAGGTGGATTCAAGTTCGGCGATGTTTAGGGGAGCGGTCATAGCTTTCCTGCCGGCCGGGGCGTGCTGCGACGGAGCCTCTGAGAGTTCACTCTCTTCGGGTTCATCGACATGGCCATTGGGGGATTGAGCGGTTCGGGATCGCCCTGAACGCCTGGGCACAGACACGGGAAGTTGCTTCTCTTACTGGTGTTCTCGGTGGGAACTCATACGGGTGGGTGGCACTATTCTGGCCGCCCCGTTCACAACAGACGCTGCGAGCATACGATGCTCTTGTGCGCCCTGACAAGATCACTATACCACCAGAGGGCTCTTGTGTGCATGCCAAACTTGTGCGGCATGGGGCGATTGCCCGGGGACCCCTTCCCGTGCGATCGTGCGCCCATGACAGATGAGATGCTCGCGAACCTTCGCGCTACCGCCGCCGGGCGCTTCTGGGCGCTCGTCGGCATCGAATTCGTTTCCGCCGAGCCGGGGCACGTTGTCTGCTCGGTGCGCCTGCGCGATGAGCACCTCAACTACAACGAAGTTGTGCACGGCGGGGTGCTATCGAGCCTGATTGATTCCGCCGCGGGCGGCGCCGTCCGCTCCACCCGCTCCCTCGAGGAGATCGCTGCCCGCCCGCACGCCACCAGCGACCTCCACGTTGTGTATATGGCGCCTGCCCGCGGGTCCGCGCTTGTGGCCGACGCGCGCGTCGTCCGCAAGGGCCGCACCGCGGTGTTCACCGAGGTCGACGTGACGGGCGATGACGGCAAGCTCGTGGCCCGCGGACTGGTCACCTTCGTTATCGGGCAGGGGCCGCCGGTGCGGCGCGACTGACAATGCGCGCGCCTGTAATCCCGATCGCGGTCCGCGACATCGGGCCCCCGCAACAGCCGGGGTCTTCTCCCTTCATCTTTCCCGACCCGCGCCTGGCCGAAAGCGAAGGCCTCGTCGCCTGGGGCGGCGATTTCGCCCCGGGGACGATCATCGAAGCCTACCGCCGGGGCATCTTTCCCTGGCCCCACGCGCAGGAAGAGCGGCTCTGGTTCTCCCCCGACCCCCGAGCCATCATCCCCATCGATGGGCTGCACATCTCGCGCCGCCTGGCCCGCACCATCCGCCAGGGCCGGTTCCGCGTCACCCTGGATGCGGCCTTCGCGCGGGTTCTTGACGGCTGCGCCGACCGCGCCGAAGAGACGTGGATCACCCCCACGTACCGCCGTGGCTACCTTCGCCTGCACGAGCTTGGCTGGGCCCACAGCTTCGAGACGTGGACCGCCGATGGCGAACTGGCGGGCGGCCTTTACGGGGTGAACGTGGGCGGCCTGTTCGGCGCCGAATCGATGTTCCACCGCGTCCGCGACGCCTCGAAGGTGGCCATGGCCGCCATGGCTCAGCACTGCCGCGATGCCGGCGTCACCCTCATCGACGTGCAACTGCTCACGCCTCACCTTGAGCGGATGGGCGCCATCGAGATCCCCCGCGATGAGTACCTGCGCCGCGTGCGCGAAGTGGCTGGCATCGCCATCGTCTTCTGCAGGCAGGCGGCCACGGCCGTTGCCCCAACGGGCCAGGGGCATGAACGGGGGCGTTGAGCCGCAGTAGCGTTTTGCGCGGGGCTGCCATCCGCGATATGCTCAACCTTCGCAACACTTATCTACAGCTGGAAACGACAGCCCCATGGCGAACAACAAATCCGCGATCAAACGGTGGCAGCAGTCTCTCAAGCGGCGTGACCGGAACCGGGCCACGAAGTCCTACACGCGCACGCAGGTTCGTACGGTGCGCGAGGCGGCTGCCTCGGGCGACAGTGAAACCGCGGCGACGGCGCTGAGCGCGGCCTATTCGGCTCTCGATCGGGCGGCCCGGAAGGGCGCCATCCACGTGGGCAAGGCGGACCGCCAGAAGCGCCGCCTGGCCGCGCTCGTTTCGAAGAGCTAGCAGCCCTCCCCTCATCCGGCTCGCATTGTTCCCGCTCCGCGGCGGGCGAAGCGCGGGCAGTTCGTGCCCGGCGGCGATGGCGCCTTCTGGCGCGGCGAACCACAATGCGTGTGATATGACGGCTGAAGCGGCGCGCAAACGGGTCGATGTCGTGATCCCCTGCTACAACGAGGTTTCCGTGCTTCGTGCGAGCGTCGAGCGCACGCTGGCCTTCCTCGCCGGGCACCCGCAATACGAGTGGCGCGTCGTCATCGCCGACAACGGTTCGACCGATGGCACCGGGGACCTTGCGCGTGAGCTTGAGCATGAGTTTCCCGGCCGCGTCCACGCTGAACTGCTGACCATCAAGGGCCGCGGCCTGGCGCTCAAACAGGCCTGGACGGCGAGCGATGCCGGCATCGTGTCCTACATGGACGTGGATCTGAGCACCGACATCGAGCACCTTCCGCCCCTGGTGGGGTTGGTGGCGGAGGGGGGTTGCGACGTGGCCATCGGTTCGCGGCTGGCGAAGGGTTCGCAGACGCGGCGCTCGCTGAAGCGGGAGATCACGTCGCGTGGGTACGTCCTCCTCATCCGGGCGACGTTCCCGCGGCTGCGGATAACGGACGCCCAGTGCGGCTTCAAGGCGTTGAACCGGCGGGTGGTGGCCGAGGTCGTGCCGCACATCGAAAACCGCATGTGGTTCTTCGATACGGAGTTGCTAATCCGGGCACACCGGAAGGGTTTCAAGATCTGCGAGCTTCCGGTACGGTGGGTCGAGGATCCCGACACGAAGGTGAAGATCGTCAGGACGGCGATGGAAGATGTTCGGGGACTGCTTCGGATGCGGTTCAGCCGGAAGTGACCGTTGGTTGCGGGGCGCCACTGCGCGGACGGGCTGTCTTTACGCCCGTGAAGCGCGTTTGACCCCTCCAAGGGGCCGATGTATAAATCCTTTGCTACGCCATTCACAAAGTCGCAGGCCTCGCCCCGCGGGTGAGTGTGCCCGGCGATCGGAAGAGGAGGTCGGCCGGATTGGAATTCTCTAACCTGCCGCATGACTTTGCTGAAGCCCTCGAGCTGGTCTTCGTGTTCATCACGATGATCGCGTCGCTGGGCATCATGGTGGCCCTCGGCCGCTGGTGGCAGAAATAGGGCCGAGGAGGACGGGATTGGCTGTCGAGACGCCTGCAAAGCCGAGCCTGACTGACAGGCTTTACGACAAGATGTTCCATAACTACGTGTGGAAATCGATTTTCCGCACGGGTTATCCGAACACGCCGCGCAACCAGATGCTCATCGTTGCGACGAACGTGTTCCTTCACCTTCACCCCACGCGTATCCACCGCACGCATGTGAAGGTGACCCACACCTACTGCCTGGGCGGGCTTTCGTTCTTCATGTTCCTGGGGCTCACGGTCACGGGCGTGCTCCTGATGTTCTATTACGTCCCCAGCGTTGAGCGGGCGTACCTGGACATGCAGAACATCGAGACGACGGTGCAGTTCGGCCAGTTGATGCGAAACATGCACCGCTGGATGGCCCACGCCATGGTCATCCTGGTTTTCATGCACATGATGCGCGTCTTCTATACGGGCGCGTACAAGCCCCCGCGCGAATTCAACTGGGTGATTGGAGTCATCCTCCTGGTGCTCACCTTCCTCCTCAGCTTCACCGGCTACCTGCTGCCGTGGGACCAGCTGGCCTTCTGGGCCATCACGGTCGGCACGAACATCGCGGGCGCTGCCCCGGTGCTGGGGCCGAAGTCCCGGTTCTGGCTCCTCGGCGGGTTTGAAGTGGGCCCGAACGCCCTCATCCGCTTCTACACGCTGCACGTCATCGGCCTGCCCCTACTGGCCGCCATCTTCATGGCCGTTCACTTCTGGCGCATTCGCCGGGATGGCGGTCTCGCCCGGCCGCTCTAGGCCCCAGTGACCTGGTACTAACGAAGAACAGAGCAGGATAGGAATCGCAATATGGCGACTGCTGCAGTAGCCCGGCCGGCAGCACGGCCCCAGCCCCGCGCTCGCGACGAAGAGGTCCTCGTCTGGCCCGATCTCGTGTTCATCGAGTTCATCGCGGCCATGGTCTTCACGCTTACGATCTTCCTGATCTCGTTCCTCATGAACGCGCCGCTGCTCGACCAGGCCAACGCAGACGTCACGCCCAACCCATCGAAGGCGCCCTGGTACCTGCTGAACCTCCAGGAGCTCTTGCTCCACATGAACGCGGCGCTGGCGGGCGTCATCGTCCCCACCATCTGGCTCGTCCTGATGGGGGCGTTCCCCTACTTCGACCGCGATAGCGAGGGACAGGGCGTCTGGTTCGGCACCGAGAACTCAATCAAGCTGACGATCATCGGTAGCCTGGTAGGCGTCATCGGGACGTGGATCCTCATTCTCTGGGACAGCGGCAAGATCGCCTTCTTCCTGAACGACTGGTTTGGGTTCTCGGGAGGCGACACCTTCCGGTTCCTTGAGAACGTTCGCTCCATCCAGACGCAGCTGCCATGGCCCGAGTGGTCGCGTGAAATCACGTACTCGCCGTGGAACATCGTCATCATTGGCGAGGATTTCCAGAACCTCGACTTCCCGGCGTGGCTCGTGGAACAGGGTATTCCCACCGGGCTGATGGTCGCTCTCCCCTCGCTGCTCATCTACACCCTGTGGCGCGTGGGGATGGTCTTCACCCGGCGGGATGCGGTGATCGTGCTCTTCAGCGGCTTTGTGGGCGCCTACCTTGTGCTCACCGTTGTGGGCACGGCGTTCCGCGGCCAGGGGCAAGAGATCGTCTTCCCGTGGCAGCTGAAGGTCAGCGAAGGTATCCCCGGTCAGCACTAGGAACGCACGCACTATGACGCAGATGGAACAGTCAGCAACGCCCGGCAATAACCCGGCAGGAAAGATCGAGTACGCGCGCCAGCACGAAGCGCGCCGCATCGCGCGGCGCTCCTTCATGCGGGTGAGCGTCTTCGCGGGGCTCACCCTTTCGTTGGGCGCGATGGCAGCGGGCACGCTTGCGTTCTTCAACTTGCGGCGCCCCACCGGTTTCGGCGGGGTCGTCAACGTGACGAAGGTGCGCATCCCGAAGCCCGGCGAAGAGCCGTCGCGCATCTCCGAAGGCAAGTTCTGGATGGTGAACCTCCAGGGCACGGAGGGCGATGTTCTCGGCGTCGGCGGCACGGGCGGGCTGCTGGCCCTCTACTGGAAGTGTCCCCACCTGGGCTGCACCGTTCCCTGGTCGCCAAACTTCGATGGCGCGGCCGTGAACTTCCCGGGAATCAAGGGGTGGTTCCGGTGCCCCTGCCACGGGTCCACCTACTCGCGGGCTGGCATTCGCGTGTACGGCCCCGCCCCTCGTCCCATGGACACTATGGCCATAACCGTCAACCCGGATGGCTCGCTGAATATCGACACCGGCAAGATCACTGGCGGAGCGGCTGACAACCCGCTTCGCACCGTGGCCTACAACGGCTAGGCGGAGGAACGGGTGAACACTCAGAAGCAAATCTTCCTGATAGTAGTCCTGTTCTTTCTCTTTGTTGGAAGCTGCGCTGCTTACTCCGTGATCGATCTGCCCTACCGCTCAGAGATCCGCGAGGACTACCACCGGGAAGAGTCGATCACGCGGGGGGCCCTGCTTTACGCCAACAACTGCCGTAGTTGTCACGGCAACCAGGGCGAAGGGGGCGTCGGCCTGCCCCTCAACACGGCTGCTTTCCAGGACCAGGATCCGCTCAAGCTGAAGGCGAATCGCCACCTGCTGGAACGGACGATGTCGTGCGGCCGGGCCGGGACGCTGATGCCATCGTGGCTCGACACCTACGGCGGCGCCCTGAACGAGCGCCAGATCGAGCACATCGTGGATTTCCTGACGGCGCCCACCGACCCGTCCCTGGTGGATGAGAACGGCAATCCCACCAACAAGGGGTGGCAAGAGGCGCTCGAGTTCGCCCACGTTCTGAACCACGAGCTGACCGCCATCGTGAGCGGAGATACGCTCGACGCCATTGCGAAGGCCCACGGCATCGGCCCCAAGGAGCTGGCGGCCTACAACGGCCTGCCCACGGACGACCCGGCGCTCTTTGTTGCGCCCGTGGTGAAGGGCTCGCGGGCGAAGATCCCGCCCACCCCGCAGTTCCCTGAAGGGCGCATCGTCACCATCTACACCGAGAACGACACCGTTCGGAAGATCGCTGAAGCACAGCACGTCGGGGCCGCAATCATCGCCGAACTGAACAAGCTGCCCTTCAAGGTGGATACGAAGCAGGGGTCGTTCACGCTCCTGGGCGCAGATGGAGAGCCGATCTACGGCCTCTTCCCGGGGCAGAAACTGGCGCTGCCAGAAGGCGCGACATACCGGACCGCGGCGGGAGACACGCTCAAGTCTGTGGCGGAGGGCCACTCGCTCGAGGTAGCGGCGCTTGTGGACCTCAACAAGGACATGGTGGGAGCGCTTGCCGAAGAGGATCAGCTCCCCCCCGATCTTGAGCTTGCGCTGCCCGGCATCAAGGAGTTCGTGGTCAAGGGCCAATCGCTCGAAGAGCTTGCGGCGGCGTATGGCAATGTGACCGCCGGCAGCCTTGGCGAAGCCAACGGCATCGCTGCTGACGCTGTGGTCCAGATCGGCCAGCCGCTCAAACTCCCGAACGAAGCCTGGGGAACGGCGCCCGCCGATACCAAGAACGACGGCACCGCCTGCGTCCAGTATGCGGTGAGCACCTCGATGTTCGAGACGATCATTACAGGCAAGGCGCCGGCTGGTGACAAGCCGGCCGTTCCCGAGAACCCTTCCGCCGATGTGCGGATCGACGCCCATGCCAACGACTGGACGGTGGTGGCTGACGGCGTCGCCCATGCCATAAACAAGGGCGTCGTGCTCGTGGCGAAGGGGACCACGATTCCTTTCGAAAGCGTGGTGGGGCTCCACACCATCACCATCAACGGCGCGAAGGACGATGGCGACCTGAAGCAGGGAGACAAGCGGACGATAACGTTCGACACGGAAGGCGAGTTCCTCATTACCTGCGACTACCACCCGGACATGATCGCCTGGGTGTTTGTGCAGTAGCTTCGGTAGGGCCTGGCAGGCGGCGCCCCGTGTCGCGGCGCCGCCTGTGTTTGGTTTGACCGGCATCGGCCCCTCTGCTTACGATCCCGTCACAATGCGGCGGGATCCAGGGGGAAGAGGCCGCCGGGACGCACATTGGAGGGGTAAGAATCTATGCCAGCACAGACAGGAAAACGGTATATCTGCCCGAATTGCGGGTCCGAGTTCATCGTCACCAAGGGCGGCGATGGTGAGCTGACCTGCGGGGATACGCCGCTGGAACTGAAGAAGTAGCAGCGGTAGGCACGCCTACCGCGAGGAGAGGTTTGAGACATGGCAGTGCAGCTTGGCAAGCGCTACAAGGATGAAGAGACAGGCATCGAGCTCCTGGTAATTAAGCCCGGGAACTGCGAGCTCAAGGTCAATGGCCGGCCCATGGAGCTGATGCAGCCGAAGGTGCTCCCTTCGGCAGATTAGGCGTCAGGGCCGGGAGCAGGAAGACAGACGGGGCCTCGGCCCCGTTCTCGTGTCCCGCGGGAACGCGCTATCGCGATTCCTCACGGGATGCTAGTGTGTGTTGGTTACCGCCCGCATGGGCGGATATTCGTGACAAGAAGGCGGGGTGATAGCTGGTTGGCAGAAGTCATCATCGGCGATAACGAGTCGTTCGAAGGCGCACTCAAGCGCTTCAACAAGCGCGTGCAGCAGGATGGCATTCTTTCTGAGGCGCGACGCCGCGAACACTACGAAAAGCCGAGTGTGAAGCGGAAGAAGAAGGAAGCCGCACGGCTCCGGAAGCTCCGCAAGAAGCAAATGCGCAGCGAAGCCCGCGCTCTGCAGTCCGCCCGCCGCTAGCGGGCAGGGTAGACGCCGACCGCACCAGCAGGCCCGGGATCTCCCGGGCCTGCCTCGTCTCCCGGAGGTAACAATGAGCACGCTCAAGGAGCGAATACAGGCCGATCTTCACGACGCCATGCGCGCGCACGACGAGATCCGGAAGACCGCGCTGCGAATGCTCACGGCCGCGGTTCGAAACGCCGAGATAGAAGCGCGGCACGATCTCGACGATGCCGGCGTGCTGGCCGTGATCCAGAAGCAGGCCAAGCAGCGCCGCGAGAGCATCGCCGAGTTCCGAAAGGGCGGCCGCGAGGACCTCGTCGCCAAAGAAGAGGGTGAGCTGGTCTGGCTGGAAGGCTACCTCCCCCAACAGGCGCCGCGGGAAGAGATAGAGGCGGCCGCCCGCCGCGTCGTGGCCGAAACCGGGGCAAGTGGCCCCCGCGACATCGGCAAGGTGATGCCGCGGCTCATGCAGGAGTTCGCCGGGCGCACCGATGGCAGGGTTGTAAGCGAGATTGTGAAGGATCTCCTGGGCGGGCCGTGAGTATCCGGGCGGTGCTGTTCGATTGGGGCGGCACGGTGGTGCGCGAGCAGCAGCTTGTCACCTCGTACCCCGCGGGAGCGGTAGCTGCCTACGCTCGCAAGCACCTCAGCTTCGCCCTGCGCGATGGGGATTTCGAGCGCGCGCTAGAAGCAACCATGCCGGGTCACGACCCTTCTCCGGGCGAGCCTGCGCCCACCATCCACGGCATCCTCGCCGGGGCATTCACCTGGCTGGGGTGGACCGTGGGGACGAGTGACGTGGAGGCCTGCGCCCGGCTCTTCTTCGACGCCGCCTATGAAGGCTACGAAGCCTACGACGACGCCCGGGCGCTGCTCCCCTCGCTGCGCTACCGGGGCTACCGCCTGGGGCTCGTCACGAACTCCATCTTCCCCGCGCGCCTGATAGAAGTGAAGGTGAATCAGCTTGGCCTGTCCGGGTACCTGGACGGCATTGTTTCGTCGGCCGATGCGGGCGTTGCCAAGCCTCACCCCGCCATCTTCGAGCGGGCGCTGACCGGAATCGGCGCCGAAGCGCAGGAGACGCTGTTTGTCGGGGATAGGGTAGAGACCGATGTGGCAGGCGCGCGGGCGGCGGGCATGCGGGCCGTGCTCCTGCAGCGGCGAGGGCGCAGGCGGGAAGCAGCGGGCTACCTTGTCGTTGAGCGGCTCGGCGCCCTGAACGCGATCCTCGGGGAGGGCCAGGCAGAGTAGGAGCGGCCAGCCGGGGATGCTCTGCTATCATCGAGTTGAGCCCATGTTTCGACGCCGTCCTTTGCCTGTAGTCTCGCGAATCGGGGCGCTGCTCTTCGGGCTGGCGGTGGCGCTGTTCGCCGCCCCACTCGTGATGCCGTTCTTTCCTTTCGGCGACGAGTTGAAGGAGGGAGCTACGGCGCCCCGCACGATTGAGGCGCGGGAAAGCGTCACCTACCCTTCCGAGGCCCTCACGTCGGCAGCGCGGGAACAGGCCGCCGCCGCGGTAACGGAGGTCTACCTCCCTCCCGATTCATCCGTGCTGCAGCAGCAATCGAGCGCGCTCAAAGCCTTTCTGGATGAAGTACGCAAGATCCGGATGCGCACTGACCTGGGCAGCCAGCAACAGGTCGTGGAAATCGGGGCTCTACCCGGGGCGAAGGATCTCTCGGCGGTGGGGCGCGCCAGCCTCGTCGCCATCGAGCGCATCGATTTCGACAGTTTCGCGGTTCGAGCCACAAGCGCGCTCGAAGGGATCCTGGCGCCCGGCGTGAAGGACGCTGAGGTGGATGCAAGCATCCTGCAGTTCTTCGAGATCCCCGCCAATGCTCCGACGTCTACTGCCGAACTGACTGCCGTCCGGGAGCTTATGAAGGCCTTCGTTGTGCCCAATGTGCGCGTCGACGAGGAGGCCACGCGGCGTGCGAAAGAAGAGGCGCGTGCCAACACCGCCCTCGTGTACCAGACGTACGCGCGCGGCCAGGTGATCGTCAGTGAGGGGCAGGTGCTCTCGGCCGCCGATGTTGAGGCCCTCAAGGCCACAGGCCTAATCCACACAGGAATCGACTGGTATGACGTGGCCGGCGGAGCCATTTTCGCACTTGGCGCAGGGTTGTTGCTGGCCGTCTTCGTCTACCAGCTCCAGCCGTTTCCGGCGCCTGCGGCGCGCCGCATGGCCGTCACGGTGGTCGCGATGGCCGGCGTCCTGGTGGCGGTTCGCTTCATCCTGCCCGAGATCAGCACCGAAGGGCAGGCCCGTTACTTCGCTTTCGCGCTGCCTGTAGCGGCCGTAGCGATGGTGGCGGCATCGTTTGCGGACCTCTCGTTTGCGGCGCTTGTGGCGGTGGTAACCGGGCTCATGGCGACATTCATCGGCGTGACTGCCCCCGAACTGGCCGGGGCGACATTTACGGGGCCGATTGAGGCGCTGGAGATGTCAACCGCCTACGCGGCCGGCGGGCTCGTGGGCGCCGCGATCGTTTACCGCGCCGAACGGCTCTCGCGCTATGCGTTCTCTGCGGTCGCAGTCGGCGGCGCAACCTGGGTGGTGTTGGCCGCCTTCTGGATGCTGGGAGAGGTGCAAACCGCCGAGGAGTTCGGCTGGCTAAGCCTGGCAGCCGGTTTGAACGGAGCAGCTTCGGCCGTGCTCACGATTGGGGTCTTCGTGGTGCTTTCGATGGCGCTTGGCGTGACCACGCGCCTCCAGCTCATGGAACTTGTGCGCGCCGACCATCCTCTCCTGCTCCGGCTCCAGGAAGAGGCCCCGGGTACATACCACCACAGCATGATGGTTAGCGCGCTCGCCGAGCGGGCGGCCACTCGCATCGGGGCCGACGCCCTGGTGGTGCGCGCTGGCTCCTACTACCACGACATCGGAAAGCTGGCCCAGCCACAGTACTACATCGAGAACATGCTCGATGTCGAAGCCAGCCCCCACGCTGGGCTGGCCCCGGTCGAAAGCGCCCGTATCATCCGCGAACACGTGACCAACGGGAGCGAGCTTGCCCGGCGCTACCGCGTGCCGCCACCGATCCGCGACTTCATTCCGCAACACCACGGGACCCGGCTCGTGGCCTACTTCTACAGGCAGGCACTGCAGGCCGGGATCGAGGTGTCGCCAGCTGACTTCCGCTACGCCGGGCCGCCGCCCCAGTCCAAGGAAGCGGCGATCGTGATGCTTGCCGATTCGTGCGAGGCAGTAGTGCGGGCTCGCCAGGACCGCGCCCAGGCACACATCGATGAGGTGGTCGATAGCGTTATCGCGGAGCGGCTGGCCGAGGGTCAGATGGACGAATGCGACATAACCATGAAGGAAATCCAACAGGTGGCGGCGAGCTTCAAGGCGACCCTGCGGGCTGTGTACCACGTGCGCATCGAGTACCCCGCGGCCGCGGCCGACGAAGTTGCCGTAATCGCGCGATTGGCGGAAGATTCCAGCGCTTCCCGGTCACAAACCGTGGAAAGCGTGTAGACAGATGCACATCTAGCGTGGGTATACTGCGCGCAGCAGGGGGGAAGCCGGAGGATTCATGCGATTCGCCATCATCCGCTTTCCCGGGACGTGGAGTGACCGGGATTGCCATCACGTCTTGCATGACGTGCTCGGGCAGCAGGCGGACATCCTTTGGCACCGCGAGACTGACATTTCTGGATATGATGCCGTTGTCCTCCCGGGCGGCTTCTCCTATGGCGACTACCTGCGCTGTGGGGCAATTGCGCGATTCTCGCCGATGATGGAGGCGGTGACGCGCTTTGCCAACAGGGGCGGCCCTGTGATTGGCATCTGCAACGGCTTCCAGGTGCTGTGTGAGAGCGGCCTGCTGCCGGGCGCTCTGATGCGCAACGACAGTCTTCAGTTCCGCTGCGAATGGACGCACCTGCGCCGCGAAGGCGGCCGCACACCCTGGGCGGACGGCGTCCCTGAAGGCGAGGTGCTGAGCATCCCCATCAGCCACGGTGACGGGAACTACTTCGCCGACGAGGCGGCGCTCGACGCGCTCGAACAGTCCGGGCGGGTGGTCTTCCGGTACGTAGACGCGGCGGGGCAGCCCACCCGGGAAGCGAATCCCAACGGGAGCGCGCACAACATAGCCGGCATCATCAACGCGCGCGGCAACGTTCTGGGCATGATGCCGCACCCCGAGCGGGCGGGCGAAGAGCTCGTCGGCGGCGTCGATGGCAACCGGATCTGGGAATCGATCATGAAGGAATCGCTGGCGGCGGTGGTCTGACAGCGGTCTGTGATTGCGGCGGATGGGTGGCTTCAACGATGGGGATTACGGTGCGGGGCGCGGCAGACGCCCGGCCGTGAAGTGAGGGACGTAATATGGCCAGCGCTGCAAGCGCCTATCCAGTTGTGGTCGATATCGACCCGGCAGCCCCGCAGGGCAGGCTGTCAGTCTTCCTGCGGATCCTGTTCGCGATCCCGCAGTACATCGTGGTGTACTTCATTCAGCTGGCGGCGAGCATTGTCACGTTCATCGCCTGGTGGGTCATCCTGTTCACCGGCAAGTACCCGGAGGGAATGCTGAAGTTCAGCATCGGGGCGCTGCGCTGGCAGATGCGGGTGATGGGCTACATCGCCCTGCTGACGGACAAGTACCCGCCGTTCAGCCTCGACGATGATGGTTCCTACCCCATCCGAGTGTCCGTGGATGGCCAGGTTGAAGGCCGCAACCGGCTGACGTGCTTCTTCAGGATCATCATGGTAATCCCGCAGTTGATCGTCCTCTGGCTGGTGACGATTGCGGCCGAAGTGTGTGTCCTCATCAGCTGGTTCGTGGCATTGTTCACGGGCTCGGTTCCGGAGGGCCTGCACAACTTCATTGCCGGATGGCTGCGCTGGCAGGCCCGCGCTTCGTCCTACATGCTTTTGCAGGTGGACCAGTACCCACCGTTCAGCTTGAACTAGCGCGCTCGGTCCCCCGGCCCTGGCACGCCGGGCGTTCGGGCAAAGAGTTTTCGCGGCGGAGTCGGCCCCGCCGCTGGAGGTGAACCATGAGCGGTCCGAATGAGGGCGATCAGGGATCGGGGGACGAGTTCGCGGCCATGGGCCGCCAGAAGCCCGTGCACGAGGTGCCGCCTCCCGAACCGCCGGGGGCGGTCCCGGCAGGGGGTTCCGTGGAGCCGCCGACCTATGCGCCGCCTCCCGCATTTGGGCTCTCTGAGCCGGTACATGGGGGCGAATCGTCTCCGCCCCCTCCCCCGCTTCCGCCTCCTCCACCACCGCCAGCCGCTGGGCCCGAGGGCTACCCCATGCGCTTCGACATCGAGTACCCGGAGCGCCTGAGCCGGCTCTCGACCTTCTTCCGCGGCTTCCTCATCATCCCGGTCTGGTTCTTCCTCTACCTGGTGCAGACGCTCATGTACGCGGGAATGCCCGCGGGCTGGATTACGGTCTTCTTCCGCAAGCGGTATCCGCGCTGGCTCTTCGCCGCGAACAGCGGAGCCCTCGGGTTCGAAGCTCGCGCATGGGCGTACGCGATGCTGCTCACGGACAAGTACCCGAGCTTCGACGTTGACGCGAGCCCGGTGACGCTCGAGTTCGACGACCCGCCCCAGGGCGCGCTAAGCCGTTGGCGAGTGCTCTTCTGGAAGGGCGTGCTGCTCATCCCTCACGTCTTCGTGCTGACGTTCTTGATGGTCGGCGTCGTAGTGGTGGTGTTCCTCTCGTGGTGGGCAATCCTCTTCACGGGGCGCTATCCGCGCGGGATGTTCGGGTTCGTCACCGGGGTCAGCCGCTGGTACTTTCGCGTTCTTGGCTATTTCGCATCATTTAATGACCGCTACCCGCCCTTCGCACTCTCAGCCGAGGCGGGGCCCGCCGCCAACACCACGGTTGTGGTCAACGGCATCATCGGTGGACTGGCCACAGGCGGGCTTGCGCTCCTCATCGTCTTGCTTGCGATCTTCACCGGCGACCCGCACGTCGAGGCGGTTGATTACGGCCAGCTTGAAAGAGGCGTCGCCCAGGGCGGCGTCACCGTCGAGACTTTCGACGGCGACATCAATACCTGGTTGGCGAAGGTGACGGACCCCGGCGACGAACTGGTGCCACTTCTCACTGTGAGCCGGGACGAGCGCGTCGTCGTCTTCACGTGGGAGGTGCAGAACGAGAGCGACGCTGGCGCCCGCGTGAACCCGGGGGAGGCCAGCCTGAAGGTCGAAACGGATGGTGAAGCAGAGACCTACGAAGCGGTCCTGATCGTCGCCGGTGGAGCAGTGGCCCCTGCGGAGATCGAGGGAGACGAGGACGGCACGGTGGAAGCGGTGTTCATCATTCCCGAGGACGCCGTACCCGTGCATCTGCTCTTCACCGCCGATTTCCTGCCGGTGGGCGGCATCCGCTACGAGTTCGAGTAGGCGCGCAGGCGGGGCCCCTGTAACCTACGGCCATGGCTCGCCCGCTCGAAGGCATCACCGTCCTCGACCTCACGTGGGTGCTCTCGGGGCCGTTCGCGTCGATGGTGCTTTGCGACCTCGGCGCCGAGATCATCAAGGTGGAGCGCCCGCCCTGGGGTGACATCGCCCGCACCACCGGGCCCTACCAGAACGGGTGGAGCGGCTACTTCTTCAGCGTTAACCGGGGGAAGCGCTCGATCGCTATCGACCTGCGCGGCGAAGAAGGCCGCGAGCTTTTCCGGCGGCTGGCCGAGAAGGCCGATGTGGTGATGGAGAACTTCACACCCGGGACCATGGAGCGGCTGGGCATCGGCTACGAGACCCTGGCCGCGCGCAACCCGCGGCTGATCTTCGCCAGCACCTCGGGCTTCGGGCAGACGGGGCCGTACCGCGAACGGCCCGCACTCGACATCATCGTGCAGGCGATGGGCGGCATCATGTCCATCACCGGCGAGCCCGGGAGAGGCCCGGTGCGCCCGGGAGCGTCGCTCGGCGACATCTCGGCGGGGCTATTCACTGCCATCGGCATCCTGGCGGCGCTCCACGAGCGCGAGCGTAGCGGCCAGGGGCAGGCCATCGACATCTCGATGCTCGATTGCCAGGTTTCGGTGCTGGAGAACGCCATCATGCGCTACTTCGTGACCGGATCAGCGCCCGAGCCGCTGGGCACGCGTCACCCGAGCGCTACGCCGTTCCAGGCGTTCCCCACTGCCGACGGTCACCTGGTTATCGCGCTGAGCTTTGGCGAAGAGAACCAGTGGCAGTTGCTGTGCGGTTTACTCGGCCTGCCCGAGCTCATCGGCGATGAGCGCTTTGCCACCAGCCCGCGCCGCACGGCCCGGCACGCGGAGCTGGAACCGATCCTCGAAGCAGCCTTCCGGCAGCGGCCCACCGGCGAATGGCTGGAGGAGCTGGGCGCGCTCGGGATACCCTGCGGGCCGATCAACACCATCCCCCAGGTCGTCGCCGACGAGCAGGTGCGCGAGCGCGAGATGATCCGCGAAGTGACGCACCCGCGCGCGGGCACGATTCCGATCGCGAACACGCCCTTCCGCATGTCGCGCAGCGATAGCGGCATCAAGGGGCCGCCGCCCGACTTCGGGTCAGACACGGCCGCTGTGCTCGGTGACCTGCTTGGGCTTTCCCCCGCCGATGTCGCCGATCTCGAAGCGCGGGGAGTGGTGGCCTCCTCCGGCGGGCCGGATATCGGCGCCATCACCGGCTGACGGTCAGCGGTCGCGGTAGAGGCGGTGGCGCCTGATATACTCCGCGACTTCCGCCGGGACAGCAGGGTGGCGCTCGCCGCGGGCGGCCGCGTCCCGGGCGAGGGTCGACGAGAGCGAGGCCGGGTGCTCGTGCAGCTCGCGAACGAGGATGCGCTCACGAAAAGCGCGAGCGGCGGAGGTGCTGTCGATGAAGTCCCTCACAGCGTCGATAGTGGCCTCGCCACGGTTGGTGGCGATGACGCGGTGATGGGCGAAGAAGTCCTTCAGCGTGGCCGCCATGCCGTCGTAGTAGCGCGGGTCGAAGAGACGCACGAGGGTGTCGTACCCGGCGACGAAGTCGAATCGCGCGGCCGGGAAGCGCTCGCGGAGGGCCGCGCCCTGGCCGGCGATGCGAGCGGCGTTGGCGGCGAGTACCGCGTGCCCGCCGTTTGCGCAGGCGGCTGCGAGCAGCATCCCCACGCGGTGCGCCATGGTGGCGCCGTGCAGCCCCTTGTCGACGTTGCGGGTGGAAAGCAGCGCGGCCGTGGCGTCGACGCCCGGGACCGTGCGCGCGAGCGCCAGCAGCTCCAGGTGGGCCACCGTAGGTGGGTTGAACGCCGATGGCAACACGGCGACCCGCCCCGAGAAGGGCGGGCCCGAATCGAAGCGGGCTACGGCCGGGTGGATGGCGCGCTCAAGCTGGTCGAGGACGGCGGCGATGTCGGCTTCGGTCATTCAAAGCCATTGTACGAAGCCGGGGCTCAGGCCGAACGCAACTCTCCACCTGGCTCGATGCCGGACCAATCGATCGTGAAGATCTCTTCGGTGCTTACCCACTCGCGCATGATGCGGCGGCAATGGTGGACGCTTGCTTCCAGGTTGTGCGTGACGAACGTCCACCCGGGCTCGGGCCTGCCGTGGACGCGGCGGAGGTTGCGGGCGTGCGGGTCGTAGAAGATGCCGCTCATCGCGTAGCCTCCTTTCGAGTGGTCTCCTGCCTCTATCTTCGGCTATGTATCCATAGTCTGAATACATGGAGCGGCCCGGATCTTGCCATTTCATTCTCTTGCCTCCGGGCGCCGGCGCCTGGCGCAACAGGCGAACAATGATCATCGGCACCGCGGAGCAGGAATTGAGTGGCGCGGTGGCCGCTTCAACGCCGCATTCACGCGCCCCGGGAAAGAGGGGACCATCTGCCGCGCCCGCGCGTCTCACGCCCCGGCTCATCGCGGAAGGCTGGCGCTCCCCTATGACTTCGCAACGTCCCAACCTGCATGGAGGCCGGGTATGTCCACCGACAATTCACTTTCCCGGTTACGGCCGGGTGTCGAACTTGAACACACAATTAGCGCGGTGGAGATGGTGTCAGATGCCGGGGGCGCCCATGTTTAAGCAGCCGACTGCACCATCCGGTGCGAGCAGGCGCCTGGAGTTGCAGGTGCTTGTGCTGCAGAGCGCGATCGCGGCGGGGTACTGTCTGCTCGTCCTTGCGCACGTAATCCCGTCTCCCGGCCAGGCGTGGAAGTGGGCGGTGCCGTGGATCGCCTCATATCACGCGTTTCATGCCTGGTACGTGCTGGGTCGCAGAATCCCTGGACGGCGAATCAGGGTAGTCGAGTCGGCGACGCCGCTGCTCGACATCACATGCATCACCGCGGGCTGGGTGGCTATCGGTGACCCCTCCTCTGCGCTGGCCGGGATTTTCCTTTATGCGCTCGTAAGCTACTCCCGCCGTGTGTTCGGGTTGGCCTATGCCGCACTCGCTGCCTTCGTGGCGGTGAATGCCGTCCTTGGCCGCGTTCTTATCGCCACCACGAGCGGCGCCCCGGCCTTCGATGCCGATGTGGGTATCTCACTCGCGCTGATGGCGGCGGTCGCGCTCGTCTCGAGCGCCATAGGGTCTGCCTGGCGAAACGCCGAACGCGCCGCCCGCATGCTGGCCGAAACCGACCCCCTCACCGGCATTGCGAACAGGCGCGTGTTCCTGGAGCGTCTGGAGTTCTGCGCCGCCAGCCCCGCCTGCCGGTTCGCCATCCTGATGCTCGACCTCGATGACTTCAAGCGGCTCAACGATGAGTACGGCCACCTCCACGGTGATGGCGTCCTGGCGACCGTAGCCGATGTGCTGGCGGCCAACGTGAGGGACGACGACCTGCTGGCTCGCTATGGCGGAGAAGAGTTCGTCATCGCCATGCCCGACGCAAGCAGCGCGGAGGCCAGGGCTGTGGCCGACCGGCTCCGGTTGGCGGTGTCCGCCGCGACGCCGGTCACCGTCTCGATTGGCTGCGCCGTGCGTCACCCCGGAGAAGATGCCGAAAGCGTCATCCGGCGAGCTGACGCACAGCTGTTGATGGCCAAGCGCACGGGCAAGAACCGCATCCAGGTGGGAGAGCCTCTTCCCAGGTCAGCCTGACCCGCCCCGGCGTGCCTGCATTATCGCGACGAGGTTGGGCGGCGAGGTGATGGCGGTTCGGATGGCGGCCTCGTGGAGCCCATCGTGAGCCGCCCACGATGCCAGGTAGGTCCGGAGTGTCCACGCAACCGGCATACCCCACCGGTCCTCCGTTCCCGCTACGCGCACCATGCACTCACACGCCGCGAAAGGGAGCGTTGCCAGCGCTGCCTCGACCGCGGCGCGGCTCACGCGCAGCAGTTCGCGCAGGTCGCCGATTGTCAGGGCACTGACCTCGGTCATGGCTTCGTCGCGCTCGCGAAGGAAAGCGCCGGGCTCGGGGCCGCCCAGCCAGGCTTCGCCGGTCCCCCATCGCGCCTCCTCCAGCAGGGCGAGCAGCGGCCGGTCGGCCGTGGCGACGTGCTCCACGTGGTTTCGCACGGTCCAGGCGTCCTCGGGGGCGCAATACTCCCAGAAGGATGGCGGAATCGCGTCAAGGAGCCCATCGAGCATGGCGCGCCGGGCCGCCGCTCTGCGGGCGATGACGGCGACTTCGGGAATCATGGCAGGCTCAGGGAAGGGGCCCGAGCCGGCCGTCGACCGCGTAGCGGGCCCACTCGTGAACCTCGGCGAAGGCGCGCAGCAGGCCGAAGCAGCCACTGATCATCATGTCGCCGAAGGGCGCGGCGAAGTACGGGTCCAGGCCCGCGCCGCGCAGGCGATGGCGCTGGGGGCCCGTCACGGCCACCATCTGCGGCAGGCGGGCAGAAACGATGCTGCGGTCGTGGTGGTAGGCGCCGTGGCCCTTCGTGTCGAAGACCTCCTGGTGCCGCAGCTCGCCCGTGGCCATGCGCCGGGTGAAGTCGATGATGCGGCCGTTTTCCATCTCCCCCGTGTGGTGCTCAAAGAGGCTGGCGATCTGGCGGCCGCGGAGGTGGAAGCCGAGGAGGTGCATGTTCCCCAGGTTGAGCACCACCTGCTCTTCCGTCTCACGGACGCGTTCGTCGTGGAGCGCGCCAAGAGCGGCTGCGGGCCCGGTGTCCATGAAGGCAACCGGCGCCGCGCCGTTGGCCGACTCCACCATGGCGCGTGCCCGCGTGAGGTACGCGGGCAGATCGGCCGGGGCGGTGGCGAAGGCGAGCAGGTCGTTGCGAGCGGTCACCGTTCGCTGCAGGTGCTCGAAGCGGAAGAGCCGGTCCGAGACATCGGGCGGCGCGGCGCCGTGGTCCAGGCAGCCGAGGGCCAGGCCATCGAAGTCGCCCGGCTCCTCGAAGGCGGCGAGTGCAGCGCGCACCGCCTCCAGGTCCAGGTCCTGGAGGACCACGCGTTCGGCGTCGAGGCCGCGAGCCTCGTCTTCCGAGACGATCTCGACGCCGGACTCGCGCACGCGGTCCAGGTCGTCGTTGAAGGTCTGGGCGGCCTCGGGAGTGGCGAAGGCCCGCCCCCCGGCCGAGATGAGCTCTTCCAGGGCCCAGCTGCAGGGTCCGCCCCCGGCCACGACTCCCGTGAGGAATACAGGCCGGCCGGCCGCGGCCGCGCGCCGTATCCGCCGCGCGGCGATCTCCGTCGCGGAGGGCATGACCATCTTGACGTTGTTCTCGACGGGCTTGGCCGAATCGAAGAGGAGGATGTCCTGCGTGCCCGTGCCCATGTCGATGGAGAGGATGCGCATGGTTCGATTGTCGATTGGGGCGGCGCGCTTGTCGATCACGCTTGCCGATCGTTGGCGCGATGGCCGTTTCCGCCCGAAGCTATCGGGAACGAAACGGAGGCCGCCCGATGACCCGCAAGCTCGC
>CAYYYI010000032.1:0-3678 GCA_964475735.1 uncultured Anaerolineaceae bacterium
ACTTCTGCTCGCTCTTCAACAGCCAGCCGATGGGCTTCTATTCGGTCGAAGTGCTCACCGGCGACGCCCGCCGTCACGGCGTGGAGATCCTCATGCCCGATATCAACCGTAGCCGCGCAGGCGCCTGGCCCGAAGACGGCGGCATCCGGCTGGGCCTCCAACACGTGAAGGGCATCGGCGGGGGCTGGCAGGATACCCGCGGCGCCACCGCCGATGAGCGGTTACTGGTCACAGCCGGGCGGATCGTCCGCGAAAGGGAGGCAAGCGGGACTTACCGCTCGCTCTATGACCTCGTGACCCGCGCCCGCCTCAACCACGCCGAAGCGGAAGCACTCATCCGCGCCGATGCCATGCCGGACTTCGGACTTGGCCGCCGCGAACTGCTCTGGCAACTGGGGCTGCTCATCCCGTCGCAGGCGAAGGAGGGGACCGGCAGGCGGGCAACAGCCCTGCAGCCGGCGCTGCCTCTCCCGGTGGAGCACGACATGGTGGCGCTCCCCTCGCTCTCCCCCTGGCAGAGTCTGGCGTGGGACTACGAGCGGCTGGGCGTCACAGGCGGTCCCCACCCAATGGCGTTGGTCCGCCCGCTCCTGCACGAAGGGGTGATTACGTCGCTGCACCTGGGCGGGCCGCGCAACCCGAACCGGCTGCCCCAGGGCATGACAGTGGAGATGGCCGGCATGGTCGTCACCCGCCAGCGCCCCCAGACCGCCAGCGGTGTGCTGTTCATGCTGCTCGAAGACGAATTCGGCCTCACGAACCTGGTGGTCTACCCGGCGCTGCAGGACCGCCAGCGCGAGCTGGTGCGCGCCACGCCCTTCGTCATCGTGCGCGGGAAGATCGACAACGAGAAGAGCGGCTTCCCGAACATCATCGCCGAATCGCTCCGCCCCTGCCCCCTGCCCGGGCTGATCGAGCCCCCGTCATCGCACGACTTCAGCTGATGTAAGATGTGCTATCTTACAAACGTGGACAAAGTCTTCTCGACCCGGCTCCCCGAAGAGGTCCTCCGCGAGCTTGAAGATGCCTCGCGGCGCCTGGGCATCACCAGGAAGCAGTTCCTGGCAGAGGCAATAAGGCTGCGCGCGACTGACACCTCCCGCCAGCGCGCACGGGAGATCCTGGCAAGGGCCGCTGGCTCCTGGAAACGCGATGAGCCCCCCGGGGACACGGTCAGAGAAGCCAGGGAACCGTTTCGTGAGGCATGGCGCCGGCATGAAGACGCCGCGCCCCAACCCTAGCTTTGCGAACGTACTTCGATGCAGACGTGGTGATCTGGCTCTTGCGCGGGCACGCCGCTGCGCTGGCGTTGTTTGAAGGGACGGTCAGCGAGCCGGGCGCCTCCATGTGGATGAGCGCGATTCAGCGGGCCGAGATCGTGATGCACATGAAGCCGGGTGAGGAAGTCGCAACCCTCGAGTTGCTTTCGCTCTTCCATACCGAACCCGTAACCGCAGACGTCGTCGATCTCGCAGCCACCTTCTACCGCCAATGGCGGTCATCGCACGGGATCGACGTCAACGACGCCATCCTCGCTGCCACTGCCGCGCTCACAGGTGGCAGGATCATCACGCTCAACACCAAGCACTACCCGATGCCGGGCATCGCCGTGCAGCGCGCCTGGGAGGAAAGCCCGGGCGACCCGCCCGCGCCCGGCCGCTAGGCCTCTGTGATCTCGATCGACTGGATGGAAACCGGCTCGATTGGGCGGTCGCCCGGGCCCTTCGCCGCCTCGGCAATGGCGTCGACGACATCCTCGCCCGCCGTCAGCTTCCCGAAGATCGTGTACTGCGGCGGCAGCGGGTAATCCGCGTGCATGATGAAGAACTGACTGCCATTCGTGTTCGGTCCGCGGTTTGCCATTGCCATGGTGCCGCGCGAATACGGGCGCTTCACCGGCTCGTCCGCGAAATCATACCCGGGGCCACCGCGGCCCGTGCCGGCCGGGTCGCCGCCCTGGATCATGAACCCGCTGATGATGCGGTGAAAAATGACCTCGTCGTAGTACCCGTCGCGAGCGAGGAAGACGAAGTTATTGACGGTGTTCGGTGCATCGCCCGGGAAAAGCTCGGCCGTCATGGTCCCGGCTGTGGTGGCGATGGTGGCGGTGTACTTCTTCGCCGGATCGATGCTCATCGCCGGCGGGCTCTGGTACTGCTTCACGTGGTCTCCAGTGGTTTGGCTCCCTCCAGCGTAGCGCACAGGCGCGCTCCGTTCGCGGCCCGCGGGACACGGCCCCCGGCCCGGGTTGCCGCCAGCCGCTCCGCACCCCGACAATTGAACCCCGTGATCACAATCGGAGCGCCCTCCCGTGTCCAGTGACCAGCCAGCACTCCTGCTCCGCGGCGGGGCGACCTTCGATAGCGAAGCGCGCACGTTCCGCCCCGGCGTCGACGTGCTCTGCGCTGGCGGGCGGATTGCCGCGCTCCAGGCCGCCGGCCCGTCGCCAGACGGTGCGACCGAACTCGACTGCGCCGGAATGTTCATCCTGCCCGGGCTCATCGACTGCCACGTCCACATCACCAGCGCCGGCGACCCCAACGAGATGACCAACGCCCGCGCCGAACCGCTGCCCGTTCGCGCCTGGAAGGCAGCCGGATACGCGCGCCGCACTCTCCACGCGGGTATCACCACCGTCCGCGACCTCGGCGCGGCAGAACACCTGAACATCCACCTCGCAGGCGCAATCGAGAATGGCCTCCTCGAAGGCCCGCGAATCCTCGCGGCCGGAATGGGCGTCACCATGACCGGCGGGCACGGCCACGGTTTCATTGCCCGCGAAGCTGACGGCCCCGACGAAGTGCGCAAGGGCGTCCGCGAACAGCTCCGCGCGGGAGCGAAGGCCGTCAAGCTCTTCGCCAGCGGCGGCGTCATGACCCCCGGCGTGGACCCGCGCTCACCCTCGTTCACCGAAGCAGAGATGGCAGCCGGCGTCGAAGAGGCCCACAAGGCCTTCCGCGTCGTCGCCGCACACGCCCAGGCCACAGACGGAATCAAGAACGCCATCCGCGCCGGCGTCGATTCAATCGAACACGGCGTCTGGCTCGACGATGAGGCGATCCAGATGATGTGCGAACGCGGGACCTACCTCGTGCCGACGCTCACGGCGCCACACCACATCTATCACGGTGGTCTTGCGGCGGGCATCCCGCCCTACATGGTTGAGAAGGCCAGGCAGGTGCTCGACGACCACCTCGCGAGCTACCGCGCCGCCCTCAAGGCGGGAGTCCGCCTGGCAATGGGCACCGACCAGGGGACGCCTCTCAACCGCCCCGGCGACAACGCCCAGGAGATCGTCCGCATGGCCGAGCACGGGCTTTCGCCGGCCGCAGCCATCCTGTCAGCGACAGCCTGGGCCGCCGGCCTGCTCCGCCTTCAGAACGAATGCGGCCGCATCCGCGAGGGTCTTGCCGCCGACCTGCTCGTCCTCAACAAGGACCCCATCGAGGACATCGATGCTCTCACCAAGACCGAGAATATAGTCGCCGTGGTCAAGGCAGGACGGATCGCCGCCACGCCAGCCACGGAACGGAGGACCCATGAGCCAGCTTAAGAAGATGATCGCCCGCCTCGGCCGCCCGCAGAACAGCGGCATCGGCTTCGGTACCGTCACCCGGGAACGGCCGAAGGCCCTGCTGCTCGCGGCTCTTGCCACCGACGCCGCCGCGGCGAAGCAGG
>CAYYYI010000032.1:3778-15459 GCA_964475735.1 uncultured Anaerolineaceae bacterium
CCCGGGAGCATGAGCCTTGCCGCCCAGATCGAGCTGGTGCGCCTCGCCACGCTTTCCGGCACGCCGCTCCTGGTCACTGTGGCCGCGGACGTGTCTGTCTCGGAACTGAGGGTGCTGCGGGACTCGGGCGCCAGCACCGTTGTCCTGCCCGAAACAGCGACGTCTGAGCAGGTCGTCGCTCTCGCCGAACGGCTCCGCGCGGTGCCTTCCCGCAAGTCCAAGCGCGAGGGCCAGGACGTCGCCCTCGTCCCCTCCGTCGGGTTCGGAACCGCCGAGCACGAACACGAAGAGGAAGAAGACGAGTAGCCCCTCACCGGTCGAGAATCGCCGCTACGGCAGAATCAGCATCGCATCACCGAAGCTGTAGAAGCGGTAGCCTTCGCGCACCGCCGTGCGGTACGCGTCCAGCACCTTCTCCGTGCCCGCGAACGCACACACGAGCATTAGCAGCGTCGACCGCGGCAGGTGGAAGTTGGTAATCAGCCCATCGATCACCGCGAACTCGTCGCCCGGGAGAATCCGCAGCTCCGTCCAACCCTCGTATGGCGCCACCTCGCCACACTCGCCCGCGACGTGCTCCAGCGTGCGAACGACCGTCGTGCCCACCGCGATCACGCGCCGTCCCTCGGCCTTCGCCGCGTGGATGGCCTCCGCGGTTGGCGAAGGCACAGTGACATGTTCCGGGTGCAGGTGATGCTCCTGCGGGTCGTCTACCGTGACCGGCCGGAACGTGCCGGGCCCAACCTCCAGCGTGACGGCCACGCGCCGGACCCCGGCAGCGTCGAGAGCATCGAGAAGCGCGGGCGTGAAGTGCAGCCCGGCGGTTGGCGCGGCCGCGCTGCGTGGATCGCGGCTGTAGACGGTCTGGTACCGCTCGGGATCGCCGCTGTAGCCCGTAATGTACGGCGGCAGGGGCACCTCGCCAGCCGAGCCGGGGTCGAAAGAGCGCTCGAAGTCGATGACCACCACGCCTTCTTCACGGCTGACGACCGTGCCGCCCAGGTCGCCGACGGCTGTGCGGAAACGGAACTGCCGGCCGGGCACAGCCTGCCGCGCCGGCCGGAACAGCACTTCCCAGCGCGTATCCGTGAAGGGACGGACGAGAAGCGCTTCCACCGCGCCACCCGTGTCCACCCTCCGCCCATACAGCCGCGCCGCCATAACACGGGTGTCATTGACCACCATAAGGTCGCCCGGCGCCAGCAACGACGGCAGGTCCCGGAAGTGCCGGTGTTCGAGTCCCGGCGCCCCTCTCCGAACGACCATGAGCCGCGAAGAGTCGCGAGGCTCGGCAGGCTCCTGGGCAATCTGTTCCGGCGGAAGCTCGAAGTCGAAGTCCGATGTGCGCATTCCCACTCGGAGGATTGCGCTTTCTACGGCCTCGGTCTACGTTGAAAGCTCCTCGGGGAGGGACTCGATCGTGAACGGCAACGGCTCCTCTGCGTCGACCCTGGCGGGCGACCGCGCCGATTCCCTGGCGGCCACCCACGTCACCATCGATCGGAGCGCCGTGCGCAGCGT
The DNA here is from genome assembly GCA_964475735.1 of uncultured Anaerolineaceae bacterium. GTDB lineage: Bacteria > Chloroflexota > Dehalococcoidia > Tepidiformales > Tepidiformaceae > UCB2. Next base: position 5,300 of record CAYYYI010000032.1, read on the forward strand.
CGAGGCCACCCAGGCTCAACTTGAACGCGCCGCCGTCCAGCGCCTCCACGCATCGCAGGCATCGGTCGACCACAGTGCCATTGCCTTCGCATCCTTCGATCAGGGGACCATCCGCCAGAGCACCGCAGGCGTCGTTGTGGCCAGGTCCGTCGCCTGCGATGAAGTGCGAACGTTCGTCCTCGCCTCCCCGGTCGTCCGTGGCGAAGTCCACACATGGCTGGACCTGCGCGCCGCGGTCGCTATCGGCCTTGGGATGGCGCTCGGGAAGGTGCTGATTTCGGCCGTTCGCGCCCTGGGGCGGAAAGCCCTTTCCTGACCTGCTGAGCGCGCCCCGCGGCCGTGCGAAGCTGTCCGCAGGCGGCCGCTATCTCTGTTCCCTTCTCCACCCGCACCGTGCAGTTGACGCCCGCCTCGCGAAGGGCGCGCTCGAAGGCCAGCACGCGCTCTCGCGATGGCCGGCGAAACGGCCCCGCCGTGGGATTCACAGGGATGAGGTTCACGTGCACGCCCTGTCCCTCCAGCACGCGCCCAAGTTCCGCGGCCAGTGCGGGCGTGTCGTTGACCCCCTCGATGAGCGCGTACTCGAAGGTCACGCGCCTGCCCGTCTTCCGGAAGTAGCCCCGCGCAGCCGAGACCAGGTCCCGCACGGAATGAGGCGTCGCCGTGGGAATGAGTTCCCGCCGGAGGGCGTCATTTGGTGCGTGGAGCGAGATGGCAAGCCCCACCTGCAGCCCTTCGTCCGCAAGCCGGTCGATGCCGCGAATCACGCCCACCGTCGAAATCGTGACGCTTCGCTGGGCGAGCCCAAAGGCGCGCCGGTCCGTGAGTAGTCTGGCGGCCCGTATCGTCTCATCGTAGTTGGCGAGCGGCTCGCCCATTCCCATGAAGACCACGTTCGTGACGTGCTGCCCCCGGTCCCGCAGCAGCCGGGCGAAGTGGATCACCTGCGCCACGATCTCCTCCGCCTGCAGGTTGCGCTCGAAACCCATCTGGCCCGTGGCGCAGAACGTGCACCCCATGGCGCACCCCGCCTGCGTCGAGACGCACACGGTCGAGCGCGGGTGGCTCCCCGGCACGCCGGGATACTGCATAAGCACGGTTTCGATGAGCGTTCCGCCGCCCATGCGCAGCAGAAGCTTCGTTGTCAGCCCGTCCTCGCTCTGCGAGCGCCCGGCCTCTTCTGCCAGGTCAATCACGCAGCCCGCAGCGCCGAGCCAGGCCCGGAACGCCGCCGGAAGCGCGGTGTTCTCGTCGACGCTCTCGGCCAACTTGCGGTAGATCCCGGCCAGCAGTTGATCGGCACGGTAACGCGGCTCCCCCAGGCGCTCAACAAGCTCTTCCATCTCCGCGGGGTAGAGCCGTAGCAGGCTTTGTCGCGCGGGGAAAGCCGCGGACTCGCCTTCCGGGGCCGGTGAAGGAGTCATGCCAGCGTTACCACTGGTTCCACCTTACCGCGTTCCCCGTTGAGGAAGTCGCGTCCCGACTGCCTCCGCGAGCCCGCCCGCTGCACCTCGTCGAGCACCAGGAACCCGCCTTCGAAGGCGATGCCCGGGGACCCCTCGCGGACCACAACCTGGCCCGGCGCGGCCGCCTCGTCTCTGGCGTGCGCCTCGACATGAGCCCTCCAAATCGCCAGCCGCTCTCCTCTGTAAAGCACAAACGCTCCCGGCCACGGGTCATACCCCCGCACGGCGCGCTCCGCATCTTCGGCCCGCATGGCGCGCTTCAGGTGGCCGTCCTCCTTCTTGAGGAGCGGGCAGTAGGTCGCAAGCGCCTCATCCTGGGGGACGGACGCCACGGTCCCGTCGTACCAGCCGGGCAGCACCTCGACCAGCAGCCGGGCGCCGAGCAAGGCCAACCGCTCGCTCAGCGTCCCCGTCGTGTCGGCGGGCAGAACGGGGGTCCTCGCCGTCGCGATGACGGGCCCGGCGTCCATCGCCGGGGCCATCTCCATGATCGAGACGCCCGTTTCAGCGTCACCGGCGAGGATGGCGGCGGTCACGGGCGACGGGCCTCGCCAGCGCGGCAGGAGCGAAGCGTGCATGTTCACACAGCCCCGCACGGGAATCGCCAGCATTCGCCGCGACAGGATCTTCCCGTAGGCAGCGACCACAAACAGGTCCGGCCCCAGGCCGGCGATCTGTTCGCGCGCGGCCTCGCCCTTCAGGGTCTCAAACTGGAGCACCGGTATGCCGAGCTCCAGCGCCGCAACCTTCACCTCGGGCGGCGCCAGGCGGCCGCCGCGCCCGGCCGGGCGGTCAGGTTGCGTCACCGACGCCTCTACACGGTAGCCGGCGGCCGCCAACGCCCTCAGTGATGGCACGGCGAACGCGGGCGACCCCATGAAGACGACGCGAACTTTCCCCGGCCTCACCGCGCACGCACCAGCACCGAGTCGCCGCGACGGGCGCCGATAACGTCCGCGGCGCTGCCCTGATTCACAGCAATGGCAATGAATCCCGAACTGTCCGCGTGGCAGAAAAGCGCACCCTGCGGAGCCTCGGCAAAGGTGCGGACGTGGACGTCAATCTCACGCCCGCAGGCTTCGATGACAAACCGGGGGAAAAGCTGCGTGGCCCGGATCGTGGTAACGAGGTTCCCGTACCGATCGATGTGGATGATGTGGCCGCGCAGCCGCCCAAAGCCCTCCGGCTCGCCCTCGAACGGCCGGAGAAGTACGGGGTCGGTCACCGGCGGGCCGAGCCTCCGGTAGTCAAGCCCCGCGGCAACGCGCGCGGCAGCAGGGGCGAAGATATCGCGCCCATGAAACGTGCTGCTCACGGCCGCCCGGCGGAACTGCGGAGCAGTGAGTTCGCGGATGTCGCACTCCTCCCCGGCTTCACGCCCCCTGCCGCGCAACACGGGCGTGAGCACGCCATTGTCCGGGCCGAAGAAGTAACGCCCGTCGCGGCAGGCGCCCAACGGCCTGCGGGAGGTGCCCACGCCAGGGTCCACCACCACGGCCACGACCGCCTTTTCCGGCAGCACCGGGACTGTGACCTCCAGCATCCATGCCGCTTCGTCCACGGCGTACGGCTCGATCCCATGCGAGATGTCGTGCACCTGCGCGCGCGGCGCGATCCCTGCGATGACCGCCTTCAGGTGCCCCACGTAGTGGTCACGGTCGCCAAAGTCGGTGAGCAGGAAGATGGCGGTTTCTAGTATTTCCACCGGTGGATGTCTGCAAACCGCTGCGATGCCGAGAACAGCACGCCCGGCTTCAGCCCCTTTAGCGCAGAGGGATAGGCGTAAGTGTAGCGCGGATAGGCGATGACCACGCTTGGCGCCAACTCCTGCCAGACCTCCTGGAACTGGCGGTAGCTATCCCGCCGCACCTCTATGTCCGAATCCGTGCGGCCCTTCGTGATCAGGCTGTCGGCCACCACGTCGGCGAAGTTCGCCAGGTTCAGCCCGGCGGTGCCCATTTGCGAGCTGTGCCAGCCGGAGTAGGGGTCGGGGTCCGGGCCCTGGTCCCAGCCCGCCACCGCCGCGTCATACTTGCGCTCCTGCAGGAAGTCGCGGCGCAGCACGGAGAAGGTCGTGCTCGCAACCGTGGCCCGGATCCCCAGCTGTTGGAGCTGGCGGGCGATCTCGTTCGCCACGGCCACACGCAGCGTGTCATTGTCGGTGCGAATGGTGATGCGAAACTCGGCCCCTTCGCGAACGAGGATGCCTGTCGTGGCGTGAGGCGTCCAGCCCGCCTCTTCAAGCAGGCGCTTCGCCTCTTCGATTCGTGGCTGGATGAGGTCGTACTGGTCGGCGTAGGCCCACGTGCGGGGCGGGACTGCCGAGCTTGACGGCGTCGCCGCGCCTTCGTAGACGCGCGAGACGAGTTGCTCCCGGTCGAGCGCCATCGAAATAGCGCGCCTGACGCGCTCATCCTGGAAATACGCTGCCTGGTCGTTGTTAAGGTAAAGAATTATGTATGCCCCACGTTGGGGGTACTCAAGGTTCACACCCTTGATGCCATTCAACTCGGCAATCTGGGAGTCGCTGATGCCCTCGCGGAACATCACTCCCCCGACATCGCCCTGCTGGAGCGCACGCAGCGCCGCCGGGTAGTCGCTATAGAACCGCAGCCTGACGCGCTCCATCTGCGGCCGCCCCAGGTGGTACTCCGGGTAGGCGTCGAGCACACCCTCGAGGGAGTCAAGAGTCTGAAGCTGGTAGGGGCCGGAACCGATCGGCGCGGCATTGAACGGCGCCTCCAGCAACTGCGAACCGGAAAGTCCCCCCAGGAGGTGTTTGGGAAGGATGCCCAGCGTGGCGTGGCGCGCCAGGAACGGCGCATACGGCTGCCGGAGCTTGAACACAACCGTCAACTCGTCAGGGGTCTCGACCTCCACGCCGAGCCACGGGTCGGCCAGTGATGGCTCACCCCTGAAATCGGGCGAAGTCAGAGCCTCGATGGTGAACGCCACATCGGCCGACGTTAGCGGGTCGCCGTCGTGCCAGCGCAGTCCCTTTCGCAGCCGGAACGTGTACGTCTTGCCGTCGTCGCTGATGTGGGGGAGCGTGGCCAGGTCCGGCATCACCTCACCGGTGGGCCCCAGGCGAACCAGCCCCGAGAACACCAGTTGAACCAGGTCCTGGTCGACCTCGTTGGTGGTCGCGAAGAGAGGGTTCACCCGCTTCCACGTCCCGGCCACACCTTCGACGTAAGCGCCAGCCGGCGTGGGCGCACTGCTCTCTTCCTCGATCATCCCGAGGAGGAATGCTCCACCCGCACCTACAAGCGCAATGGCGACCAGACCTGCGATCAGGAGTGTGCGGCGCGAACCCGGAGGCCGGCGGCTCATCAGCAGGTTACTGAGAAGCGACGCTCAGAAACGAGACCATGATGAACACGATCACAAGCAGGATCGTGGCCTGGAACAGGGTCCGCTCGAGCCCGCGCTTGGTGCGGAAGACGGAGCCCCCCGACATTCCCCCAAGGGCGGCTCCGAATCCCGAGCCTTTCACCTGGAGCAACACGACGACAATGAGAATTACCGAGACGGCGATCTGGAGAATGTTCAGCATGGGCTACCGCGTTATCAGGAGTGCCTCGTCCGCTCGCTGCCGGGCAGCGTTAGCAGGCACCGAATCACGCTCATAATACAGCCGCAGTATCGTAGCCGCGAGCTTTGCCGGATCGTGGCGGTAGCGGTTCTCCTCAGCGACGACGTCGGCCTCGACAAGCCGGACGCCTGAGTGCACCCCGTCACCGTTGCGCGCTACCTCCACGGGCTCTGAGTGCCAGGCCTCAGGCAAGGCCGGCGCCACGTTGCTGTTTGCCACAACCACGTCGATGAGCCCGTGCCCCAGATGACGTTCGACCGCCTCCACGTGGTCGGCCACGGTGTACCCATCGGTCTCCCCGTGCTGCGTCGCCACATTCGAAACGAAGACCTTGAGGCCCGACGAGGCAACGATCGCCTTGCGGATACCTTCCACAAGCAGGTTGGGCATCACGCTGGTGAACAGACTTCCCGGCCCGATTACGACCATATCGGCATCGAGGATCGCGCGCACGGCGTCGGGGTGAGCTTCTGCCGAGGGCGGATTAAGAAACACCTCATGGATTGCGGCGCCGCGCTCCGAGATGTTGTGCTCCCCGTGCACCACTTCGTCTTCCAGGGTTCGGGCACTGAGCGTCACATCCTCCAGCGTGGAGGGGAAGATGTTGCCGCGCACGTTCAGCACCCGCCCGGTTTCGTGCACGGCAGCTTCGAAGTTACCCGTGACTTCCGACATTGCCACGATGAAGAGGTTGCCAAACGAGTGCCCTTCGAGCCCGCTCCCCTCGGTGAAACGGTATTGGAAGAGCTTCGTCATGAGGGGCTCGGCTTCGGCGAGGGCGGCGATGCACTGGCGTATGTCGCCGGGCGCCACGACTCCGAACTCCTGCCGCAGCCGCCCCGTGCTGCCCCCGTCATCGGCCACAGTGACGATGGCCGTGAGATTGCTCGTGTAGCCCTTCAGCCCCCGCAGCAGTTGCGAGAGCCCGGTCCCGCCGCCTATCGCAACGATTTTCGGGCCCCTTCCCAATATGCGCTTGTTGTAGATCGACTCCGAGAGGCTCTTCTCGCGGTCGGGCCGGACAAACGCGAAGAGAAGCGATTCGTTCAGCTTCCAGATGGCGATACCAATCGTGGAAAGGGAGAGCGTCATGAACAGCGCGCCGCGCCCCCACCGGGGCATGAACTGCAGGGTGATGTAGTAGAAGACACCGGGGAACGTGTACGAGAGGTACGCTTCGCGCAGCAGGTATGCGATGCCCAGCCCCATGAGCGAGACGCCGAAGGCAAGCAGCACAAGCCAGCGCTTGATGTGCATGCCCGGGTACAGCCACTTGATGGCGCTGTGATCACGGATACGTTCGAGCGTCATCGGGCCGGATTATACCATCGCGCGGAGCTATCGCTAGGCAAAGTAAACATTTTCATCCCAATTCCTGTGCTATCAGGTCCTGGACCGTTTGCGGGTTGGCCCGGCCACGCGTCTCGCGCATCACCTGGCCAACGAGGAACTTTGCGGCAGTCTCCTTGCCGGCCCGGTAGTCGGCGACGGCCTTTTCGTTGGCTGCAAGCACTTTCGCCACGATGCCTGCAAGTTCGTCGCTCCCACTGATCTGCGCAAGCCCCGCTGCTTCCACAATCTCCGCCGCGCTCTTGCCGGTCGCCGCCATCTGGTCGAACACGTCCTTGGCGACGTTCGCTGTGACAGCGCCCGATTGAACCATCCCCACGAGCCGGGCGAGCGACTCCGGGGTGACGGGAAGGGCGGCGATGCCCTGGCCGGTCGCGTTCGTCCAGCGCCCCACCTCGCCCAGCACCCAGTTCGCGGCGAGTTTGGCCGCCCGCGCTGGCTCGGCTTCAATCGCAGACATCACCCGCTCGAAGTAATCGGCACGTTCGCGAGCATCGGTGAGCGTCGCCGCTTCGTGCTCGCTCAGCCCCAGGGCAAGGAAGCGCCTCTTTCGCGCCTCTGGCAACTCGGGAAGGGCTGCGCGTACCTCCGCCACCCGGTCGCGGCTGAAGGTCAGCGGCGGCAGGTCCGGCTCAGGGAAGTACCGGTAATCGTGCGCGTACTCCTTCGACCGCTGGCCCACCGTCTCTCCCCGTTCGTCGACCCACCCTCGCGTCTCCTGGGGAATCTGCCCACCGGCGCGCAAGACGGCGGCCTGGCGCTTCTCTTCGAACACCAGCGCGTCATGCACAGCGCGGAAACTGTTCATGTTCTTCACTTCGACCTTGCTGCCGAAGGCCGCAGTCCCTGCCGGTCGAAGACTTATGTTCGCATCGCAGCGGAAGTCGCCCTCTTCCATGTTCGCATCGCTCACCCCGATGTAGCGAAGAATCTGCCGCAGCCGCACCAGGTACTCCCGCGCCTCCTCGGGCGTGCGCATGTCCGGCTCGCTCACAATCTCCATCAGCGGCGACCCGGCGCGGTTGACGTCGATCAGGCTGTACCCCTCGCCCGTCGACGAGTCCACCCGGTGAACCAGCCGTGCCGTGTCTTCCTCCATATGCACGCGTGTAATGCCAAGCCGGCGCGTCGCGCCCCCGGCCTCGATTTCGAGCCAGCCGCCAACGCACACCGGCAGGTCATACTGCGAAATCTGGTACCCCTTCATCAGGTCGGGGTAGTGGTAGTTCTTGCGGTCGAACTTGCTGAACCCGGGAATTGAGCAGTTGAGCGCCAGCCCGGTCAGGACGATGTACTCAATCGCCTTCTCGTTGATGACCGGGAGCACGCCGGGCATGCCCATGCAAACGGGGCAAACGTGCGTGTTCGGCTCCGCGCCGGAGTAGCTGGCGCTGCAGCCGCAGAACATCTTGCTGAGGGTCTTCAGCTGGCAGTGGACCTCGAGGCCGATGACCGTCTCGAAGTCAGTCGCGACGGACGTCAAACTCACTCCTTCCCCACCAGGGCGCTTCACGAGTATAGGAACGGGCCCCGGCTCGGACAATCGGCTGCCCCCATGTCAACATCAACGCCGGACCCTCATCTCCGGTTCCCGGCGACGCCGACGGCAATGCAAGACTCGCCCTCCACGACCCGGCCAATCTGCCACAACGGCTCGCCGTCCCGCGCGAAGGCGGCTTCGAGCTTCGCTGCCCGTCGCGGGGGACACGCCAGCAGCAGCCCGCCGGAGGTTTGGGGATCGAAGAGCGCCTCGGCGAGCACCACGTCAAGGCCCGGTGCGAAGGTAACGTTACCCCCAACCCAGTCGCGGTTGCGCTCACCCCCGCCAGTTCGGGCGCCGCGGCCGAGGCATTCGCGCGCACCGGGCAGAAGCGGGATGGAGGCCGCGTCAAGTTCGGCCGCGACCCCGGAGCGCTTGGCCATCTCCCAGAGGTGGCCAAGCAGGCCAAACCCCGTGACGTCCGTCGCGGCGCGCAGCCGCGCTCCCCGCGCCAGGTGCGAAGCGTGCCGGTTGAGCCGCAGCATGCTCGCGACCGCGCCCTCGACCCAGGCTGGCTCGGCCACCTCCCCTCTTGCCGCCGAAAGGATGGTCCCAGTGCCAAGCGGCTTTGTCAGGTAGAGCCGGTCCCCGGGCCGCAGCCCGGCCTTCGATAGGATGCGCGATGGGTGCACCAGGCCCAGGACGCTGAGCCCGTACTTAGGCTCCTCGTCCCAGATCGTGTGGCCCCCGGCGACGACGCCGCCCGCCTCCGCCACCTTCTCGGCGCCGCCGCGCAGGATCTCCGTCACCGTTTCCGGCGCCATTTCCCGCGGAAAGGCAGCGATATTCAGGGCCAGTGCAACCTCGCCGCCCATCGCGTAGACATCCGACATCGCGTTCGCCGCGGCGATGGCGCCGTACGTGTATGGGTCATCCACCAGGGGCGCGAAGAAGTCAAGCGTAGCCACCACGGCGGTTCGCGAGTTCACGCGAAACACAGCCGCGTCGTCGGCAATCCCCAGCCCAACGAGCAGCGCGGGCTGGTTCTCCCCCGAAAACAGGCCGTTGAGCGGCGACAGCACCTGCGCCAGGGCCTCAGGCCCCACCTTGGATGCTCAGCCGCCGCAGCCCGTCAGGTCCGTTAGCCGGATCTCCCTTCGCGTCATGGGCTAATCGTAGCCTCAAGCTCGGCTGGCTGCCCGCCGCGGACCCCCGGTAGAATCCCTGCGAATGACACGCTTCGATGCGATCGTCGTGGGCGCCGGTCCCGCCGGGAGCACAGCCGCGCGCGAGCTTGCCGCCGCCGGGGCGCGCGTCCTCATCCTCGACTGCGAGCACTTCCCCCGTTACAAGGCCTGCGCGGGCGGCATTCCCCGCCGCACAAGGTCTCTCCTCCCCTTCCCCATCGACCCGGTCGTCGAGGAGACCGTCCACCTCTTCGACGTCTCCATCCGCAACAGCGTCCGCTTCGTCCGCGATTCCGGCGAGCCATTTCTCGACATGGTCATGCGCGACCGCTTCGACGCGCTGCTGCTCGAACATGCGCAGAAGGCGGGCGCCGAATTCCGGCCGGGGACGCGCGTCCGGTCCGTCGAGGAGTCGGCATCGGGAGTGCGCGTCTGCTCCGAAGGTTTCGAAGCAGAGGCCACGTTCGTGATCGGCGCCGATGGCGCGAACTCCGTGACGGCGAAGGCCCTCGGACTCGGCAGCGGGCTCGCGTCCTGCGCGGCGTGGGAACTTGAGGTGAAGCTTCCTCCACTGCGCAGGGTGGCCTTCGATCACACCGTCATGGTGGAGATGGACTACCGCCCGTGGGGCTACTCCTGGGTCTTCCCGAAGGCCGGCGCTCTCTCCATCGGTATCGTCCTTCCCGACGGCCACGGCGGCGCTCTCAAGCCGCGCCTCAACGGCTACCTGGGCCGGCTCGGCCTGCGTGACGCCGAGGTGACCATCGCTCGCGGCCACCGCATCCTCCTCCGCCGTGGCGGCGAACCCATCGCCACCCGCAGGAGCGCCCTGGCCGGGGATGCCGCCGGCCTGGCCGATGAGTTCACCCAGGAAGGCATCGTCTACGCCATCCAGTCGGGTCGCATGGCCGCAGTAGAGATCTTGCGCGCCGCGGCCAGCGACGGCGATCTGCGCGCATACGAACGCGCCGTCGACCACGAGATCGGCCCCGAGCTGCGTGCCGCGCGCGTCATGGGGAGCTTCGGCTACGGGATGCTGCGCCGGTTTCGCGGCCCGTGGCTCAACGCGTTGCCGCACATCA
>CAYYYI010000032.1:15559-23026 GCA_964475735.1 uncultured Anaerolineaceae bacterium
GTCCGCGCCGTTCGCCAGCGGTCCCCGCGAACCTCGCAACGAGCCCGGCGAGTGGCGAAACAAGCGCACAGAGTAATCCCGCAGCCAGCGCCACCAGGAAGTTGCGCAAGGGCATCGCCAGCAGCGTTTTCAGGATGTCGCGGAGGTCGGTGGTGAAGCTGTCGCCACTTGCCGTCACCCCGGCGCCGAGCCACGCCAGGCCGGAAAGCAGCAGGCCAAACCCTGCTCCGCCTGCGGCCGCCAGACCGAGCTTGCGGAAGCCACCGGACCCCTCCGCCGTGAGCAGCACCCCGATGGCCATTGCGGCCAGCGCCAGCACGGCGAGAACGGCAACAGTCCCGGACTGTGAGTGCCGTTCCCCGGTGAGATTCCCGAGCACGAAATCCATCTGCCCCTGGAGTGAAAGGAAGCTCACCTCCTGGTTTCCGGTGCGGTCGAACGCCTTCAACCCCTCGTCGTAGACCACGTGGGCCGAGCGCCACAACATCAAGTCCCGCACGCCGCTCTCATCAAGCTTCAGGAGTTCGTCGCGCGATAGAAAGACGTCGATCGGGTAGCCGGGGAGCCCATACGTCTCTTCGCCGCCCTCACGAGCCTGTTCCTGCAGGGCCGCGAGGTGTTCGCCAAGGAGAAGGTCTATCTCCGTGGTCGCCGCGACCCCGTCCTCGATGACGCCGATGGCGTTCCCCGGTGAGGTCGCCTGGCGGATGCTCACGGCGGCGATCAGGACAAACGTCGCCAGCGCCACTCCGAAAAGCAGCGCGCTCTCGCGGCCCGCGGCGGACCGTTCGCGCTCGAACCGGCGTCTTTCCAGCGGAGGGTCGCTGCGCCGGGGGCGTCCGTCCTCGACGGTCATCCCGGCTGCCTAGTCGACGTGGACGACGATCGTGCCCGCAATGCGATCGTGGAGCGTCCGGCGATGAGAATCGAAGGCGGCAATCAGCAGGCCGAGCGCCACGAGCAGGAAGGCCACGCCGACGACCGCCGCCGCCTGCTCGGCCGAGTCGCGCACCGAGTAGGCGGCGATCACCCCAATGCCCGCGACAAGCACGTAGGCGCCGAGCCCAATCACCCGCGCCATCGACCCGATGACGCCCAGCGGCCGTCCGTCAGAGCGAACGACCATGATCTGCATGACCGCCGCACCCACTGTCTGCCCCTTCCATGCCAGCGCGAGAAAGAAGTAGAGCACGTACGCGATGGGGATGGCCCCAACGCAGCCCCAGAAGATGTTGATCGCCGTCGCCGAAGGGTCGACCTTTTCGAAGTCCGATGAAATGAGGATGACGATGGAACCCGCTGTGACCAGCAGGGAGGCGATGATGAAGAGTACGAGGAGGTCGAGCACCCCTGCCGCAACGCGCGATTCGAACGAAGCGTAGTGGAGGCGAACGGGGGGCCGGGAAACCCGGCCGGCATCGCGGGCGGCTGCGCGGCTCACGGTCATACCTGCTAACGCATTCTAGCCCCCGGAGGGTAACGCGATAGGCAATCCACCCGGCCCCTCAGCGGCCCCCTCTTCAGCCGTTCTCCGGGCCGATGCTATACTCGATCCAGGCCCCGGAAACGTGAATACGGTCCGCTGAAGGCGGGCCGTCCTCTTGAGCAACCATGGACGACGCCATCCTCGCGCAGCTGCGCCGCATCCGCGAGCGCTACAACGAACTCACCGAAGAGATGGGGCGTCCCGGCGTGGCCGCCAACTTCGAACAGCTCAACCAGCTCGCCAAAGAGCGCGCCGACATCCAGTCCATCGTCACCCTCCTCGATGAGTTCGAGGCCGCCACGGCAGCGGTCGAAGACGCCCGCGCCCTCCTCGCCGAAGAAGACGAGGAGATGCGCGCCCTGGCCGAGGCCGAAATCGTCACCGCCGAGACCCGCCTCACCCATCTCGACGCCAGGATCATGCGTGAGCTCCTGCCAAAGGACCCCCGCGACTCCCGCAATGTGATCATGGAGATCCGGGCCGGCGCCGGCGGCGATGAGGCCGGTATCTTCGCGGGAGACCTCTACCGCATGTACGCGCGCTACGCCGAACGCCGCGGCTGGAAGACCGAGATCCTCAGCGCCTCCGAATCCGAGAAGAACGGCTTCAAGGAAGTCGTCTTCGAAATCCGCGGCGACGGCGCCTACTCGCGCCTGAAGTACGAAAGCGGCGTCCACCGTGTTCAGCGGGTCCCCGAGACTGAAGCGCAGGGCCGCATCCACACCTCCACCGCCACCGTCGCCGTCCTCCCCGAGGCCGAAGAGGTGGACATCGGCATCGAGGAAAAGGACCTCCGCGTCGACATCTTCCATTCGTCCGGCCCCGGCGGGCAGAACGTGAACAAGGTGGCCACCGCCGTGCGCCTCACCCACCTGCCCACGAACATCGTCGTCGTCTGCCAGGACGAGCGCTCCCAGCTCAAGAACCGCATCAAGGCCATGACCGTGCTGCGCTCGCGCCTCTTCGACATGGAGCAGCAGAAGCAGGACGCCGAAATGAGCGCCACGCGCCGCTCCCAGGTCGGTTCCGGCGACCGCAGCGAGAAGATCCGCACCTACAACTACCCCCAGGACCGCATAACCGACCATCGCGTCGGCCTCACCGTCCACAACATCCCCGACCGCATGGACGGCAACATCGACGACATCATCGATGCCGTCGCCACCGCCGACGAAGCGGAGCGGCTGCAGGCGAGCGTGGCATGAGCCTCCGGGCCGCGGCGAAGGAAGCGGCCGCACGGCTCGCCGCGGCCGGCATCCCCGACCCGGAGTTCGAAGGTGAACTACTCGCCCGCGAGGCGGCCGGGGTCTCTCGCGCCGCCTACTTCGCTGGCGCCGCCGTCGGAACAGGCGAACTGTCGCGCCTGCATCACCTCATCGAGCGCCGTCTCGACCGCGAGCCCGCCGCCTACATCACGGGTAGCCGCGAGTTCTACGGCCGCGCCTTCGCCGTTGGGCCAGGCGTCCTCGTCCCTCGCCCCGAAACCGAACTCCTCGTCGACCTCGCCCTCGATGAGCTCCGCCGCCAGCCGGGCGCCATCGCGGTGGACGTTGGCACGGGCAGCGGCGCCATCGCCGTCTCCGTGGCTACCGAGGTACCCGCGGCCAAGGTGGTTGGCGTCGACGTGAGCGAAGGCGCCCTCGCCGTCGCCGCCCGGAATGCTGCTGCCCACGCACCGCACGTGCAGCTCTTGCGGGGCGACCTCCTGACCCCCTTCGCCCGGGCGGACATCGTCCTCGCGAACCTCCCCTACATCCCCACGTGGGAGATAGATGCCCTCGAACCGGAAGTGAGCCGCTGGGAGCCCCGCGTCGCCCTCGATGGCGGCGAAGACGGCCTCGTGCTCATCCGGCGGCTCATTGCGGACTGCGATCGGCGCCTGCGCCCGGTCCTGTTGGCGATCGAGGTGGGCTTCGGACAGGCCGCCGATGTGGCAGCCAGCCTGCGCCGGTGCGGTCGCGAACCCTGGCTTGTCCGCGACCTGGGCGGCATCGACAGGGTGGTGTGCGCGCGATGGGCGTGAAGCTCGTCGCCCTGGACATCGACGGCACCCTCATTCCGCCCCATGGCTACGGCGACGGCAGCCACATGCCGGGCGACCGCCTCACACACGCCGTCGCTCGCCTCCAGGAAAGCGGCGTCGCCGTCATCCTCGCTTCCGGCCGCATGTTCCCCGGCACGCTCGCCGTCGCCCGCGACCTCGGCCTGGCCACGCCGGTCATCTGCCAGCAGGGTTGCTCCGTCCATACCCTCGACGGTGCGATCACGCGCGAATTCCCCATCGACCACCACGCCGCCATGGAGATCGTCACCTACGCCCGTGAAATCGGCCGCCCCTACGAGTGGTTCAACCCCCTTCGCTACATCGCTTCGGCCAGGTCGGACGAAACCGAAGCCTATGGCCGCGTCTCCGGCATCACCCCCGAATACCTCGCCTTCCCGGAACACTCCGGTCTCACCCCCACCGGCGTGGGCATCATCAGCACGGTCGAAGGCGAAGCCGCCGTCATCCACCGCCACCTGGCGGGCATCCACGGAGACCGCCTCCACCTCCTCGACTTCCCCTTCGTGACCGTCGCCGTGGCCGAACAGGCCAACAAGGGTCACGCCCTCTCCCTCATCTGCGACGACCTTGGCATCGATCGCCACGAAACCATCGCCGTGGGCGACAGCGTGAACGACGCCGCCATGCTCGCCTGGGCCGGGCGCGGCTTCGCCATGGCTCACGCGGACCGCTACGCCCTCGACGCCGCCGACGAGGTGCTGCCGGGCGAAGAAGGGGCGCTTGCCATCCTGCTGGAGAACCTGTAGACCGCGCCCGCAAACGAAACGGCGGCCCCCGGTGTGAGGGCCGCCGTTAGCGTGATTGCGAAGGCGAGCGGGAGGCTACGAGCCCGACTGCGCAAACTGGTAGATCTTCCCTTCGGTCTTGATCGCCGGCGCGATGACCATCTCTGCCTGCTGGAACTCGCGGACGGTGTGGGCCCCGCACATGCCCATGGCCGTCTTCAGCGCGCCCACAAGATTCTCGGTGCCATCGGTGCGGCTCGTGGGGCCGAACAGCAGCTTCTGCACGGTCGTGTTGACGCCGACGGCCACGCGCGTCCCACGGGGCAGGTTCGCGTGCGGCGTGGCCATGCCCCAGTGGTATCCGCGCCCCGGCGCCTCCGTGGTCTGGGCGAAGGGCGAGCCCATCATGACGGCGTCGGCGCCGCTGGCAATGCACTTGCAGACGTCGCCGCCGGTGCGGATGCCGCCATCGGTGATGATCGGCAGGTAGCGCCCCGTCTCCCGGAAGTAGTGGTCGCGCGCCGCGGCGCAGTCGATGGTGGCGGTCACCTGGGGAACGCCGATGCCGAGCACTTCGCGGCTCGTGCAGGCGGCCCCGGGCCCGACTCCGACGAGCACGCCGGCAACGCCGGTTCGCATCACTTCGAGCGTGGCGTTGAAGCCCACCGTGTTCCCCACCACAACCGGGATGTGGATGTCCTGGAGCAGCTTGTCGAAGCGGAGCCCCTCGATGCTGTTCGATTCGTGCCGCGCGGTCGTCACCGTGCTCTGCACCACCAGGATGTCGGCGCCCGAGTCCTGCACGAGCCCGGCCATCCGCTTGGTGTTCATGGGCGTGGTCGAAACCGCGGCCACGGCGCCGCCGGCCTTTATTTCTTTGATGCGGCGGGCGATGAGGTCGTCCCGGATGGGGGCCTGGTAGGCGCTCTGCAGGATGGTGGTGGCTTCGTCGCGGCTGGCTGCGGCCACTTCCTGGAGAATGACACCGGGATCGTCGTACCGGGTCCAGACCCCTTCGAGGTTCAGAACCGCCAGGCCGCCCGCGCGGTGCATTTCGATGGCGAAGTTAGGGTCGACCACTGCATCCATCGCCGAGGCGACGAACGGAATGGCAAAATGATAGGGCCCGATATCGAGCCCCAGTTCCACCAGTTCCGGGTTGATGGTCACCTCGCCCGGTACGATGGCGACCTCATCGAAACCGTACGCGCGGCGAAGTTGCTTGAACTGTGGGACGGTCACGGACGCCTCCTCTGAACTCAACGGCGCATGGCCGCGCTCTGGAGTGACAGAGGCGGCGGAAGAAGGGTGTGCGGCGGCACTCAAGTCTGTGTTATCCGGGGATATGAGATAGCGCCCGGGCCTGGAGCCCGGGGTGTGCTTTAGAGTGTAGGCGGGGCCTCGAAGCGGGGTCAACACAGTTTCGGGTCCGGCGTTCAGTTATGTGCAATACCGCAGGATGTTGCCCCCGATGACGGGTTTCACCCCCGGCCTCTATGTGGTCGCCACGCCCATCGGTAACCTGGAGGACCTCTCGCCGCGCGCCCTGCGCGTGCTTGGAGCCGCGGCCATTGTGGCATCCGAGGACACGCGCACCAGCGGCAAACTCGTGAAGATGGCCGGCGGCCGGGCCCGGATGGTCAGCCTCACCGAGCACAACGTAAACGCCCGCGCACCTGAGCTGCTGGCCGCTGCCCGCGAGGGGGTGTTGGCGCTGGTGAGCGACGCCGGCACGCCGCTCGTGGCCGATCCCGGCGCGCGGCTGGTCGAGGCTGCGCACGCTGCCGGGGTGCCAGTGGTGGCCATCCCAGGGCCCTCGGCGCTGGCCGCCGCCCTTTCGGTGGCAGGATTCGAGGCGAGCGACGCGCACTTCCTCGGCTTCCTGCCCCGGCCAAAGGGGGAGCGGCTCGCCCGCCTCCGCTCGGCCGCGAGCGCCGCCAGCGTTCTCGTGTTCTTCGAAAGCCCCGGGCGCCTAGGCGCCACGCTGGCAGAGCTTGCCACCGATCTCGGCGATCCCGAGGTGGTAGTCTGCCGCGAACTGACCAAGGTCCACGAAGAGGCCGTCCGTGGACGCGCATCGACCCTGGCCCCCCGCTTCCGGGAGACAAAGGGCGAAGTGACCGTCGTGGTCCGCGTCGAGCCCCCGGAAGCGGCAAGCGAGGACGAGGTCCGCGCCTACCTGGGCGAGATGAACCGCGCCGGCGCCCGCCGTTCCGCTGCCGCCGCCGAAGCTGCCCGCCGCTTTGGCATCGCCCGCCAGCGCGCCTACGACCTCTGGGACGGCGTGTAGGGCGGCCTACTCCTGGTACATCGCGTCCCGCGAACGCCGGAACGCCTCCCACCCCTGCTCGCGCAGCACCTTCAGGTGCGGGTCCGAATCGCGGCCGCTGCCGCCCGCCAGCGCCGCCACCGCCGGGTCGGAGCGGTAGTTGAGCGCCTCGCGGAAGCCAGCCAGCTCGTACGCCCTGTTCACGAGCACCTTATTCGTGCGCACGGCCTTCTGGGGCAGCGCCGCAAGCTTCCGGGCCATGTCGATTGCTTCGTCCATCAGGTGGTCGGCGGGCACCACGCGATTGACCATGCCCAGCCGCATCGCCTCTGTCGCGCTGATCCGTTCGCCCAGCATCAGAATCTCCTTCGCCTGCTTCAGCCCCACGAGGAAGGGGGTGATCAGGATGGGCGGCCCAAAGCCGTGCCGGATCTGTATCTCCCCGAATACTGCGTCGTCCGACGCGACGGTCAGGTCGCACATCCCCGCAAGCTCGCAGCCCTGCCCGACCGCATAGCCCCTGACGGCCGCGATCACAGGCTTCGGCATCTGCCAGATCTGCATGTTGATTGCCACACCGCTCGGGGTCGGCTCGTTATCCTCCGGCGGCGTCGACTGGATGTCGCCGCCCGCAGAAAACGCCCGTCCCGCGCCGGTGAGGATCACGGCCTTCACGTCGTCGTCCGCCTCGGCGCGGTCAAGGGCAACCTTGAGCCGCCGCAGGATGGACCAGTTGATGGCATTCAACACTACAGGGCGGTTGAGCGTGACGACGGCATAGCAGTCGCCCTTTTCGAAGAGGACGTCGTCGGGCGACGGCGGCGGAATCTCGGGCTGTTGAGGGGCGGTCATGGGGCTAACTCCGGTGGATGATTGTGGCGAAAGCCTACGGCCCGGGGCGTCCGGGGGCCAGCATTCGCGG
>CAYYYI010000033.1:0-19311 GCA_964475735.1 uncultured Anaerolineaceae bacterium
CGCCGCGCCGGGAGGGAGCACCAATGACTCGTGAACACCGCATGTATGGCCGCTGGGACAGCCCCATCACGCCGAAGAGCCTCGCCGCCATGCTCCGCCTCAGCGAGCCGTGTTGGGACACCGATGGGCGCACTCTCGGCTGGATCGAGGGCCGCTCTGACCGCGGCGTGCTCGTCGTCCAGGACGCCGATGGCGGCGCCCCGCGCGACCTGACCTCGGATATCTCCGTCCGCGCCTTCCTGGGCTACGGGGGCGGCGACTTCACCCTTTCCCACGGCGTCGCCTACTTCGTGGGGCAGGCCGACCAGCGCATCTATCGCCAGCCTCTTGCCGGGGGTCCGGCGCGCGCCATCACGCCCGCCTTCGGGGCCGCCTGCTCCCCGGCGGTTTCGCCCGACGGCCGCTGGCTCGCTTACGTCGCCACATACGACCACGACGACTGCATCGCCATCGTCGACACCGAAGGCAGGTACTGGCCGCAGCGGCTCTCCACCGGCCGCGACTTCTACATGCAGCCCACGTGGCGCCCCACCGGCGACGGCCTCGCATGGGTCGAATGGGACCACCCGAACATGCCCTGGGATGGCACGGACCTTGCTGTGGGGACGCTCACCTTTACCGATGGCGCCCTGCCCACGCTGGCGGGGAAGGAAGTGGTTGCGGGCGGCGCCGAAATCTCAATCTTCCAGCCTGCCTTCACGCCCGGCGGCGACGCCCTCCTTTACGTCTCCGACGAGAGCGGCGCGTGGCATATCTACCGGAAGGATCTCGGCTCTGGGGCGGTCAAACGGCTCACAGCAGGCGGGGGCGAATTCGGCCAGCCGGCGTGGCGACACGGGCAGCGCAGCTTCTGCGTCACCCCCTCGGGCGCAGTCGTGGCGATCCGCAATGAGAACGCTTTCAGCACCCTCGTGCGCGTCGATGGCGACGGCGCCGCTGCCGATCTGGCCAGCCATCACCCTGAGTACACCGCCTTTGATTGGCCCGGCGCCTCTCCCACGGCCGAGCGCGTCGCCTGCGTCGCAACGTCGCCCGCGGTTCCTCCGCGAGTTGTGGTGTTCGAAGTCGCGCCTGCGGGCCTCGCCTCCTCCGTGCGCCGCCGGAGCGATGGCGAGACCATTCCTGCGTCCATGCTGTCGCGGCCAGAGGCGATCTCCTGGACCTCGTTCGATGGCGAGGCTGCCCACGGCCTCTACTACCCGCCAGCCAGCGACCGCTTCGCGGGGAACGGCCGCCCGCCCCTCATCGTCACCGTCCATGGCGGCCCCACGAGCCAGGTGACCGCCGGGTATGCTGCTCAGTCTCAGTTCTTCGCAACCCGCGGCTACGCGGTGCTCCAGGTGAACTACCGCGGCAGCACCGGCTATGGCCGCGAGTATATGCTCAAGCTGCGGAACAGCTGGGGCATATACGACGTTCGCGATTCGCAGACAGGTGCGCAGGCCCTCGCCGAGCGCGGCCTCGCCGATCCCGCCAAGTTCGTCATCATGGGCGGCAGCGCAGGTGGGTTCACAGTGCTGCAGTCGCTCGTAGAGCTCCCGGGCTTCTACAAGGCCGGGCTTTGCCTGTTTGGCGTGGCGAACATGTTCACCCTCGCCAGCGACACCCACAAGTTCGAAGAGCGTTACCTGGACACCATGCTCGGACCCCTCCCCGAGGCTGCGGCCATCTATCGCGAACGTTCACCTATCTTCCACGCTTCGAAGATCGTCGATCCCATTGCCGTCTTCCAGGGCGAGATCGATCGCGTCGTGCCGCGCGAACAAAGCGACACCATCGTTGCCTCCCTTCGCGCCCGCGGCGTGCCCCATGAGTACCACCTCTACGAAGGCGAGGGCCACGGCTGGCGAAAGGCGGAGACGATCGAGAAGTTTTACGCGTCGGTGGAGCGGTTCCTCACACAGTACGTGCTCTTCGCCTGACGGCCTGGCCGGTGAGCGGCCCGACAGCGCGTAACCGCAGGTGCCGATACGCTTTGTGGGAGTACTCGTTCCCGCCCATGGATAGCCGCGCCTTCGTGAAGCACAGCCTGCCGCAAGCCTGTCGTTTTGCAGCCTATGCTCGCCCCGCCCGGGAGGTGTGCGCTTGACCACAATCGAACACCACACGACCGGATCTTCTGCCGCGGAGGACCTGGCCGAACGGGCATTGGCGCTTCGCAACGGGGCCAGCGGTCCAGCGCTCGTCTCGCTTCCCCTGCCGGCGCCGCTGTTGACCATCCTGCGAGCGCAGGGGACCCATGGCATCCGCGCTCGCGCTCTCGTCAGTTGGGAGCGGCCCTCGGAGGGAACCAGCCTGTTCGGCCTCGGTGAGGCACTGCGGCTGACCGGGCCGCGTGGCGAAGGCCTCGACAATGCGATGCCGGCCCTCCGCTCACTGGCTGCGGCGGCGGCGTCGGCAGTTGGTGGCCATGCCCGGCCGCGGTTCTTCGGCGGCTGTCGCTTCCAGCTCGGCGGCGATGTGCACGACCCCGCATGGGACCCTTTTGGAGGCTGGCAGTTCGTCCTTCCCCGCTTCCTCGTCTCGATCCGGGGCGGCGCGATCGAGGCCAGCGTGACGCTCCTTCTCGAGGGCACGGCCACCGCTGCTGCGGTGTCGGCTTTGATTGAGCGCGAGCTTGCGGCTGTTCTTGCGTCACCGGCTCCTGGCCGGACGGGCCATCCTTGCCATCGCGGCGAAGGTCTTGGGGACCTCGCCTGGCAGGAAGCAGTGGCCGCCTCTGTCCGCGAGATCGAGGCGGGCCGCTACGAGAAGGCCGTCCTGGCGCGCCAGCTCCACATAGTGCACGACCGCCCCATCGACAAACCCGCAGTGCTCAAACGGCTCGCTGACCGCTACCCGAACTGCTATGTCTTCAGCTTCTCGGCCGGCGATGCCACCTGGCTGGGCGCCAGCCCTGAACTCCTCGTCTCCCTTGAAGGCGGCGAGGTGCAGGCTGCCAGCCTGGCAGGCTCCCGCCCCCGCGGCGCAGACGAAGAGTCCGACCGCCGCCTTGCCGAGGAGCTCCTCGCCAGCGAGAAGGAGCGCGCCGAGCACGGCTTCGTCGTCTCCGCCATCCGCGAGGCGCTGGAGCCCGTATGTTCCCGGCTTGTGGCCCCGGAGACACCGGTCCTGATGCGTATGTCCAACATCCAGCACCTCCATACGCCTGTGACTGCATACGTGAACGGAGGGGTAGACATCCTCGACCTGGTGGACCGCGTTCATCCCACTCCGGCCGTTGGCATCT
The DNA here is from genome assembly GCA_964475735.1 of uncultured Anaerolineaceae bacterium. Classification (GTDB taxonomy): domain Bacteria; phylum Chloroflexota; class Dehalococcoidia; order Tepidiformales; family Tepidiformaceae; genus UCB2. The sequence continues at coordinate 3,230 of CAYYYI010000033.1, forward strand.
GGCCTCGGGAAGCTGGCGTGGAAGTCATCGAACGGCTCGAGCAGATGGACCGGGGCTGGTACGCGGCGCCCATTGGCTGGATGGACTTCGCCGGCGAGGGCGAGTTCGCCGTCGGCCTGCGGACTGCGCGCGTCGCTGGCGACGAGGCGACCCTGTTCGCCGGGGCCGGTATCGTCGAGGGCTCGGTCCCGGCCGAAGAGCTCGCCGAGACCGAGCTCAAGTTCCGCCCTCTCCGCGAAGCCCTCGCGGGAGCCTGAAATGGACATCGCTGCCGCCAACACACGGGCCGCGCGCGCCTTCGTCCGCGCCCTCGCCGCGGCTGGTGTGGCCGATGCCTGTATCACCCCCGGATCGCGCTCCACGCCACTCACCATCGCCTTCGCCGAACAGGCCGCCATCAAACCATGGCTCCACCTCGACGAGCGTGCCTCCTCGTACTTCGCGCTGGGGCTGGCGCGCGCCAGCGGGCGTCCGGTGGCCGTGCTCTGCACTTCCGGCACCGCTGCTGCCAACCTCCACCCCGCCGTGGCCGAAGCCAACCTCTCGCGTATCCCGCTTGTTGTCCTCACCGCCGACCGGCCACCCGCTCTGCGCGGCGTCGGCGCGGCGCAGACCATCGATCAGGTGGGCATGTTCGGCACGAATGTGCGCTGGGCTGCCGACCTTCCTCTCCCCGCAGAGGATGTGGCCGATACCGCCCGCTTCGCCGCGTTTGCGGAACGCGCCGTGCGTGCCACTCTCGGCGAGCTTCCTGGTCCGGTCCACTTGAACCTCCCATTCGACGAGCCACTCATCGCCCCGCCTGGCGCCCATCCCCCGGCCGATATAGCGGCGGTTCGCGGCGAGCCCGTTCGCGCCGTTCCCGCCCCCGCGACGGATGACGTGCAGCGGGCAACGGCGGCGCTTTCCCGCGCCCGGCGGCCGCTGATCGTGGCCGGGCCAGAGACCGGCGGCCTGCTTGCCCCCGACGTCGCTGCCCTCGCCGCTGCGCTCGACGCGCCCATCCTCGCCGATCCCCTCAGCGGCCTCCGCACTGGCCTGCACGACCGCTCACATGTGCTCGACTCGTATGATGCCGTCCTCCGCGATCCCCGCGCGAACGGGATGACGCCCGATTGCGTGGTCCGCTTCGGCGCGATTGCAACGTCGAAGGCCCTGAACCAGTATCTCGCCCGAAGACAGGGTGCCACCCACATCCTCGTCGACCTCCCCGGCTCCTGGCGCGACCCCGACGCGCTGACGACCCACTTCGTTCCGGGCGACCCCGCCCTGGTCGCGCGCGCGCTGGCCGCGGCCCTGCCTCCCGGCTGCGGCAGCGCGCCCGGCTGGACCAGCGGCTGGCTTGGACGCGACCGAGCAGCCCGGGAGGCGATGCGCGCCGCCTGCAATGCCTTCGCCGAGCCGTTCGAGGGCCGCGTCTTCACCGAGCTCCAGGCTGCCCTTCCTGCCGGGGCCACGATAGTCGCAGGCAACAGCATGCCCGTCCGCGACCTTGACTCATTCCTCGTCTCTGCCGACCGGCCGCTCAACCTTGTCTCCAACCGCGGCGCGAACGGAATCGATGGCGTTACATCGTCCGCGCTGGGTGCGGCCGCGGCCGGCGGGAGCAGGGTGGTGCTCGTCATCGGCGACATTTCCTTCTATCACGACCTGACCGGGCTGTGGGCGGCGAAGCGCCATGGACTCGACCTCACGATTGTCCTTGTCAACAACAACGGCGGCGGGATTTTTCACTACCTGCCCCAGTCCGGGCACCCAACACTCTTCGAAGAGTGGTTCGGAACGCCTTCCGGGCTCGATTTCGTCCACGCGGTCGCGCTCTTTGGCGGCCGGTACGCGCTTGCCAGTGACTGGGCCACCTTTCGCTCCGCGCTCGACGGCGGAGCCGGGCTCAACGTCATCGAGGTGCGGACTGATCGCGCCCGCAATGTGGCCATGCACCGCGAGGCCTGGGCTGCCGCTGCCGAAGCCGCCTGGTCCAGCGTCCCGGCGCCCGCCGCAACATGAACCGCATTCCCGTCGCCCCTGGCTTCTACCTGAATGTCGAGGTGGCTGGCTCGGGCCCACCGCTCGTGCTGCTCCATGGCTTCACGGGCTCTGCCGCCTCCTGGGCGACATTCATCGAGTCCCTCGGTGGCCGCTTCACCACCGTCGCCATCGACATCGTGGGCCACGGCCACTCAGACAAGCCCGCCGCGCTTGACCACTACCGCATGCGCCAGGTGGCCGCCGACCTCGTTTACGCGGCTGGCCGCGCCGGCTTCCCGCGCGCCCATTGGCTCGGCTATTCGATGGGGGGCCGCACCGCGCTCGCCGTGGCCGCCTACCACCCCGGCAGCGTGGATCGGCTGGTGCTCATTGGCGCTTCGCCCGGGCTTGCCACCGAAGAGGAGCGCGCCGCCCGCCGCAACTCCGATGAAGCCATCGCCCAGCACATCGAGACCGATGGCGTCCCCGCCTTCGTGCGTTACTGGGAGCGGATTCCGCTGTTCGCCACCCATGCCCGCCTCCCTGCCGAGGTGCAGGAGCGCATCCGCGCCGGCCGCCTGGCAAATGACCCCGTGGGCCTCGTGAACAGCCTGCACGGCATGGGTACCGGCTCACAGGAAGCCCTCTTCGATCGCCTTCCCTCAATGAACTTGCCCACCCTCCTGCTCGCGGGCGAAGAGGACACCAAGTATCTTGCCATCGGGCAGGAGATGGCCGGCGCCATGCCCGCGGCCCGATTCGTGGCTGTGCCCGGCGCCGGGCATGCCGCCCAGATCGAGAACCCGGCCTTCTGTGCCGCGGAAGTCATCGCCTTCCTGGCCGGGGCCGCATCACACGGAGGAGAGCAGCCATGACCCTCGCCTGGCAACCCGCCGGTACCTTCGAAGACATCGTCTATCACAAGGCCGAGGGCATCGCCCGCATCAGCATCAACCGGCCCGAGGTGCACAACGCCTTCCGTCCGAAGACCGTGGTCGAGCTGCTCGCCGCGTTCAATGACGCCCGCGACGACACCGATGTGGGCGTCGTGCTCTTCACGGGCGAAGGCGGCCGTGCCTTCTGCTCGGGCGGCGACCAGCGCGTCCGCGGCCACGGGGGATATGTTGGCGAAGACAAGCTTCCCCGCCTGCATGTCACCGACCTCCACATGCTCATCCGTGCCATGCCGAAGCCGGTCATCGCCCTGGTAGCAGGCTGGGCGATCGGCGGCGGGCACGTGCTGCACGTCATCTGCGACCTCACCATCGCCGCCGAGAACGCCCGCTTTGGCCAAACCGGTCCCCGCGTCGGCAGCTTCGACGGCGGCTTCGGCTCGGCCCAGCTGGCGCGGCTGGTCGGGCAGAAGAAGGCCCGCGAGATCTGGTACCTCTGCCGCCAGTACGACGCGAAAGAAGCGCTCGAAATGGGGCTGGTCAACGCGGTCGTGCCGAACGGCCAGCTCGAAGCCGAGGGTGTGAAGTGGGCGAAGGAGATCATGCGCCACAGCCCGCTCGCCATCCGCCTCCTGAAGTCCTCGTTCAACGCTGAGCTCGATGGCCTCGTCGGGATCACCCAGTTGGCCCACGACGCCAATATGCTCTACTACATGAGCGACGAGGGTAAGGAAGGCCGCGACGCCTTCCTCGAGAAGCGCCAGCCCGAGTACTCCGACACGAAAAAGTTCCCCCGCAGGCCCTGAGTGGTCTCCTTCTCAACAGGCGGGTGTTCGCCTAGCCTGATGACGTGACAGCCACGCTAACCTGGCAGCCGTTCCGGCTTACCCTGCGATCTCCCTTCGCGGCCGCTCACGGCGCCCTTTCCGAGCGCGACGGGCTCCTTGTGCGCCTGCGCCTGCCGGGGGGCGAAGAAGGGCTGGGCGAGGCCTCTCCGTTGCCTTCGTTCGCGGGCGGCTCAGTGGAGGAGACGGCGGGTGCCGTCGAGCAGATCGCGCGCGCCTGCCGCGGCCTGCCCATCGAGGAGATGTGGCAGTCCGTTCCTGCTCTGGCTGGCTTTGCGCCGGGGTCAACCGCGGCAGCGCGGTGTGGGTTCGAGACCGCGGTGGCTGACCTCCTCGCCCGGCGTGACGGCTTGCCCCTCTTTCGCTGGCTCGCCCGCGGCGCAGGGCGCGAAGTGGCGCCCGGTCCGCCTCCCATCCCGGTAAACGCTGTCATTGATGCGTCGGAACCGGAGGCGGCCGCGGCCCAGGCCTGCGAATTCGCGCGGCGCGGCTACAGTACCTTCAAGGTCAAGGTGACCGCTGACGTCGACGGGGCGTTCGCCCGCCTGCGCGCGGTGAGGGAGGCAGCCGGCGCCGCGGTCGTGCTGCGCATCGACGCGAACGGCGCGTGGGCTTCCGAGGAGGCCGCGCTTGCCGCGCTGGAGAGGCTTTCCGCCTTCGACCTGGCCCTCTGCGAACAGCCGCTTGCGCCCGCGGTGGGGCTGGAGCGCATGGCGTTCGTAAGCCGGCACTCGCCCGTGCTACTGGCCGTCGATGAAGGCTGCCGCTCGCTCGCGGACCTGAGCGAGGTTGCGCGGCTTGGCGCCGCTGGCACGGTGGTGGTCAAGCCAATGGTCACCGGCCTGCGCGAGGCGCTTGCCATGCTGGAGATCGCGCGGCAACAGGGACTCACGGCGATCGTGACGACCACGTTCGACTCTGGCGTGGGTACGGCGCTCGCCGGTCACCTTGCGGCGCTGTTGCCCGAGCCGGTTCCCGCCTGCGGCCTTGCCACGCTTGAGCAGGTGGAACGCGATTTCGTTTCGGGAGCGCCCCGTGTGGAAAGAGGCTGGCTGACGCTCCCGGCCGGGCCCGGGCTCGGCGTCACGGTAGACGGGGCCGCGCTCGCAGCACTTGAAACTGGTGAGCCAGTGGAGGCGCCGCTATGAGCGCGCGCATGCCCGACTGGCTCGCGCACCGCGCGGCCGTCCTGCCCAAACACCCTGCCGTGGTGTTTGGCGCGGAGCGTCTGACCTACGCTGAGCTCGACCGGCGCGCAACGATGCTGGGACGGGCGCTCGTCTATGGAGGCATCGAACCGGGCGACAGGGTGGCCCTGCTTGCGGGGAATTCGATCGAGTTCGTCGAGAGCGTGCACGCAGTGCCCCGCGCGGGCGGCATCCTCGTGCCCCTGAACGCGCGCCTCACGGCCGAGGAGGCCGAGTGGCAGCTGCACGACTCCGGGGCGAAGGCGCTGCTCTGTCATCAGCCGACGTGGCCGCTGGCCACGAAGGTCGCAAGCGCTGCCGGGATTCCGGCGCTGCCCCTGCCCCTGAGACGCGAGTCGCCGCCGGCCGATCTGCGCGACGAAATCGCCCTTGATGACATGCACAGCATCATCTACACCTCGGGAACCACCGGCCGGCCCAAGGGCGCCATGCTCTCCTTTGGCAACTTCTGGGCGAGCGCTGCCGCCTCGGCCTTCAACCTCGGGCTCGACCCCAACGACCGCTGGCTGGCATGCATGCCCCTCTTCCACGTCGGCGGGCTCTCCATCCTCCTGCGAAGCGTCATCTACGGGACCACTGCCATCGTTCACCCCGCATTCGACGAGGCGGCGGTGAACCATGCCCTCCGTGAGGACGGCGTCTCGATCGTCTCCGTGGTGGCGACGATGCTGCAGCGCATGCTCGACGCCGGCGAGTTGCCTTACCCGGATACGGTGCGGGTCGTCATGGTGGGAGGCGGCCCGGTACCGAAACCGTTGCTGGAGCGGGCGTTGGCGCGGGGGTTACCTGTGCTGCAGACATACGGCCTTACCGAAGCGGCGAGCCAGGTGGCAACGCTCACGCCAGCGGAGGCCATCAACCATCTGGGCTCTGCCGGGAAGCCCCTGGGCGCCACCAGTGTCCGCATCGATGCGCCCGCTGGCGAGCCCGGCGAGATCCTTGTCTCCGGCCCCACGATCACCACTGGCTACTGGGGGAATCCCGAAGCAACCGCCGCAGCCCTGGCCGGCGGCTGGCTCCACACCGGGGATATTGGCCGGATCGACGAGGAAGGCTACCTCTATGTGCTCGACCGGCGCGACGACCTCATCGTCAGCGGAGGCGAAAATGTCTACCCGGCCGAGGTGGAGAGCGTGCTCCTGTCCTACCCGGGCATCCGGGGCGCTTCCGTGGTCGGCGTGGGCGACGATGAGTGGGGGAAAATGGTGGCCGCCGCCATCGTGGCCGACGACGGGGCCGGTCTCGCCGGGCTGCAGGCTTTCCTCCGGGAACGGCTGGCCGCTTACAAGGTGCCCAAGCTCATCCTGCCAGTCACGGAGTTGCCGGTCACAGCCAACGGCAAGGTTCAGAGGAACAAGGTGCGCCAGATGCTCGAGGGCGAACAGGGCGCGCCCTCTCAGTGACTCCTGCTACAATGCGCCCCGATGCCTGATTGCCTCTTCTGCAAGATGAATACCGGCGAGGTCCCGGTCCAGAAGGTCATTGAGAACGAGCACGCCTTCGCCATCCGGGACATCAACCCCAGGGCCCCCATCCACGACCTCATCATCCCACGCGTCCACATCGAATCCGGGCGCGACTTCGAGTGGGTGCACGGCGACGTGCTCGCGGGCATGTTCATGCTCTCGAAAGAGGTCGCCCGGCTGGAGGGTATTTGGGAGTCCGGCTATCGCCTCGCCTTCAACGTGGGCGATGCCGCCGGGATGACGATTGCCCACCTGCACCTCCATGTCCTGGGCGGCCGGGCACTGGGCCCTGAAGGCTAATGGTTCTCCCGTTCGCAGAGCAGCTTGCCGCCGTGCGGGCGGAAATGGTCACGCGTCCCGCCAGCCTGGTCCGGCATGTCGAGCGCGTGACCGCGGAGGCGTTCGACCTCGGCAGCCGTTGGGACCTCGACCCTGCCCGGATTGAACTCGCCGCGTGGGGCCACGACCTCTTCCGTTCGTTTGCCCCCGCCGATCAACTGCGCCTCGCGCGCGAGTGCGGCGTTCCTGTCGCCCCTGAGGACGAGGCCAGCCCGCTCGTGCTGCACGGACCCATCGCCGCGGCCGTCCTGCGCGAGCGCTTCGGAGTCGCGGACGGCGATGTCCTCGCCGCCGTGCGTGACCACACGCTGGGCATGGAACAGATGCCGCTCCTCGCGAAGGTCATCCTGCTGGCAGACAAGGTTGAGACTCGCAAGCGTGCGCGCGATCCCATCGTGCGCGAGATCCGGCGGCTCGCCCGGCGCGACCTCGATGCCGCCCTCCTCTGCTGGGCCGACTGGAAGTGGGTCGAAGAGCGCACGCACGGCTGGGCGAGCCATCCGCTCCACTGGAATGCCCGCGTCGCCTGGGTGCGCGAGCACCACATCGACGCTGCGCTCCCGGGGCGCGTTCCCGAGGCCGTATTCGACAGCGCCGAGGCCTGACGCCGCCGGTGGCCTACGAGCCGCCTTTCGCAGCCACTTCCATCCCGTCCTTGCTCAGTGGCCCCGCCAGCGTGGAGAGGAAGCTTTCGGCCCAGTGCCTTACGTCGTTGGCGCCAACGCGCATGCGCAACCGCTCCATGCGCCAGCGGCGCTCGTGCGTGGGCATGGCAAGGGCGCGGGCCACTGTCGTGGCGACGTCCTCCGTGGAGTACGGATTCACAAGGAGCGCTTCGCGCAGTTCCGCCGCGGCCCCGGCGAATTCGCTCAGCACCAGCACCCCATCGCCATCGACGCGGGTTGCCACGAACTCCTTGGCCACGAGGTTCATCCCGTCGCGCAGAGGTGTCACGAGCATCACATCGGCGGCAAGGTAGAGACTCGCCACCTCATCCGCCGAAAGCGAACGGTAGAGGCTGTGGATCGGGACGTTGTCGACGGTCGAGTAGAGCCCGTTGATCCGGCCCGTAAGCTCGTCCGTCACCCTGCGGATCTCCTGGTAGGCGTCCACCGCCTCGCGTGAGGGCACCGACACCTGGATCATGCGTGTCTCCGCCGGGTCTGCGAGGCCGCGCTCGAACATCTCCTCAATGGCCAGCAGGCGCCGGGGGATGCCCTTCGTATAGTCGAGCCGGTCGATGCCTACCACCAGGCGGTGGCAGCCGTTCGAGTTGCGCATGTTTGCCGCCAGGTCCCGCACATCCTGGTCTGCGCCCCGCCGTGCCCAGACGCCGGTGTCCACACCCATGGGGAACGCCCCTGTGCGCACGGTCCGGCCCTGCCATTCGAATGGAGCACCGTCACCTTCAAGCCGGAGTAGGCTCAGGGTGGTGTTCCGGAAGTTCGCGGCGTAGGCGGGCGTGTGAAAGCCGATCAGGTCTGCGCCCATCATCCCTGCGACCAGTTCTTCGCGCCCGGCAATGCAGCGGAACACCTCTTCCGGCGGGAAGGGCACGTGCAGGAAGAAGCCGATTCGTGCATTGGGCAGCCGCTCCCTGACCATCTGGGGTACCAGCGCAAGGTGGTAGTCGTGCACCCAGATCAGGTCACCCGGCCGGTACTCCTCGATGATCGCCCGCGCAAAGAGCGCACTCGCCTCGCGGAACCCCGCCCACCCGGTCAGCCTCAACGGGATCTTGTCCAGCCGCGAATGCAGAACCGGCCAGAGGAGCTCGTTGGAGACCGCCTCGTAGAAGTCGTGGACCTGCTCTTCTGTTAGCGTAACTGGCTTGCACCCGAGGTCGCGTATCTCGTCCAGGAGCGCAGCGTTGGCAGTGGCGTCGCCATGGAAGCCTTCGCCCGGCCAGCCGATCCACACGCTCTCTCCGGGGCGGTGGACCCCCCGCAGACCCACCGCGAGGCCGCCTGTCGAGAACTCAATCTGCGGCCCGTCGTCCAAAGCGTGGACGGTAACGGGCAAACGGTTGGCGACGATGATCAGCCTGCTCATGGCGCCCTCCTCAGCACGGGAGCCACTGGACGGGCGATGGGCAGAGACAGCCCGGGCTCATCCACGGCGCCCAGGATCTCACGCAGCCGGTTGTGGTGCCGCGCGACTGCGATCTCCAGTTCGACGACCTGCTCGCTGAGGTCAATGACCCGGGGGAGAGCAACCGTGCGAAGCGCGCGCAAATCTGCAAGCACCTCGTCCACCTTCTGCCTCAAGGGCACGTGCTCGGCGAACTGTCGCATTACAGCCTGGCCCCCCGCGGTGGCCCGCGCCGCCCACCGCAGCGGAGAGCGCTCGCCCTCCACTTCCTGGACATGGTCGCGGATTGCTGCCCCGGCGCGCGCCACAGAATCGGTAAACCGTTCCTGCCAGCGGCCGGGGTCGCCTCTGTCGAACGGCTCAGCGCGGGCCTCCCGGAGAGCCTCCCAGGCGTCGAAGAGCGGGTCGCGGCCAGCCTCCCCATGAGAAAGCGTGGCCTGGATCGATAACGGAGCGATCTGTGAAAAGGACATGGAAACAACCTCCCTTGCCGCCGCAGCGGCCAGCACAACTCTGTGACTGGTATCAGTTGAGGAGGCGGCCCGGCAGCACGCCGGAGCGCGCGATTGGGACGGGCGAGAGTTCCAGCGCGGGGAAGCCCGCAAGGGTACCTCCCTTGCGCCGTACCCTTTTGTGATGACGCCAATCGGCGCCGGGGATAGCTCGCGCGGCAAGTGATCTCGCGAGAGATGCAACGATGAGAGCCGTTTTCACGAGTCTCACCTCCTCAGAGCGGAGCGCTCGCCCCAGGAGCGTCCGCAATCCTTGGGAGGCCAATGCCTCCGACGAGTCTACGGGGTTAGCTGCCGGGCTCGGTGTCGGAAGTCACCGGCGCTTCAGTGCGCTTTGCCCCAACCAGGGGTGTGGGTCCCCCGTTCCCGGCAGGCGCCGGGATTCGACCTGACCATGGTAGCACAGGCCGCAAGCCCCGGTTCAACCGCGGGTGCGCCTCAAGGTCTTGAGGGCCGAGGGGGCGGTGAGCCGAGAAGGCAGAAGTCGCTCCATGAGCGCCGTGGCGGTTTGTGGCGAGGAGGTGGAGCGGGCGGGACAGCGGGCGCGCGATGGCGAGCGCGCGTCAGCTCGTGGGCTCGTGGGCAGCGATAGCGGGGGGGCAGGTCCCGGTCAAACTGTTGCTGCAGGTGGCGTTCCGCAAGGCGAGCATGGGGTCAATGTTGCTGCGCCGCCAGCGCATGCCCGCACCCTTCGGACGCCTGTCGTGCTTGACTCTGAGGCGCACCCTTCAACCTGCAGCGGTCGCCGCAGAGCCGGGGCGCACCCCCTCAGGGAAGCTTCAGCTTCTGGCCAATTTGCAGCGTCTTGCAGTCGTCCTCGGTCAACCCGTTCGCGTCCAGCAACTGCTCGAGGGTGATGTCGTTCGCGGCCGCGATGGCCCCGCACGTGTCCCCTTCCGCAACCGTGTAGGTGTCGCCGGACGCCCCGGGAGTCCCTGTTCTGGTGGCCGTGGTGGTCCCGGGCGTTCCCGGCGTGCCGGGAGTCGTGGGAGTCCCGGGCGTTCCCGGGGTCTTTGTCTCTGAAGGCTGGGTTGTTTGCTGCCCGGGCGTCTTGCCAGCCTGCGCTGTCTGTTGCGCCTTGGTCGTCGCGAGGACACCAGGGTTGTACGAGCCTGGTCCGCCGTCGTCATCGCCCACAGCTCGCGAGATCAGGATGGCGATTCCGATCACAACGACCGCCATCGCAAAGAGCCCGATCGTCGCCACCGGCATGCTAATGCCACCTGCCCGTGGCCGCGGCGCTCCTCCGCCCGCCGGCCGGCGCGGCCGATCGGCCCCCGGGCGCGACCGGGGCGCGGCGCCCCTTGCCGGTGCAGGCCCCGGGGCCTTCGGCGCGCGGGTGGCAGGGCCCGGCTCGCGGGTGGGTGGCGTAGTGGCAGGGGCGGTCGCCGTCCGCGGGACACCCTCCCCCTGGAACACAGGACAGGCCGGGTGGTTCGCCCCAAGGCAATAGGCTTCCTGGTGGCCGGTGGCGATGCGCGTGGGGCTGGGGAGCCGGTAGCAGCGATGCGCTTCCGTCGCGTAGGTGGCGTGGGAGTCGGCGTCGTCGGCCAGCCCGAGATATGGACAGACCTGCGGCAAGCCTTCCTGTTCCGCTTCGAACGTCACGTGCTCTCCTCTCCACCACCGGCGGAGGTCACGCGTATCGTGGCACGAGGGCGATTCGGAGGCAATCCTCCGGTCAAACTTCAGTCAATGTTAGCCGTTGCCGCGGCCGCGACAGCCACGGGTCGCGATTTCCCACCCGCGGGCAGCGACGCCGCCACCGCGACGCCGAAGACGACCATCCCCGCGCCAATGGTCCGCTCCAGCCCCGGAATTTCGTCAAGAAAGAGGGCTGCCAGCAGCAGCGCCACTACCGGCACCAGCGTGTTCAGCACCGCCGCCCGCGATGCTCCAATCGTCTGCACGCCTTCGAACCACCACACAAGCCCAAGCACCGTCTGGAGCACGCCCAGGTAGAGCACGGCGCCCCACAACCCCGGCGAAGGCCCTTCCGTCACCGCCTCGGCCAGGGGCCAGGCGCCTACCGGGATCAGCAGTGCCAGGCCAATGGCGACGCTGTAGAGGGTCGCGTGCACCGGGCCGATGCGCCCGCCCAGGAGGCGCGTGCCGATGGTGTAGACGGCCCAGAGGAACGCAGTGGCCACGAACAGCCCGATCCCCGCCAGCCGGTCGCCCCCAATGTCCTCGGAGAACAACGCCCGGCGGAAGACCAGGAATTCGCCCAGCAACAGCAGGCCGAGCCCGGCAAACTGCCAGCGTCCCAGCCGCTCGCCCAGCAGCCACACGGCGAGCGGCATCGTGAACAGGATGGGCATCGTCGGCATGATCAGCGCCGCATCGCTCGCGGGCGCGAGTTCGAGCCCCATGAAGGCGAGGATGTTGAACCCGAATACTGATGTCACCCCCATTGTCGCCAGCACGAACAGCTCGCGCCGCGTGGGTCTCGGCCAGGGGCCCATGCGGGCCGCCACCAGCGCGAGCACCGTCCCGCCAATCAGGTACCGGCCTGCGGCGAGCGCCAGCGGGCTGGCTTCGCCGACTGCCTTCTTGGCGACCACGAAGTATCCGCCCCAGATCGTGATCGTGATCAGCAACTGGACGTAGGCCCGCGTCGTCCCAACGCCGCCTGCCGGGGGCGCACCAGTCTCGATAGCCATCCGCTCCGGAGTCTAAGCTCAGCCGGGGATACGGACCTGCCAACTCGTGCAGGTCCTGTGGAAGTCCGCCAGGGTCGTGGGTGGGGGTTGGGGGCGCTGTCCATCTGGCTCAGCGCCCCCTGCGACGGGGAGGACAATGTCGCCGGGCGTCCTTTGGTCAGGAGGGCGCCTACGTTGAAGTAACGGCTGCCGCGTACCGGTCCCAAGGGCAGTGCTGCGGACGGTTGAGTGGCAATCTGGGGCGCCGGCGGCCCAAAGGACGTTACCCCAAGGCGCTTCGTCGCTCGTTATACTGCCCGCGCCAACACCAGCCGAAGGAGGAAAGCAAATGGAATCCGAGCTTTGGCGAATGGGCGCCGCCGCCCTCGCAGAGGCAATCCGCGAGAAGCAGGTGAGCAGCCGCGAAGTCGTGGAAGCCCACCTTGCCCGTATTGAGCAGGTGAACCCGGCGGTGAACGCCATCACGGTTGTGCTCGCCGAAACGGCTCTCGAGGCCGCCGACAGCGCCGACCGCCTCGTAACAGCCGGTGGACCGCTCGGGCCCCTGCACGGCGTGCCCTTCACCGTGAAGGAGAACATCGACCTCGCGGGTTCGGGCACAACCAACGGGCTCGTGGCGATGAAAGACGCGGCGCCCCCGGTCGACGGGCCGCAGATCATGCAGATCAAGGCGGCGGGCGGCATCCCCATTGGGCGAACGAACCTGCCCGAATTCGGCCTGCGCTGGCACACCGGCAACGACCTTCGCGGCGCCACCAGGAACCCCTGGGACCCCACGCTCACGCCCGGCGGTTCGAGCGGAGGCGAGGCCGCAGCCCTGGCCACGGGGATGACCCCTCTCGGTATGGGGAACGACCTTGGCGGCTCGCTGCGGTGGCCTTCCCAGTGTTGCGGAACGGCCGCAATCCGGCCAACGCGAGGGCGCGTGCCCAACCACTCGGCGCTGATGCCTGCCGATCCGCCCGCCGGCCTGCAGATCATGGCCGTGCAGGGTCCGATGGCCCGCCATGTGCGCGATCTCGACCTGGCGCTCTCCTGCATGTCCGGGCCCGATTCGCGCGACCCCTGGTGGACGCCCGCGCCGTTGAAAGGCCCCGAAGTGCCGAGGCGCGTGGCCGTTACCTGCGACCCCGCCGGCGTGGGCGCCGATGCCGCCATCGTCGCAGCCATCAAGCGCGCTGCCGATGCTCTCCGGGACGCCGGGTACACGGTAGAAGAAGCCGACCCGCCGATGGTGGCCGACGCGCGCGAGCTCTGGGGCAAGATGGTCATCGCCGAAGTGAACGCCGCCCTCCTGCCCATGATGCAAATGACCGCCGGGCCGGACGCGCTCCGGTTCCTGGAGCTCGCAACAGAGGCCACTGCCGATTCGGGCGCGCTGGACTACGCCGGTTACGTTCAGGCCTTTTCGCAGCGGGCGGCGATCGCCCGCGCCTGGGCGCAGTTCCACGAGCGCTACCCGCTGGTGCTCGGCCCCATCGCCTCGGCCCAGCCGTTCGAGGTCGGGTACGACCTGCGCGGGCCGTCCGAGGTGCGCAACATCCTCGAAGCCCTCTCGCTCGTGCTGACGGTGAACCTGCTCGGGTTGCCCGCGGTGGTGCTGCCGGTGGGCGTGGCCGACGGGCTCCCGCAGGGCGTGCAAATCATCGGCGACCGCTATCGCGAGGACCTCTGCCTCGCCGCAGGGCAGGCGATTGAGGAGCGCCTCGGTGTGGTCACGCCAATCGAACCGCGCCCCGCGAGCGTGCCGGCGGGAGCGGCCCGCGATTAGCCCGCCGGGAGCCTACGGGGATTCCGGCGGGGGAAGGCCGCCGCCTTCGCCAAGCTGGTCGATGATGCGCCGCATCACCTCGTCCAGTTGCTCCTGGCTGATGCCCATTCGCTCCATGGTCTGGCGCATCAGCCGCTGCACCTCTTCGACATCTTCGCGGATGAGCGCGTCGGCCATCTCGAGCTGGGTTTCGATGGCGAGGAACCGCTCGCGCCGCTGCGTTTCGTTTTCGGTGGCGAGGATGGTCGACATGAGCCGCGTGAAGAGCTGCGAAGTGCGCGCGATGCGGACGCGGTCTTCCGGGTGAGGCGGGAACTCGCCCGTGACGGCAACTTCCAGCCCCGTGCGCTTATCGGAGGCGACATACTGCTCGGGCATCGGCTCTTGAGGATAGCGTAGACTGGCCGCGGCCGCCGAATCTAACGGCCCTCCAATCTGTCCCGGGGCCACGCAGGGCCGATAATCGAACAAGGCGTAACAGAACCTTCCACCGAAAGAGGAAGCCGCGTGGGCTCGGGCCACGACTCGCTCGCACTGCCCCACCGGGACCGCGAGGCCCCCGCGGATGCCGCCGCCCTGCTCGATACCCTCGCCACACGCGCGGCCGCGGGTGACCGCTCCTCCTTCGAACGTATCTACTCGCTGCTGGTCGATGAGCTTTACGCCTACGTCCGCGGGCAGGTCCAGGACGACACCGTCGCCGAAGACCTCATCGCCAACACGTTCCTGAAGGCATGGCGCTCGGCAAAGCGGTACCGGTCCGGCTCCGATGGCTTTCGCCGCTGGATCTTCGGCATCGCCAGGAATGAGGTGCGTGACCACTGGCGGACCAACCGCCGCTTCCTTGAGCTTCACGATTACGACGTTACCGACGAGTCCGGCGCCCTGCCGCAGGGCGATGCTGAAGGCGCGCGCAGGCTCGTTCACCGCGCGCTGGCGACGCTCACCGAAGACCAGCGCCAGGTGGTTGTGCTCCGCTACTTCGACAACAAGTCGCACGAAGAGATCGCCACGATTCTGGGAAAGCGTGAGGGCGCTGTGCGCGCGCTGTTGTTGCGCGCCTTGCGCCGCATGCGAAAGGTGATGGACGATGCTGCGCCGTAAGCCCGACGCGACGTTCGAATTCCGGCTGGTGGAGGCCGCCCTCGCTGCGGCCGCGCCCGCCCCGCTTTCGCCCGAGAGGCGTGAGGCGCTGCGCCTGCGTATCTTCGCCAACCTTGGGCCGCAGGATTCCCCGCGCCGGTTGCTCCCCACGGCGCCCGGCTTCGTGCGCGAACGCTGGGTCGCCATCCCGGCAGGGGTGGGAATCGCCGCCGCCATCATCGCGGCCAACCGCGTGGTGCTCGAACTTTCGCAGCCCGCGACGAGGTCCGGTGACCCCGTCGCCCGCGCCAGCGGCGAAGTGCTGGTCGACGGGCAGGCCGGGGTGAGCGCCGTGGCCGGGCAGCGAATCGAGGCCCGCACCAGCGCCTGGCTTGCCCTTCCCGGCGGCGGCCAGGCCGGGCTCGAAGCCAGCGCGGTGGTTCGCTTCACCGGGTCGGGCGCCAGCCTTGCCCTCTTGATCGAACGCGGCGACGTCACGGTCGTGACCGGCGACGTGGGCCTCGCCGTCGCGGGGCAGGGGTGGTCCGCATCGGTGCAGGCGTCGACCGTCGCCCGCTTCGTGCCGATGGGCGACGCCATGATTGTGCACGTGCCTGAGGGGCTTGTGCAGCTCACGATTGGCGGTCGCAGCTACACCATCACCCCCGCGGACTCGCCGCTCTTCATCCCCGGCGCCAGCGGGCAACCGGTCGGCGACGAAGGCGGAGCTGCCGAACCGGAGCCCCCACCCGGTTCGGCTGATGGCGACGGCCCCGGGGCCCCGGACTCGCCCGGCTTCTCGCGGAACGAGGAGTCCGGGCATCCTGGCCCGCCTGAGGACCCGCCCGGTCAGGGCAACGGCGGCCCGCCTTCGGACCCGCCCGGACAGGGCAACGGCGGAAACGGCGACCCGCCTTCGGACCCGCCGGGACAGGGCAATGGCGGCAACGGCGGCCCGCCTTCGGACCCGCCCGGTCAGGGCAACGGCGGCAACGGCGACCTGCCCTCGGACCCGCCGGGACAGGGCAATGGCGCCAACGGCGGCCCGCCTGAGGACCCGCCCGGGCAGGGCGACGGCGCCAACGGCGGCCCGCCTTCGGGCCCGCCCGGACAGGGCAACGGCGGCAACGGCAACCCGCCTTCGGACCCGCCCGGACAGGGCGACGGCGGCAACGGCGGCCCGCCTGAGGACCCGCCCGGACAGGGCAACGGCGGCAACGGCGGCGGGAAGAAATAGGGGCGC
>CAYYYI010000033.1:19411-21755 GCA_964475735.1 uncultured Anaerolineaceae bacterium
GGACCCGCCCGGACAGGGCAACGGCGGCAACGGCGGCGGGAAGAAATAGGGGCGCGCGATGCGCAGCCCGCCGGCCGCCTGTGGCATGATGTTGGGGCGATGACCACCGTAACTGCATATGTCGAAAAAGACCCCGTGACCGGCATGTATGTGGCGGTCGTGCCGGGAGTGCGGGGCGCGCACACCCAGGCCGAATCGCTCGACGAGCTAAGGGCGAACCTGGAAGAGGTGCTCGCGCTCTGCGCGGAAGAGGGCTGGCCGGGCCGCCGGAGTATACTCCGGGCGTGAAGTTCTACACGTTCGCAATCGTCATCGAAAAGGAGCCGGAGGACCCCGGATACTTCGCGTATAGCCCCACCCTGCCCGGGTGCTTCAGCAACGGAGCGACCATCGAGGCAACGCGCACGAACATGCGCGAAGCCATCCAGCAGCACGTGGAGTCGCTCCTCCGAAAGACGGTAGACGATGGGCGATAGACGGGGCCGGCGGGCAGTGAGCGGCGGAAGATTCTCCACAGGAGAAGCGCACGGGAGCGCATGGGAGCGCACGGGAACCGCACGTGTGCGCACGTGCGGTGGGGTGCGTGCATGGAGCGGGGCGAACGCGGGACGAGAGCGATTTTGCGCGTTGAACGCTTGGGCGAGTAGACGGGAGATGGGAGACGGGGAGGACGGCGTGGTGCGGGGCATAACGGGAGTGTGGCGGGCGTTTGGCGGAGGTCGAAGGGGCGGATGGCAGGGGGCGGTAGACGGTGGACGATGGACGGGAGGCGGTAGGCAGCGAAGGGTGTGCAGCCGGGCTAACGTGCGAGGCGGTACTTCTTGTTGCGCTTGCCGGGCTGCAGCGCTTCGACGGCGCCATCGCATTCTACTCTGGCCTCTTCCCCGTTGACCCCCTCCCCACCCTCCGGTACCCTTTTCCTGTGGGGCTTAGCACTCGGTGCGCGGGAGTGCTAATAGAAGCCTCGCAGCGCGGGGTTGATAATGCCGTTGTCAGAGCGCAGGTCGCGCATCCTCGCCTTCATCGTCGATGACTACGTCGA
Source organism: uncultured Anaerolineaceae bacterium (assembly GCA_964475735.1). Classification (GTDB taxonomy): domain Bacteria; phylum Chloroflexota; class Dehalococcoidia; order Tepidiformales; family Tepidiformaceae; genus UCB2. The sequence goes on from CAYYYI010000033.1 coordinate 20,454, forward strand.
CAGCGCCGCCCCTGTGGGGTCGCAGTCGCTGGTGGAGCGGCACGCCCTGGGCCTTTCGAGCGCGACGGTGCGGAACGAAATGGCGGCGCTCGAAACCGAAGGCATGATCACGCATCCACACACGTCCGCGGGGCGCATTCCCAGCAACCGCGGTTACCGCTACTACGTCTCTTCGCTTATGCAAGAACGCAACCTCTCCACGCAGGAGCGGCTCACGATTCTGCACCAGTTCCACCAGAGCGCGCGCGAGCTCGAGCGGTGGGTCGGGCTCGCCGCGAGCGTGCTGGCCAATTCGATGCAGACCCTCGCGCTCGCAACGCAGCCGCGCGTCCACGAAGTGCGGCTCAAGCAGCTGCAACTGGTGGAGCTTGCCGAGCACCGGGCCCTGCTGGTGGTGGTCACCAACGACGCGGCCGTGCGCCAGCACACGCTCGAACTGCCGCTGCCGGCCGACCAGGAGTCGCTTTCGCGGCTGGCGCTGCGCCTGAACGCCGAACTTGGCGGCCTCACCGCGGCCGAGTTCGCCGCCCGCGCCGATGCCGAGCCCCTGGCCGGGATCGAAGCGGTCGTCGTCGCCGCCGTCGCCGAGACGCTTCTCCACGAACAGGACGCCATGGCCGAAACCCCGGTGGTCGAAGGCATTCGCGACCTGCTCCGCAAGCCGGAGTTCGACGAAAGCGACCGCATGCTCGACACGCTCGAAGCGGTCGATGAGCGGCATCTGCAGCACGCCATCCCGCTGAGCGCGCTCGAACAGGGGCAGGTGGCCATCGTCATTGGCGACGAAAACCGCGAGGGCCCCTACCAGGACATGAGCTTCGTGCTCGCGCGCTACGGCCCCACTGGCGGCGCGGGCGGCATCGTGGGGGTGCTTGGCCCCACGCGCATGGCCTACGGCGACGCGGTTTCGCACGTGCGCTACGTCAGCGAACTGCTGACCGGGCTCATGCGCCAGTTCTATGAAGAATAGGCCGTCCCGCCCCGGGCGAACGGCTCCGGCCAGGTGACAGGAGGACAGATGACGGGCAACGAAGACGAGCGCATTGTCGATAGGCGCGCCGCCTCGCGCATGAACGAAGACGACGAGGCCGGGGCGGAAGCGCCCGCCTCGCCGGAGGAGCAGCTTGCCGCCGAACGCGAAAAGGCGGAGAGCTACTACCGGAACTGGCAGCGCAGCGCGGCCGACTTCGCCAACTACAAGAAGCGCGTCGAACAGGAACGCGGCGAAAGCGCCCGCCTTGTGAGCGCGGCGCTGGTGATCAACCTGCTCCCGGTCTATGACGACCTGGAGCGGGCGGTCGC
>CAYYYI010000034.1:0-1477 GCA_964475735.1 uncultured Anaerolineaceae bacterium
TGAGGAGCTGCCCGGCATAGGACGGGTCGGTGAGCATCTCCTGGTAGCCGGTCATGGAGGTGTTGAATACCACTTCGCCGTCGGCGTGGCCGTCCACGCCGCAGGACTGGCCTTCGAAGACGCTTCCATCGGCGAGAACGAGGAGGGCGTCAGGCATGAGTGCCCTCCTCAATGTGCGCGAGCTCGCCGCGCACCACGACCGCGCGAATGCGCCCGGGCAGCTCGCGGCCCACGAGGGGGGTGTTCTTCCCTCTGGATATGAGGGACTCGGCGCCAACCTCCCACCTGGCTGCGGGGTCGAGGACGGTGACATCCCCGGCACGCCCCGGCGCAAGCGTCCCGGCGCCGGGGATGCGGCGGTCGATGCTGAACGCCCGAACGGGACCGATCGTAAGCGCCCCGATGGCACGGACGAGGTCAAGTTCGCCGCGCAGGGCCAGCGCGACGACCGTGCTGGCGGCGGTTTCGATGCAGCTGATCCCAAAGGCCGCCTGGTCGAATTCGCAGAGCTTGTCCTGGACGGCGTGGGGCGCATGGTCGGTGGCGATGGCGTCTATCACCCCTTCATCCAGCCCCCGCAGTAGCGCGCGGCGATCGGCTTCGGTGCGAAGGGGCGGGTTGACCTTGGCGTTCGTGTCATAGGCGGGCGCAGGGCCATCGCCGAAGACCGCCTCCTCGGTGAGGAAGAGGTGGCTGGGGGTGACCTCACAGGTGATGGGAAGCCCCTTCCGCCGGGCTTCGGCGACAAGTTCGAGGCCACGCTCGGAGGTGATATGGGCGATATGAAGGTGGGCGCCGGTGGCTTCGCAAAGGGCGATGTTGCGGGCGATGGCGGCGACCTCGGCGGCGACGGGCTGGCCGGCAAGGCCCAGGCGCTCGCTGACTCGGCCCTCGTTCATGACGCCGCCCGCGCTCAATGCGGGAACGTCGCAGTGCTCGGAAAGGGGGAGGCCGAGCGCGGCAGCGAAATGCAGGGCGTTCCGCATCAGGCGGCCATCGGCGACGGGACTGCCATCGTCGCTGAAGGCGATGCATCCAGCCGCCGCCAGCTCGCCCAGCTCGGCCAGCTCGCGGCCAGCCCTACCCCTGGTGACGCAGCCGATAGGGAGCACGCGGACGGCCGCATCGTGGGCGATGCGCTCCATCAATGCCTCGACCGCAGTTGCAGAATCGGGAGGGGGCTCGGTGTTGGGCATGGCGCAAACGGTGGTGAAGCCCCCACGCAGGGCTGCCCGCGTCTCGCTGGCGATGGTGCCCTTGTGCTCGAAGCCCGGCTCGCGAAGATGCGTGTGGAGGTCCACGAACCCCGGCGTGACGATGCAACCCTGCGCGTCGACGACGCGGGCGCCGTCGCCCGGGATGGCGGGGGCCAGGCTCTCGACCGTCCCGTTCTTCACCAGGACGTCGAGTTCGGCATCGATCCCGGACGAGGGGTCGATAACCCGGCCGCCGCGGATGAGGATGGGCTTGCTCACGC
>CAYYYI010000034.1:1577-21373 GCA_964475735.1 uncultured Anaerolineaceae bacterium
ACGATGTCCGCGCCGTTGATGGCAGAGTCAAAATCGGTGGTCACCTCACAGGCAGCCAGCTCATCGCCCCCCGCGAAACTGCGCGGGAGCAGCGTCGGCGGACCGCAGAGGACGACGTGGACGCCACAGGCCAGGAGGGTCCAGATGTTGGAGCGGGCCACGCGGCTGTGGAGAATGTCGCCGACGATGACGACCTTCTTGCCTTCGACGCTCCCCGTATGGCGGCGCATGGTGAAGAGATCGAGTAGCGCCTGCGTCGGGTGGGCGTGGGTGCCGTCCCCGCCGTTGATGATGCTGGCGCTGGTGTGCGCCGCCGCCAGGTAGGGTGCGCCCGAGCTCTTGTGGCGCATCACGATGACGTCCGTGCCGATCGCCTCCAGGGTCCTGACCGTGTCGACGAGGGACTCGCCCTTCTCGACGGAGCTCCCGGAAGCGGTGAGATTCACAACATCGGCGCCAAGAGCCTTGGCGGCGACTTCGAAGCTCGCGCGCGTGCGGGTGCTCTGCTCGTAGAAGAGGGTGGCAATGGTGGCGCCGCGCAGTGTGGCGACCTTGCCGACGGGGCGGGCCCGGACTTCGCGCATGGCCTCAGCGGTCTCCATGATCGCCTGGATGTCCGCGGCGGAAAGGGTGTCCGTGTCGAGGAGGTCCTTCGATTTCCAGCTCTGCGGGGCGGCGGCGCTCGGTGCAGCGTCTGCGGGGGGTTGCTCCTTGACCTCAAGCATGGGCTGCCTCCTCTCCCATGACGTAGACGCCATCCTCCCCGTCCACTTCGGCCAGCCGGACCCTGACCGACTGGTATAGCGCGGTGGGGATGTTCTTGCCGACGAAGTCCGGGCGGATAGGTAGCTCGCGGTGGCCACGATCAACGAGCACGGCGAGGCGGACTCGAGCAGGCCGGCCGAAGTCCATGAGGGCGTCCATGGCGGCGCGGACGGTTCGCCCGGTGAAGAGGACCTCATCGACGAGCACGACGGTGGCGCCGTCGATGGAGACGGGGATGTCGCTCGGGCGAACGGGCGCGGGGCGGCGGCCGACGTCGTCGCGGTAGAGCGCCACGTCAAGGTGGCCCACCGGAACATTCACGCCTTCGAACTCTGCAATGGCCTGTGCGATACGCTTCGCGAGCGGATGTCCGCGCGTGAGCAGGCCGACGAGCACGAGGTTCTCGGCGCCGCGATTGTTTTCGACGATCTCGTGGGCGAGACGGCGCACAACGCGCGCGATTTCCTGGGAACCGAGGAGGGCTTCGCCGCTCATGAAAAACGCCTCCCCTTTAGTGACGGGCAGGCGTACGAACTCACACGGTGAACACAGCCGGGCATTCCGGCTCCTCCTCCCTTGCCGGCCTCGCTGGACCTGCTTAAAGGGCGAACCTAAGAATACCGTATCGGGGACTGCACGGCAATTGCGCGAATGTAAGTGTCGTGCCAGATATACTCGGAGCCATTGAGGAATGGGGCCGGGACCGGCCACCAGTTGCCAGGAGTCTCTTGTGACAATGCCGAAGGCGGCCAATCGCAGTGAGCCCGAATCCGACGTTCGCGAACGGATCTTCGCGAGCGCGCTCCATCACTTCTCCCGCAAGGGCTACGCGGCAACATCGCTTCGCGAGATCTGCGAGGACGCGCGGACCACCAAGCCGATGGTCTACTACTACTTCGGGTCCAAGGACGAGCTGTATTCGAGCGTGGTCAAGGAGATCCTGAAGGAGATGGCTATCGCGATTCGCGGGGAGCCCCGAGAGGGAGGAGTAGTCCCGGAAGACGTGATCGCGTACGGGGGCCGGTACCTGGATTACTACTTTGCGAACGAGGACACGATCGCGCTGGTGCTGCTGGAAGTGATCGGGCTGGGCGGGGCGCCAATGCAGGTCCTGTCCCAGGGGCTGGCAGGGCGCGTGCGGAGGCCACTCGAAGACATCCTCAGGCGGGGGATGGATGAGGGGGTGTTTGTCCAGGATGACGTAGGGGCATGCGCCGCCGCGTTGACAGGGATACTAACCACGTTCATTCTGGCGTACCTGTTCGGAACCCAGCCCCTGGACCGGGATGCGGCACTCCGGCAGATAGAGTACTACGTGCGTGGGATCACCAGGGCCTAGATTGCCACGCTGACCCTCTAGTTTCGGGGACAAGTGCCGTTCTTACCTGTAGAGGTACGACGTGGCCGAAGCGAAAATCGTCGATTACTACTCGATCTTGAACCTGCCGCCAACCGCTGATCTGATGGGCATCGACAACGCCTATGCGCGGCTCTCGGCGGAGCTTGCCGAACGCTCCGACGTGGACGAGACTTCGGTCGACGCGTTGGGGAAGCTCAACGAGGCGTACGCAGTGCTTTCGAAGCCGAATCTCCGGATCGAATACGACAGCGTCTTCTTCAAGGCGGAGATCGAGCGGCAGCGGAGACTTGCCGAGCTGGCGGACCGGCGCCGCCGCCTGACAGGAAACCTCATCGTGTCGGCGTTGGCTCTCCTTGTGGCCGGCGAGGCGGCCGGCCTGGCTTACCTCGCACGCGAGCAGGTGGGGTTCCTCTGGAACTGGCTCTAGCTTCATTCCCTCAAGCCGTCGCACCCCCGGACGCAAGGCGCGGATGCGCAGCTACCTGCTCCTGTGCGTACGGGCCAATGGTTTCGAAGACGTTCACGGTGCTATCGAGCCGCTTCTGCAGGCCGCTCATCAAGCCAAGGACACGGAAGATGAGCAGGATATCGGGCGGGACGTGAGTGACCGGGTTGGCCTTCAGGATCCGGGCAAGCCTGGCGTTTACCTCGGGCATGACCTCGGCATCAGCGTAAGGCTTGTTCTCTGGCCCACCCGACTCGAGGAAGGATTTCCCCAGCGCAACGAGCGTCTCAGGGTCGTCCGTGCGCGTGCGGAAGCCGAGAGCACGGAAGGCTTCCACCATCTCGCCTTCGTCCTGGCTGAGCAGGCTGGTAGTGAGGCGCGCGTAGGCGATGCGGAAGTCGTCGGTCAGGTCTTTCGAAAGGCCGAAATCAATGAACACCACCACGGGCCCGGGGAGCACGAGCAGGTTCCCCGGATGAGGGTCGGCGTGGAAATAGCCGTTGACGAGGATTTGTTCGCAGTAGGCTTCGGTCATTATCTGGGCGACGCGGTTGGTGTCGATCCCGGCAGCGCGCAGGCGGTCGACGTCGGAGATCTTGATGCCATCGATGAACTCGAGCGTGAGGACGCGCCGGGCGGTGTGCTCCCAGATTATCTTCGGCACGCGGACGTCGGGGCGGGCGGCCAGGTCGGCGCCGATGCGTTCGGCGCTGCGGCCTTCGAGCTCGAAATCGAGTTCGCGGGGGATGTACCGCTTCATTTCGTTGAAGAGGACGCGGAAATCGAAGTTTCGCTCGATTTTCGCCAGGATCCAGACGAGGATGCCGACATTTCGGAGGTCGGTTTCAACGACGCGCTCAATTCCCGGGTACTGGACCTTGACGGCGACGTCGCGGCCGTCGCGCGTGCGCGCGCGGTGCACCTGCGCGAGTGACGCGGAGGCGATCGGCGTTGTCGCGAACTCCTCGAAGATGACGGCCGGGTCTTCTCCGAGCTGGCTTCGTATTTCGGCGCGGATCTGCGGGTAGGGGCGCGAGGGAACCTGGTCCTGGAGCGCACTGAGGACCGCGACATATTCGGGCGGCGCCACATCGGCGCGGCTGCTGATGAACTGGCACATCTTGATAAGAAGGCCCTGCATGCGCGTCGCGAGCGCGTAGATATGCTCGGCGTTGCGCAGGTGCTGCGCCGAGTAGAGCCGCTCACGCTCTTCGGGCGTGATGCGCTTCTTGCGCTGGATGCGCTTGTAGCCCACATAGACGCCGAGGAAGGTCCAGGCGACGCGGACGAAACGGTTGAGGCGGCTGTGCAGGGGCAGTGGCTTGGCGCCGGTGATTGATGCCATTGGTGTGATCGTACCCGCGGATCGTACGGAGAGGCGATAGGCCGGGACGTTGAGCCCGGCCTACCGGCTGTGCAGCAGATGTCAGGAGTGCGGCGGCTACTTGACGCCGATGTCGTTGACCTTCCAGGAGCCGGCCACGTCGCGCCACTTCGTGCCGATGGTGCGGTCACCGTCGGCGGTCTTCATGACGAGGTCGACGAGGTGGTCGTCGCCTTCCTGGCCGAGGAGGTTCACCTCGAACTCGGATGCGGTGGGCTGGGGTTGGCCCGCCGTCTGGGCCTGCATGGCCATGGCCTTGCCCATGCCTTCGGGAGTGAAAGCAACCATCAGCCCTGCGATATTCTGGGCGATGAGGTCTTTGGCGAACTGTTCCGCCGAACTCTGTAGATCAGCCATTGTTGCTCCTTTGCGCTGCCGTTCCATTCCATGTGCAACGGGCACGTGGGGCGATCGTAAGACGGCCCGGGGCGGTGTCAAGCAAGGATCGTTTACCTTGAGCCGCGCATGCGCGGGTCGAGGACGTCGCGGAGGGCATCGCCGAGCATATTGAACCCAAACACGGCGAAGAAGATGGCCATGCCGGGGAAGAGGGCGAGGTGAAGGTTGGTCTCCGCGAGATCGCGCGTGCGCCCGGAGAGCATCTGCCCCCAGGTAGGGAAGTTTGTGACTCCCACGCCCAGGAAGCTGATGGTCGCCTCAGCGAGGATGGCGGTACCCAGCTGCAGGGTGGATAGCACGATCACGGTCGGCATGATGTTAGGGAGCACGTGCCGCAGGATGATGCGAGGGTGAGCTGCACCAAGGACGACTGCGGCTTCCACATAGGGGTTGGCCTTCGTGGCCAGCACGGCACTGCGCACTACCCGCGACGCACCCCCGGCGAGCACGACGCCGAGCGCAAGGATAACGATGGTGGTCCGCGGGAACGTGTACCAGAACCAATCGCCGTTGTTGGGGTTTGGTCCGATTTCAGGGCCGCGCCCGAGACCGAAGAAGCCGCTTGTGGAGCCACTCTGGAGGACCGCCACCAGCGTGAGTATGAGGAAGATGGCCGGGAAGCTCAGCCAGACATCCACCAGGCGTTGGATGCCGAAGTCGAACCTGCCGCCGAAGTACCCGCTGGTGACGCCAACGATGAGCGAAATGAAGGCGACGAGGATCACAGTCCCGAGGCCAACGAGCCCGGTGATCTGGGCGCCATAGACAATCCGCGAAAAGAGATCGCGTCCGTTGAAGTCGGTCCCGAACCAGTGGCTGGTGCTCGGGCCTTCGAGAATGGCGGCGAGGTCGGCGTCTGTCGGATCGTGGGTGGCGATCCACGGCGAGAAGGCGCCAACAACGATGATGAGGATAAGGACGGCCGCCCCGAACGCGCCGAGGGGCTTGCGGCGGATGAATCGCCAGGTTCCGCGGAGGGCCCGCAGCGGGGCGGAAGACACGGGCGCACGGAAGTAATCATCGGTCAGGGTGGTCTCAAGAGATGCCATTCAGAACCTCGGTCATGCCAGGCGCACCCGGGGGTCGAGATAGGCATATGTCACATCTACCACCAAATTGGACACCATGATCACGAGCGCCACGATCATGTTGATGGCCATAATGGCCGGGTATTCGCGTTGCCAGATAGCGAGAAAAAGGTACTGAGCAACGCCGGGAATGGCGAAAATCTGCTCGAGCACAAGGGAGCCGCCGATGAGCACGGGCACCTGCAGGCCTATGATTGTGACGACGGGGATGAGTGCGTTTCGCACAGCGTGTCGCATCGTGACGGGCCAGCCGCCTAGCCCCTTGGCCCGGGCGGTGCGGATATAGTCCTGCCTGAGCACCTCAAGCATCTGGGCCCTGGTCAACCTCATCAGGCTGCCGGACAGACCCGTTCCGAGGATGAACCCGGGTATCACAACCATCTCCAGGTTGGTTTTCGGGTCGTCCCAGAATTGCCTGTAGAAGACCGGAAATGAGTAGTCGAACCAACGGCCTGCCAGGGCGATCACGAGGGTTGCGGCGAAAAACGAGGGCAGCGCGAGCATGGCGATCGCCGTGCTCCGCCATGCGTAGTCGATCCAGGTGTCCTGTTTCACCGCGGATACAATGCCGGTTGGAAGAGCAATGAGAACGCCGAAGAACATGCCCAGAACACCGAGCTCCGTGCTGACCGGAATGCGCCTGCGCAGCTCATCGTTGATACTGCGACCGCCAAGGAGTGTGGTTCCGAGGTCTCCCCGGACGGCATGGCTTGTCCAATCCCACCATTGCTCGATGAAGTTCTTGTCGAGTCCAATGTCGCGGCGAATGCGGTCGCCGTAGGCCTGGCGGGCGAGGTCGTTCTGGGCCGACTGGCGTTGAGCGGCGGTGGCGGTAGCGGGGTCGATGCCGTCCTTCTTGAGTTGCGCGTCAATCAGCTCGTTCTGGATCTTGACGCGCTCTTCGCGAGGGGCAACGCCGGGATCGGTAAAGCCGGCCTTGACGAGCCTCTCGTCGACCATTTGCTTGAACGACTGGTCCATGCCCTGGATCTCGGTTTGAGCGATCAGCATGTCGACCGCATCGCCGGGCAAGAGCCTGATGAACAACACCACCAGCAGCGAAACCCCGATGAGCGTTGGGATCATCAGGACCAGCCGGCGGATGATGTACTGGAACATGCGATTCCCTCTCATCAACCTGGCCCGCGGCTGTTGAGCCGCGGGCCAGGAAAAGCGGCAGTTCCCCGATGGCTAGCCCTTCTTGATCCGGTCGTCGGTGAACCACGAGCGCATGATGGCCTCCACGTGGATAGCGTAGCCGGACTTGTGGTAGTACCCCTTCACCCAGGGCTGCGCGTAGAAGAAGTTGTTGGTCGCGGTGTAGGGAACCACATTCTGGACGACCGCCATCCTGCGCTGGATGTCCTTGATATAGGCGATGCGCTCCTTCAGGTCCATGATGGTGCGCTGTTTGTCGAACATCGCATCCAATTCCGCCTGCTCGGCGATAGGCGTCCCGCCCCAGTTGTGGCGTGCGGCCTTCGAGTGATAATTCCGCATGAACTGGTCGTCGGGATCGCGCGGCGAGCCGATGAGGGGCCCGCACGCAACCGCACCGGCAGGAATCTTGCCGAGGAAGATGGACTGGATGTAGGCGCCGTACTCCATGTACTCGAGCTCAGCCTCGAAGCCCGACTTCTTGATTACCGACTGAATGAGCTCCGCGTTCTGCTTCATCGCCTCGCCGTAGCGATCAATGTTGGCGATGATCTTGATCTTCAACGTATCGGAGCCGGTAGCGGCCTGGAGGAGCTTCTTCGCCTCTGCCGGGTCGTTCTTCCAGTACTTGGCACTATCGCCCCATTCCTTCCCATCGATGGGTGACATCCAGTACGGCGCGAGAGATGCCGCGAAGTGCGAGTGGGCATTACCCTTGCCCGTCTGGTCGAGCACCTTGACCTGGGCGGCCCGGTCCATGGCCATGGAGAGCGCCTGTCGCACGCGGATATCCTGCCAGGGCTTGTTGTCGAAGTTGAACCAGAAGCCGCCCATGGACCCGGGAAGCTCGAATCCTTCCGTCCCTTTCGGGTCGAGCTTGCTGTGGGCGTCGGTGTAGACAACGCCAGACATCGTCGAGAAGTCGAAGCTTCCCGCCTGGAGCGCGGAGATGATGCGCTGCGGGTCCTTAAGCATTGCCCCTTCGACGGCGTCGTAGTGGGCGTAGTCCTTGTCGTAGAACTCGGCGAATCGCTTCCAGCGCATGGCGACGCCGGTTTCGTAGCTATCGAAGACGTAGGGCCCGGTACCAACCGGGCTGGTCTTGGCCTGGCCGCCATCGATGGATTCGACGGGGATGAACCAGAAGGCCTCCGTGCTGGATGCATGGGTGGTCAGGAAGGGCGCGAAAGGTGACTTGAGGGAGATCTTGATGGTCTTCTCGTCGGTCGCCTCCAGTTTGTCGACAATCGCCTTCCACCCGCTTGCGTTCTGGGACTTCTCAAGGAAGGCGCCGTAGCTCGCGGCGATGTCCTGGGCTGTGGCCTTGCGGCCGTTCATGGGCGCCTTCTGGTGGAACTGGATATTGGGCTTCAGGGTGAAGACGTAGGTCTGCTGGTCGGGCTGCTCCCAGTTCTCGGCAAGATCGCCTTCAAGCACAGTAAAGTCATTCCCATCAACGTCGGGGCCGTTCTTGGCGCGCACGAGGCGGCTGTAGTGGAGCGAGGCCGGGTGCTGGGCAAGGTAGGTCAGGTTCTCGTAGGGGAAGAGGGTTGGCGGGTCGCCCGAGGACATGCCTTCGAGCGGATAGCGAATAGTGCCGCCGATCTTGGGCTGGTCTTTGGGCGCCTCGGTGGCCTTGGGAGTGGTTCCCGGTGTTGTGCCGCCCGAAGGCGTGTTGGTGGCTTCGGCGTCGTCGTCATCGTCGCCGCCGCAGCCGACGAGCGCGAGGCCGGCGGCGCCGGCGCCGAGCGCCCCCGCCGCGCCAAGGACGCGGCGGCGGTTCGTCCTGGTTGCCCAGTAGCGGTCCCAATAGTTGTCAGGCATTTGCAGTTTTCCCCCCAAGTTGGTTTGGCTTTGACCCGTTCTGCAACCGATACGTTGCGCGTGGGCCATAGGATGCGTCGATGCAGAGCATCGGTTGGGCGGGTTCTTCCGCTCGGAAAGCATTGTGTCAACGTATGCAACGTTAGCCGGACAACTGCAAGAGCGGCCACCGCCGGACCCGGCGTCCAACGGCGCCTGTCTTGAACGGCGCATGTCTTGATACGAACGAGCGGCTGCAGGTACGCTGAAAGGACCGCAAGGTAGCTCCGAGGAGAGCCAATGCTTTCACCCACCCGGGAGATCCGCGCCGACGGCAAGCTCAGGCTGCCGCCCGGCCAACACCTGACCGCAGGCTGGCCGGTGCTGCACTACGGCAGTGTCCCCCGTATTGATTTGGAGAAGTGGCGTTTCCATATCTGGGGACTTGTCGATGAGGAGCGGGTGTTCACGTGGGAGGAGTTCAACACCCTCGGCCAGGCGCGCGAGGTGAACGATATTCACTGCGTGACGACGTGGAGCAAGTACGACAACACGTGGGAAGGAATCCCCTTCCGTGCGCTCTACGACACGCTGAAGGTGAAGCCTGAGGCGAAGTACGTGATGGCCCACAGCTATGGCGGCTACACGACGAACATCCCGCTCGACGACCTCCTCCAGGAGGGGGTGATGTTCGCGCATACGCACGATGGCAAGCCGCTCGCGCCGGAGCATGGCTGGCCGCTTCGGCTGGTGATACCGCACCTGTACTTCTGGAAGAGTGCGAAGTGGGTGGGCGGGCTCCAGTTCCTCGACCGGGACCGGCCGGGGTTCTGGGAGATGTACGGCTACCACATGTACGGCGACCCCTGGCGCGAAGAACGCTACGCCTGAGCGGAGACCCCGGGCGGCCGAGCACCGTCACTTCTAACATCGTTCTAACGCCCGCTTCGCAGCGGGCCGGGCTACAATCTGGATGAACGCGTCACCAGTTGACGCAACGCCTCCGATAACGGCAAAGCCGGCGAAAGCCAGCGACGCAAAGCCACGGGTCTACCTCCGCAACGGACACGACCGCCGGGCTGCCGGAAGGGCAAGCTCCATGTGGAGGCGTCTGCCATGGTTATCATCACCGCACCTGTTTCCGGATCGAAGGCGGTCCCCCATACGACCGCTGTGAGCGCCGTTGCCGTGCTTCGCGGCGAAGGCGCGGACGCGATGTTCCCCATCAAGGTCGTTGTGCCGTGGGAGCACCTGAAGAGCATCGCCCGTGTCACCGTGAAGGTGCGCGCGCCGCGTGGCTTCACGGCCGAAGTGGTAATGGTCGAACCGGCAACCGTACTCTGCGAGCGAAGTGCGGCAGAGGACGGCGAGCTTGATGCCCTGGCAGAGCCGCTGGCTGCCGGGTTCGAAATCGTTGTGCACGCGGACGGTGAGCCCTTCACGAGCGGCGTGAAGTTCACGAATGGAGCGGGGACTACGGGCGCGGCGATTGGCGAGGCGGGCGAGCCGCTCGTGTTCAAGGCCTACTCACGGCTCTACCGGCGCTAAGTCACCCGTGGCCCGCAGCCACTATGCCCGCGCAGCGACCCTCGATGAGTCTCTGTTCGTCGCGACACTGATGAGGTCGCGCGCAGCCACGCGGTTGGCTTCTCCGGGGCCGCCAAGCATGACGGCAAGCTCCTCGACGCGAGCTTCGCCAGTGACTTCGGCCAGTTCGGACCAGGTTCGCCCGCCGTCGCTCTGCTTGGTGACCACAAAGTGGCGGGCGCCGTAGGCAGCAACCTGGGGCAGATGGGTAACGCAAAGCACCTGGTGGCGCTCCGCCAGCCGCGAGAGGGCTTCGCCGACGAGCCCACCAGCGCGGCCGCCCACGCCTTCGTCGACTTCATCGAGGACTGCGGTGCGCGGTTCTGCGGCAGCGCCGAGCACGGTGGCGAGGGCGAGCAACAGGCGGGATGTCTCGCCGCCGCTGGCGACAGCCGCGAGGGGGCGCTGCGCTTCGCCGGAGTTGAAAGAAGCGAGGAACTCGACGCGGTCCACGCCCGATTCAGCGAATGCCCGGGGGAAGCGCTCGGCGAGCGGCCCGGCGGGCTCAGAGCCGGCGACAACCTCGAAGTCCGGGAGGGGAACGGCGGGCCCCCCGGGGTCGTCCTCGCAGGAGAAGCCGATGGCGAGGCTCGCGCCGCCCATGCCCAGGCGCTCCGACTCCGCGCCCAGCGCACGGACGAGCGAGGCGGCGGCCGCCCTTCGCGCGAGAGATAGCGAGGTGGCCTCCGCGGAGAGGCTGGCGAGCAGGTCTTGTTCACGCGCGGCGAGCTCTTCGATTCGTTCTTCGCCCTCAGTCAGGCCAACAAGTTGCGCCTCCGCTTCGCGGCCGTAGGCGATGATCTCGGCGACGGTTTCACCGTACTTGCGTCGCAGCCGCGCGATGAGGTCGAGCCGCTCCTCGACCGTGGCGAGCCGGGCCGGGTCGACCTCGATGGCGTCGCGGTAGCGGCGAAGACCGCGGGAAAGGTCGGCGGCGGTGCTTTCGAGCAGCAGGCCAAGGTCGGCCAATTCGCCGGCAGAGGGGTCGCGGGCGGCGAGGTCTGCGACGGCGCGCACGGCCTCGCCGGTGGCCGGGGCATCCAGCGCAGTGAGGGCAGCCTCGACGTCTTCGATGAGGCGCCCGGCGTGGGCGAGCCGCGAATGCTCCTGCCTGAGCGCTTCGTCCTCGGCTTCGGAGAGGGCGGCGGCGGCGATCTCGCCCGCCTCGAAGCGCAGTTGTTCGATGAGCCGCTCGCGCTCGCGGGCATCCGTGGCGAGCGCGCGGATGCGGCGCCTGACGTCGCGAAGCTCGCGCACGATCGATACCACGCTGTGCCGCTGCGGCGTGAGGCCGCCGAAGGCATCGAGCAGGTCCAGCTGCACGGCCGGCCGGAGGACGGCCAACTGTTCAGACTGGCCGTGGATGTCGACGGCCCTTTCTCCGAGGGCCCGGGCTTCTTCGAGGGTGGCAGTCGCGCCGTTGATGCGAACGGCGGTGCGGCCCGAGAGCCCGACGGTTCGTTCGATGACAAACCGGGCGCCGTCGAGGGCGAGGGTAGCCTCTACCACGGCGCGATCGGCCCCGGTGGCAACAACCTCGCGGCCGCGCCGCCCTCCGAAAACGAAGGCCAGGGCATCGACCACGAGCGACTTGCCGACCCCGGTCTCGCCGGTGAAGACGTTCAGGCCCGGCCCGGGCTCCACGGCCACCGACCGGGCAACAGCGAAGTCCGTGATGATGAGCCGCTCAAGCACGGTGCGCCATGGTGCTGGAGAGCTGCATTTCGAGCCGTTCTGAGAGCTCGGCGTAGAACGAGGCCGGCTCTGTGAAGCGTACGAAGCGGGTGATGTGCTCGCTCTGGCGCACGGCGACGCGCACACCGGAACGTACGGGAAGGTCCTCCTGGCCATCGACGCTCAGGATGGCGCCGTGGTCGGAGGTCACGCGAAGGTCGACCACGGATTCGGGCTGGAGGACCAGAGAGCGGGCGAGCGCAAGGTGGGCAGCCACGGGGGTTACGACCAGGTGGTGCTCGGTAGGGGCGAGGACGGGCCCGCCCGCGCTGAGCGAGTAGCCCGTGCTCCCGGTCGGGGTCGCAACGATGATCCCGTCGCAACGGTAGACAGCCAGCAGCGCCTGGTCGATGCGGACATCGACATAGATGGGCCTCCCCGGCGCCTGGCGGCTGATGACGACATCGTTCAGCCCATGGAAGACCTGCACCGGGATGTCCGGGCCGTCATAGACATCGCTGCGGACCATCAGCCGCTCCTCGAGGCGCCAGTCGCAGGCGATGACGCGTTCGATGCGGTTGAAGAGGTCGCGTGGGCTGAGGTCGGTAAGGAACCCGAGACGCCCCATGTTGACGCCGAGGATGGGCACGGCGTGGGGCACGGTGACGCGGGCGGCGCGGAGCACGGTGCCGTCGCCGCCGATACAGACGACGAGGTCGGAGAGCTCAATGTGTGCGGCGGCGGCCTGCTCCCAGGCATCGGCGACGAACACCTGCACGCCGCGGCGTTCGAGCTCCTGGGCGAACTGGCCGGAGAAGATGGCAGCCCCTTCGCTGTGGGGGTGATGAAACACGACGACGCGCTTCAGCAACATTCGCCTCCGGGCGTGGCAAGCTCCACGAGGTACTCGATGTTGCCATCTCCGCCCGCGACAGGCGACTCGATGATGCGCCCCACGGTCCAGCTCTCCCCGCGCGCCCAGGCGGCGAACGCGTCGCGGACACGCTCGCGGACGGCGGGGTTGCGGATGACACCGCCACGGGGGACATCGGCGGGGCCGGCTTCGAACTGCGGCTTGAGGAGCACGACGCCGGGCGTGCCGGGCGCAACCCTGCTTGCGAGCGAAGGCAGCACCTTGCGCAGCGAGATGAAGGATAGGTCGGCGACGAAGAAATCGATGGGCGGAAGCCCGGGCAGATTGCGCGCGTTGGTGCCGTCGAAGAGGGTGACGCGGGGGTCTTCGCGCAGGCGCTGGTGAAGCTGCGCGCGGCCAACGTCGACGGCGAAGACGGATGCCGCCCCGTGCTGGAGCAGGCAATCGGTGAAGCCGCCGGTGGAGGCGCCGAGGTCGAGGCAGCGCAGCCCGGACACGTCGATGTTGAAGGCGGAAAGGGCGGCTTCAAGCTTGTGCCCGCCGCGGCTGACGTACCGTTCTGGTTCGGAGACCGAGACGTCGGCGTCCAGGGCGAGGAGCTGGGACGGCTTGACGAGCTTCGCGGTGCCGGCACGCGCGCGCCCGGCCATGATGAGCCGCTGCGCGCCTTCCCGCGATTCGGCAAGGCCACGCTCAACCAGCAGCACATCGGCGCGCACGCGGGGCATAGGGGGATTGTACAGGCCGGAGGATGGGGCCACCCACCCGGCAGACGTGTCCTCATGCGCGAGGCACGCTACGCTACCGGCCATGGAACCGCTGGACCGTGTTCGCGCCGCGCTGAAGGCGCTTGGGCTGCCTTCGGAGATTGTCGAGTTCAATGGGACGACGGCCACCGCGCAGGACGCGGCCAATGCCGTGGGGTGCGAGCTTGGGCAGATTGTGAAGACGCTCTTCTTCCTTGCAGATGGCCGTCCGACTATCGCGCTGGTGGCGGGCGACCGTCAGGTGGACACAGCCGCGTTGGCGGAGCTGTTGGGCATAGGGCGGAAGAAGCTGAAGATGGGCGCCCCGGAGCAAGTGCGCGAGATCACGGGGTTCGACGTTGGAGGCGTTGCGCCCGTGGGGCATCTGCACCCGCCCGACGTGGTGGTCGACGAGAGCCTGAAGCGCTTCGAGCGGGTGTGGGCCGCCGCCGGCGCCCATAACGCGGTTTTCGAAGCCGTCACTTCGGACGTGGTGGCAGCCATTCATGGGCAATGGGCCGCCATTACGAAGGAGCCGGCATGACCGCCGACGCGGCTGTTGCGGTTCGCGCATCGAGGCTGCCGCCCCTGCTTTCGGCGATGCGGCCGTACCAGTGGCCGAAGAACGGGCTCGTGTTCGCGGCGCTGGCCTTCAGCGCGGGCGAGGCCTGGGAGCCGGGCGACGCGGGGAGCTGGTGGCCGCTGCTGTGGCGGAACGCTGCGCTCTTCGGACTCTGGTGCCTGGTCTCGTCGGCCACCTACCTGTTGAACGACGTACAGGACCGTGAGTTCGACCGGCTTCACCCACGCAAGCAGTTCAGGCCAATCGCGAGCGGTGCCCTTTCCGTGCGAACGGCGCGGCTGGCGGCGGCGGCGCTGGTGGCGGTGGCAATCCCGCCCGTGTTCGCCCTCGATCTGGTGTCCGGGGCTATTGTCACCGGGTACGCGGTAGTAATGGCGGCCTATTCATACGGCCTGAAGCGCGTGGCGATACTGGACGTGCTCATCCTGTGCAGCGGGGTCATCGGGCGGGCCATTTCCGGAGGGACGGCCATCGACGTGGACATCAGCCCCTGGCTATACGTCTGCACGAGCTTCGGAGCGTTCTTCTTCGCAAGCTCGAAGAGATGGTCGGAGTACCGGCAGCTGGGGCCGGGGGCGGCAAAGCACCGGCCGGCGCTGGCCATGTACACGCACGACATCCTCGAGCAGATGCTCATCGTCAGCGCGGCGGCGGCGCTGCTAAGCTACGCGCTCTACACGATTGAGTCTGCCCATGTGCCGGCCAACGGAGCCATGGCGGCGACGCTGCCGTTCGTGGGGTTCGCGCTCTTCCGCTACCTGCTCCTCCTCGATGGTCCGCGAAAGGCCGATGCGCCGGACCAGATACTCTTCACCGACCCGCAGATCATCATTTCCGTGGCGGGCTTCCTGGCGACGGCAATGACGATCATGGTGATCGACAAGAGCTAGTTCCGCCAGCCGTGACGGGAGGCGGAAGTCTTATACTCCGGTCAGACGGTGGACTGCGTCCCAATGGGTGCGCAGCCCGCCGGGCGCCCGTCCCGTGAACCAGCCCACCCGATCGCCGGCAATCCAGCGGGGCGGAGTCCGGGTGAGACCATGACACGCACAGAGCCGGGCCGGGCCACGCATCCGCTGCGGGTGGTGGCCAACCGCGGGCCGTTCGTGGGGCGCGAACGCGAGCTGGCGGCGCTCGAGACGATGCTCGGCGAGACGGCTGTCCGGGGCGGGCACATGGCGCTCGTGTCGGGCGAACCGGGGATCGGCAAGACGCGGCTCGTCGCCGAAGCGGCCACCCGGGCGGCGGCCGGGGGGTGGCTGGTCCTGGCCGGGCGCGCGTTCGAGTCCGAGGGGGCGCCACCGTATCTCCCGTTCAGCGAGATCCTCCGCCAGTACATCCGGATCTGCCCCACGGCGGAACTTGCGGCTCAACTTGGCCGGGGCGCGGCCGAAGTCGCCATCCTGGCGCCGGAGCTGCTCGAACGGGCGCCGGGAATCGAGGCTGGCCCCGCGCTGAACCGGGATGAGCGCTATCGCCTGTTCGAGGGCGTCGCCGGCCTGCTGGTCAACGCCGCCCACACGCGGCAACCGGGGATCATGCTCGTCATCGATGACCTGCACTGGGCAGACGCCGACAGCCTGCTCCTCCTTCAGCACCTTGCGCGGCGGCTCCCGGAGGCGCCGCTCTTCGTAGCTGCGACCTGCCGCACCACAGGGGCCGATCGTTCGCCCGCCCTGACGGACTGCGTGGCCACGCTGATCCGCGAGCGGCTTTGCGTCCAGGTTGACCCCGGTGGCTTCTCCACCGGCGAGACGGGCTGGCTAATCCGGGAGCTGGCGGGCGCAGAGCCCCCGGAGCGTGTCACGGAGTCGCTGCGCGAACGCACGGGCGGCAACCCGTTCTTCCTCGAAGAGGCCATTCACGATCTCCTGGTCAAGGGACGCGACCTCGCCCAGGAGAAGCCATGGTCAGGTGACCAGGGGATCCCGGAGACTGTGCGCCAGGTGATCGCCAGCCGCCTCGGGCGCCTGGGGGCGGAGACGAAGCGGGTGCTACAGGTGGCCTCGGCGCTCGACGATCCGTTCGCCTACGAGGCGCTGGGTGCGGCATCTGAAACCGATCCGGCGGTGCTGGCGGATTCTCTGGACGAGGCCACCGCATACGGGCTCGTGAACGAGGAGGGCGAAGGGCGCTACCGGTTCCATCACGCCCTGGTGCGCGAGACGATCTACTCGGGGTTGAGCGCTCCGCGGCGTGCGGCGCTGCACGCGGAGATAGCCGGACGCCTCGACGAACTGTATGGCGTTCGCGCCGCCGACCATGCCGGGGAGGTCGCTCGCCACTACCTGCTCGGCGGCAGGAAGGCAGACCTGGAGAGGGCGATTGGCTGCGCGCTCCAGGCTGCTGAGAACGCGATGAAGCAGCTCGCCTACCAGGACGCCGTGCGGCACTACGAGTCCGTCCTCGATGCGCTGAGCCAGTCCGGCCAGCAGGACAGCAACCGGCGGTGCGAGATGCTGCTGGCGCTGGCCACGGCCACCGCCAAGGCTGGCGACATGGCGCGAACTGACCAGCTGAGCATGCTTGCCGCGCGCGAGGCCCGGGCTGCTGGCGAGGCCGAATTGCTGGCGCGGGCGTGCCTCTCGACTTCGGTGTTCGGGCTGCTCATCCCGAACGAGGAGTTCATCCCGCTCGTTGAGGACGCGCTGGGGCTGACCAGCGCGGGTGACAGTACCCGCCGTTCGGCGCTGCTTTCGGTGCTGGCGTGCCAGCGCGCAATGACGGCGTCGTGGGAGGAGGCGGCGCCCGTACGGGAGGAGAGCATAGCCATGGCACGGCGGCTGGGCGATGGGCAGGCGCTCGCATTCGCGCTTCGGAATGCATACATCGCCTGGCCGCCCGAGCAGCTGGAGTCGCGCCGCACCGCCGTAGGGGAGGTGGTGGAGCTGGCCCGCACGCTGGGCGACCGGGAGCTGGAGGTGACCAGCCAGTGCGACCACCTGCAGGACTCGCTGCTCCTGGGCGACATTGAGGCGGTCGACGCGGGAATTGAGGCCCACACCAGGCTTGCCGAGGAGCTTCAGCAGGGGATGCAGTCGACGCACGCGCTGATCCTGCGGAGCATGCGGGCGCTGCTTTCTGGCCCTCTTTCGCGTGCTGAAGAACTGAACGGCGAGATGCAGGTGGTGCTGCGGAGACACGGAACCTCGTGGACGAGGGGGGCGCTCGCGGCGCACACGTTCCTCCTCCGCTGGGAACAGGGGCGGCTGGGCGAGCTTGAGCCGGCCTACCGGGCAGGCCACGAGCGGGAAGCGTCGCTCGCTATCCGCGTCTGCCTCGCCTTCATCCTGGCTCACACTGGCGACGCCGCGGTCGCGCGAGCCATCATCAATGAGATGGACGAAGCACAGATCGCTTCGTTTTCCGACCGGGCGAGCCGCACCTACGTCGTGGCGATGCTGGCGCAGGCATCCGCTGCAGTGGGCGAGACAGGGTTGGCGGAGACGCTCGGCACGTATCTCGTTCCGCAGGCGAACCATGCGGTGACCGTGAACGGTTCGCCGGCATGCATGGGGTCGGCCTCACGGTACCTTGGGCTGCTGGCGTCAACCATGGGGCGGTTCGAGGAGGCCAATCGCCACTTCGACGCTGCTGACGCCTTCAACGAGCGGCTCGGAGCGGGACCGCTGCTCGCCCACACGAAGGTTGACCGCGCCCGCACGCACCTGGCTCGTGGTGGCCACGGCGAACTTGCCCACGCGCGCGAACTGCTCCGGGAGGCCGCAATAGCGTTCGACGCCCTGGAGATCCCCCACCATGCTGGAGAAGCGCGGCGACTGCTGGCGACCCTACCGGCAGGCGAGCGGGTAAAGCCAGCCTACCCGGCCGGGCTTTCGGAACGCGAGGTCGAGGTTCTCCGGCTCCTGGCCAACGGGCTAACGAACCAGCAGATCGCCGATGAGCTGGTCATCAGCCTGAACACTGTAATTCGCCACGTGTCGAACATCTTCGACAAGACGGGTGTGGCGAACCGTGCCGAAGCGGCCACGTTCGCAGCCCGGAACGGCCTGACAGACAGCTGAGGCCCAAGCGCTCCCAGCGCTTAGTGGCCCGCGGGGGCTCCCGGCCCGGCGAGTTCGGGGCGGCCGGACCAGGTCCAGGCGAAGTTCGTGCGGCTGACGCCCATGAGCATGCCGTACAGCCCGGAAGGGTGGATGAACAGGCCGGCATCTTCGGCGCGCGCCTCGGAGTGGGCATAGCGCACGCCATTCGCCTTCAGCCGCTCGGCCAGCTTGATGACGTCGTCTGCTTCGATGTAGCACATGTAAAGCGAGGGGCCTCGCTTCTCGTAGAAGCGGTTCATGGCGCCATCGCCCCACGTCTGGGTGATTTCAACGCGGTCGAGACGATCGGGCGGGTTGAAGAGGGTGAGCGTGCCACGGTAGCCGTAGAGCTCGCTCTCGATGGGGCAGAAGCGGGAGGGATCGAGCGCGAAGACGCGAGTATAGGTGTCGGCGGCGCGCTGCCAGTCGGGGACAGGATTCGTGACCTCGTAGACGAAACGGATGTCGCCCACCATCTCGCGGGAGCGATCGGGGCAGATGACGGTGGGCATGCCGTAGTCGTAGGCCTCGATGTAGAGGCGGCCGTTCTCCTCGGTGAATGGGACGCGCTGGACCTGGAAGTGGCGGGCCATGCGGGTGACATCGGGGGTGGAGAACCCCACGCCGTAGAGTCCTTCGCCCCACTTCGCGGCCCAGTCAGCGACGGGGCCAGGGCCCGCGGGGACGAGGAAGTCGAACTCGCTGGCGCCCGCCCTCACGGTGAGGACGCGCGCGTTCTGGAAGCGGCACTCGCTGCGGCCCACGGGCTCGGCGCCAAAGAGCTCCCGCCAGAGGCGGGCGGCGCCCTCCTGGTCGTTCACCACAAGTTGAACGCGATCGACGTACGAGAGCATCGAGGAAACCTCCGGGGCCGGAGTGGCCGCCGGGCTATTCTGGCACGGGTGCGCCGGGCGGGGGTAGGCCGGACCTGATCGCGCCACGGGGGACGTGGGTTGGTAGAGTGAAGGGCGCCCACTCGCTGGCGCGAAGGAGTGCCCCGTGAAGCTTGGTCTCCACCTTTCGAATTTCACCTACGGCGTCCCGGTGTCCGCGCTCGGAGCGAAGATCGCGGAGATCGCCTCCAGTGCCGACGCCGCGGGCTTCGACCGGCTTTCAGTGATGGACCACTACTTCCAGATCCCGGTGGTGGGCCCCGCCGAAAACGAGATGTTCGAGGCCTACAGCGTACTGGGGTACATCGCGGCGAAGACCACGCGGCTGAAACTGGGAGTACTGGCGACGGGCGTGACCTATCGCAACCCGGGGTTTCTCGCGAAGCAGGTCACGGGGCTGGACGTGCTTTCGGGGGGACGCGCCTGGCTGGGCATCGGCGCCGCCTGGTTCGAGCGCGAGCACTTTGGCCTCGGGTTCGCCTTCCCGCCGCTCCGGCAGCGATTCGAGATGCTGGAAGAAGCTATCCAGGTCTGCCAGCAGATGTGGAGCGACGACAACGGACCGTACGTGGGAAAGCACTTCCAACTCGAGGAGACACTATGCTCGCCGCGCCCGGTGCAGCAGCCCCGGCCGCCCATTCTCATCGGCGGGAGCGGTGAGAAGAAGACGCTCCGCCTGGTGGCGCGCTACGCCGACGCCTGCAATGTGCGCGGGACGGACCCCGAGAGCACGGAGCGTCTGCTGGGCATCCTCGACGAGCACTGCGCGCGCGAAGGCCGGGACCCGGCGACGATCGAGAAGACGATCGTCACGCGCTTCGACCCCGGCGCGAACGGCGAACGCGCCGGGCAGGAGGTCGAGCGGCTGGCAAGGTTCGCCGAGATTGGCGTCCAGGCCGCGCTCGGCTCGGTCATCGGCGTCGAGCACCCGGGAACGATCGAGGCGATGGCAACGAAGGTGATCCCGGCGGTGACGAAGCTGTGACGAAGG
>CAYYYI010000035.1:0-6396 GCA_964475735.1 uncultured Anaerolineaceae bacterium
TTCGCCTTGCGCGCGAAGTCGCTCATGTCGTCGCTGCCGAGCTTCATCTTCGAGCTTCGCCAGCGCTTGAGCAGGGCGCGGTCCTTGTCGGGTAGCCCCGCGCCGTCAGCAATGCGGTTGATGATGACGCTGAACGCCTCGGCCAGTTCGTCGTCTGTAAAGCGGACTTCCATGGCTACTTCCTCACCGTTTCGGCGCGGCCGCCGTGGAGCTTGACGCGGCGCAAGAACTTGGCGTCGAGCCGGGCGTTGAGGGCGGCGTTGATCTCTTCTGTCAGCTTCTGCATCGCGGGACTTTTCTCGTCGCACTCAAGGCGCCAGCGGCGGATGGCCTCTTTCGCCTCGTCGGAAAGGCCGGCGTTGTCGATGGCCACAGCACTGGCAAGCATCATGAGCGACCAGGCTTCGGGTTCTTCGAGCAGGACTATCATGCGTTACTCACCTGTGAATTGGGGTGGGCGCTTTTCGATGAAGGCGCGGACACCCTCAGCGCGATCTTTGGTGGTCTGGAGCAGCAAGGTCAAATCGGTCTCAAAGCGGAGGGCCTGTTCGAAGTCCATCTTGAGCCCCCGCCAGACGGCTTCTTTTGCCAGCCGCACCGCGATTGGGCCGCGCGACGCTATCACCCCGGCAAGCCGTGTTGCCCGCTCAAGCGCACCTCCCGGCGGGGCGACAAGGGAGACGAGCCCGGCTTCGAACGCCGCGGCCGCGGGCAGGGTGGAGGGCAGCCCCTCGCCCCCGAGCAGCCGCTGCCGCTCCCGCGCGTAGCCCTCGCCCACGAGGGCAAGATCAAGGGTGCTCGTCTCATCGCAGACGCGGACGTCGCAGGCGAGGGCCACATCCAGCCACGAGCCGGCAATCATCCCTTCGAAGGCGAAAACGAGCGGCAGAGGAAACCGCTCGAACCAGAGCAGGTCGTCCCCGGCATAGGCCTCGGCGCCCGTGCCCGGCCGCGGGGCGTGCAGCACCACCACGTGCGCTCCGCCGGGGTCGCGGAGCACTTCCAGGCGTTCGCGCAGGTCCGCGGGCGCGGGCAGGGTGTCGAGCGTGAGGACGGGCGCTGTGTCGCCCGCGGCAGGGGGAGCCATGAGCCTAGGGTAGCGGCCGCGCCGCCGCGGCGCGATGTTGCGGGTGCGGCGGCGACCGGACATCATGGGCTCGCCAATATTGCACAACTGCGGCCGCGAGCCGCGCCCGAGGACCCCATGGCCGATCTGACTGCCCAAACGCCCACAGAAGCCGAAAAGACCGGGTGGCTACACGACCGCTCGCGCATCCCCGCGCGCCCCGCCACCTCCGCACAGGACCTCCATCTCCGCTACCGTGGCTGGCTGCTCGGCCTCGTGCTGGCGCTTGGCCTGACGGCGCTGGCGTTCCAGACCCGGGCCTCGTGGGAGAGTCACCGCGACTGGGTGGTGCCGATGACGGTGCCCTTCTGGGCCTCCGCCGGGATCGCGCTGGGGCTTCTCGTTGACGGGCGGCGGTGGAAGGCAGCTGCCCCCGGGATTGTCCTGCTTGTCGTGGCCCTTGTGCTCACCGGGCTGAACGTCTGGCGCGGAACGGAGACCGATGGCCAGGACAACTGGCGCGACGCGCTCAGCATCGTCGCAGGGGTCACTCTCGGGTTCATGGTCGTGGCCCTGCTGGCGGGGCTCATCTGGTCCGAGCTTGCGGGCCCGAAGGAAGAGCAGCCTCCCGCCGAATAGGCGCGCCCGGTCAGGACAGGAGAGCGGCGGCGCCCAACCCGAGGGCAATGAGGTCGCCGGTCGCGGCCGCAATCGCCTCATCGCTGGCCCACGAGGTGCGGTCGCTCACGTCATCGACAACGAGGCAGGCAGCGCCCGCGCGCAGGCCCCGATGCAGCGCCACGGTGAAGATGGCCGCGGCCTCCATTTCGACGGCGAGCACACCGCGGCCGCGCCACGTTTCCCACGTTTCGGGCTGGCGGTAGAACGCGTCCTGCGAGACGAGCAGACCGGTGTGGCACGTCCGGGTCACGTTGGCTGATGCATCAACCAGCGCCTGCGTCACCGCGAAGCTGGCGGCGGGGGCGAAGTCGTCCCCGTTGACGTACTGGCGGGTTGTGCCGTCGGCGCCCACGGCCGCGGTGGCGATGACGATGTCGAGCACATTCACGCCGGGTGCAATCACGCCACAGGTCCCGAGGCGGATGACCGTCTGCACGCCGAGATCAGCAAGCTCTTCGACCACGATCGCCGCCGAGGGGCCGCCCATCCCCGTCGTCTGCACCGAGACGGGGCTTCCCCTGTGCGACCCGGTGAATCCCAGCAGCCCACGGTTCTCGTTGTAGGTTCGGGCGCCTTCGAGCTCCCCGGCGATGCGGAAAGCGCGCGCGGGATCGCCCACGAGCAGTGCGATGGGCGCCACGTCGCCGGGGCGGGCGCGGATGTGCAGGGGCATGGTCACCCCCGCCCGAACACGAAGAGCCCGTGCCCCTGTTCGTTCCGCTCGTACGACTGGACGAGCATTGCCAACAGGTCGAGTTGGCCCAGGTAGCCCTGCTTGCCGTAGCGCGCTTCGTAGCGCGACCGGTGGGCGACCATGGCGGCCTCTGCGTTCCGCCAGGTCTGGAGGGCGTCGAGCGACATTGGCCGGTGCGCCCGCATCTCCCAGCCGAGCGCGGTCCACTCCTCGATGAACGCCTCTACCCCGCCGCGGGCGTCGGTAGGCACTTCGCAGCACACGCAGATGGTGGCGGGGGAAGCAGCCACGCGGGTCATCTCGCGCGGGGCAATCATGCTATCGAGGCTCCACACGCTGGCGAACGCGCCTCCGCGGAAGGGCAGCTTCGCCGTCGAGGCGGCCACCCAGGCAACTTCCTGGCCGTCCGGCATAGCCCGCCCGGCGGCCAGGAAATCAACATTTAAATCCATGGCGACGGCGGCCGCGCCGGTTTCCGCGGCCGCGAGGCGCGCCGCGGCCCCCACGAAAGCTCCGCAGTCGAGCATCCGCGCGCCGGGGCGAAGGCCGCTGCGCTCCAGCAACCAGCGCGTCGCGTCGATCCCGCCGACGTGGTTGTGCTCGCCCAGGAAGTCGATCCACCAGGCCGGGTACTCGGCCACCAGCGCGTCGAAGACGTCACTCACCCCCGGAGAGTAGCGCAGTCGGCGGCTGCGGGCCGCTTCCGCGACTTTGACCGCGCCCCGGCCCACCGTTAGATTCGCCCCAAACAACCGGAGCCAACGCCATGCTCACCCCGGCCGACGAGTACCTCATCCACCAGACGCCGTTCACATTCGACTCGGTGTTCACCAGCGACAAGAACTTCTACGATCGCTACTTCTTCAACGGCTATAGCCGGGATGGCTCGGTCTACTTCGCCGTCGCCATGGGCTGCTACCCGAACCTGGGCGTAATGGACGCGGCCATCGCGGTCGTCTACCAGGGGAAGCAGCGCTGCGTGCGCGCTTCCCGGGCCCTGGGGACAGACCGCATGGAAACGCGCGTGGGGCCGATCAGCGTTCAGGTCGTCGAGCCCTACCGGAAGCTGCGGCTGAGGGTGGCGAAGAACAAGTGGGGCATCCAGGGCGACCTCGTCTTCGAAGCGCGCGCCGTGCCGGTCGAAGAGGCGCACTTCTACCGCCGCACCGGCAACAACGTCGCCATGGACTACACGCGCATGACCCAGCACGGGTCGTGGACCGGGAAGCTCTCGCTCGACGGGAAGGCGTTCGACCTTTCGACCCCCTGGTGGGCAACCAGGGACCACTCGTGGGGGATCCGGAACGTTGGCGGGCGGGATCTGCGGGGCGCGCCGCCGACCGAACCGCCACAGTTCTTCTGGAACTGGGCCCCCTGCCACTTCGATGATCTCTGCGTGCTCTTCACGGTCTCCGAATACCCCGACGGCACGCGCTGGCATGAGTCGGGCGTGATCATGAAGCCGTACCCGGAGGGCACGAAGGAGGATACGGCTGTCGACCACGACCTTGTCTTCCGCAGCGGCACGCGGCACCTGGAGTCGGCGAAGCTCTACTTCCGGCCGAAGAGCGGCGCAGAGTCGGTGATGACGGTGAAGCCGATGTACAGCTTCCTCATGAAGGGCATCGGCTACGGCGACCCGAAGTGGGGACACGGCATGTGGGTGGGTCCGGACGAGGTGGAGGGCGTCGAGTACGACCTGGCGAAGGAGAGCCCGATGGACCCCTCGAACCTGCATGTGCAGCAGATCTCCGAGGTCACAATCGGCAAGCGCAAGGGGCTGGGGCTCTACGAGATCATCGCCATCGGTCCCGTGGAGAAGTACGGGCTCAAGGGCCTGCTCGACCCCGCCCCGTAGCCGCAGGAGCCTCGCCCCGTTGGGGCAGAAGGAGCGCGAGTATGGAGATGGACGAACGCGAGCGCCGCGTGCAGGAGATTGTTGCCCGGCCTTACCGGAAGGTGATAAGCGGGGACGATGTCGAGGGCTACCTGGCCGAAGCGCCCGAGTTGCCCGGGTGTGTTACGGCCGGAGAGACTGTGGAGGAGGCCCTGGAGATGCTCCGGGACGCCATGGAAGGGTGGGTGGAGTGCGCTCTGCTGGCCGGCGAAGAGATCCCTGAGCCCGCGGCGTCCCTGCGGCTGAGCGCGTAGCCGGGCCGTCCGCTCGCACGGCCGTCCCGCGTCCGGCTGCCCCGCTTCCGGGTGCAGCGGAGTAGACTGCGCAACAGCAGTTCTGCAGGGGGTTCTCTATGCCCGCGCTCGATGGCATGCGCGTGCTCGATCTCACCCAGTGGGAGGCGGGCACCACTTCGACCCAGTACCTCGCGTGGTTCGGCGCCGACGTCGTGAAGGTGGAACTGCCCGGCGTGGGCGACCCCGGCCGCCACACTACCGGGCCTGACCACGATTCGCTCTACTTCATGAGCTTCAACAACAACAAGCGCAGCGTCGCCATCAACCTCGGCACGTCGAAGGGCCGGAAGCTCTTCCTTGACCTGCTGCCGAAGTTCGACGTGGTCGTCGAGAACTTCACCCTCGGCGCCATGGAGAAGCTGGGCCTGGGCTACGGCGTGCTGAAGGCCGCCAACCCGGCAATCATCTACGCGACCATCAAGGGCTTCGGCACGCACGGGCCCTACGCGCAGTTCAAGTGCATGGACATGGTAGCCCAGGCCGCGGGCGGCGCGTTCAGCGTCACCGGCCCGGCCGAAGGGCCACCGACCAGGCCCGGCGCAACCTTCGCCGATACCGGCTCAGGGATGCACTGCGCGATGGGCATCCTCGCCGCCTACATCCAGCGGCAGCGCACCGGCCAGGGGCAGATGGTCGAAATCGCGATGCAGGAAACCATCGCCAGCTTCATGCGCGAGCCGATGTCCCAGCGCGAGTACCGATCGAGCCCGATCACGCGCCGCGGCAACCGCACTGTTTCGCCCACCGACATCTACGAATGCGCCCCCGGCGGCCCGAACGACTACATCTACATCATGTGCGTGAACACGCGCATGTTCGACGCACTCATCACCGCCATCGGCAAGCCCGAACTGGGCGCCGACCCACGCTTCCACACGGTGCGCGACCGCCATCAGCACGGCGACATCCTCCACGAGGAGATCGCCAGCTGGACCCGCCAGCGCACCAAGTTCGAAGCGATGGAGACGATCGCCGCGGCGGGGGTGCCCTGCAGCGCCGTCCACGACACGGAGGACATCCTCCACAGCCGCCATCTCCAGGCCCGCAACATGGTCCGCACACTCCATCACCCGGTGAATGGCGACGTTCAGTTGCTGGCCCCGCCCATCCATCTCTCCGAGTCGGAGGTCGAGATGGTGCCCTCGCCACTCTTGGGGCAGCACACCGCCGAAGTGCTTTCGGCCGAGCTCGGGCTGAGCGAGGCTGACCTCGCCGCCCTCGCCGAAGACGGCGCTATCGGCCTCGCCCCCGCGTTCGAGACGGCGCAGGCCTGAGGCAGTGACGAAGGCAATGCGCTTTAGCTTCTGGCCCGGGCCCGCCAACGCATGGGCCGATACGCTCGCCCTCTGCCGCCACGCCGAGGCCACCGGCTGGGACGGAGTGTGGTACGCCGACCACTTCATGCCCAACGCCGAGGACGTCAGCGGACCCACGAACGAATGCTTCACGACCCTCGCCGGGCTGGCCGCGGCCGTTCCCCGCGTCCGCATAGGCTCACTCGTGGCGGGGAACACTTACCGCCACCCGGCCGTGTTGGCCAAGATGGCCGCGGGGATCGACAACATTAGCGGCGGGCGCATGGTGCTCGGCCTGGGCGCGGGCTGGCAGGAGAACGAGCACGCGGCCTATGGCATCCCCTTCCACACGGTGGGCGGCCGCCTGCGCCGGCTTGAGGAGGCGTGCCAGGTAGTCCGGGGGCTGTTCGACCACTCCCGGCTGAGCTTCGAAGGCCGCTACTACCGGCTCGACGGCGCGCCGCTGG
>CAYYYI010000035.1:6496-20992 GCA_964475735.1 uncultured Anaerolineaceae bacterium
TACGCTGAGGCGGGCGTCGACGAGGTGATCATCCCCGACTTCAACCTTGGCCGGGGCGAGCGCCGAATCGAGCACCTGGACCAGTTCATCCACGACGCGGCGGTCTCGTTCCGGTGACCGTCGCCGCCGAAGGAGGACCAGAAATGGATGGCCAGGCAAGTAGCGTTGTCATCACCGGCGCATCAACGGGAATCGGGCGGGCATGCGCGCTCCGCCTCGACCGCATGGGCTGGCAGGTCTTCGCGGGCGTGCGCAAACCGTCCGACGGCGAGGCGCTGCGCGCCAAAGCTTCCGAGCGGCTGACCCCGGTGCAGCTCGACGTCACGGACGAAGCGTCCATTGCCCGGGCAGCAGAACAGGCAGTGGAGGCGACGGGCGACTCAGGGCTTGGAGGGCTGGTGAACAACGCCGGGATCTCCGTGGCGGGCCCGCTCGAATTCCTGCCCCTGGAGGACTTCCGGCGCCAGCTCGAAGTGAACGTCACCGGGCAGGTGGCAGTCACGCAGGCGTTCATGCCGCTCATCCGGCAGGGTAGCGGCCGCATTGTCTTCATGGGCTCCATTAGCGGCAGGCTGGCGACACCATTCATCGGTCCCTACGCCGCCTCCAAGTTCGCGCTCGAAGCAATCGCCGATGCCCTGCGAATCGAGCTGCGGCCGTGGGGAATCCCGGTCTCCATCGTGGAGCCGGGGAGCATAGCCACACCGATCTGGGACAAGGGCCAGGCGGCCGCCGACGAACTGGAGCAGCGAATCTCGCCGCGTGCCCGCGAGCTCTACGATCCGGCGATCGCGGCCGTTCGGCAGGCGGCCAGGGACGCCGCCGCGCGCGGGGTTCCGCCGGGACGCGTGGCCAGGGCTGTCGCTCACGCCCTCACCGCCAGGCGGCCGAAGACACGCTACCTGATCGGGAACGATGCCCGCGTGCAACTGGCGCTCGCTTCTCTCCTCCCCGACCGGGCGAGGGACCCCATCGTCAGCCGCATTATGGGGCTGCCCGGGAAGCCGTAACGGGTCCTACATTGACCCATTGGTTTGCGTAGATGCAATTGTACAGTAAAGACTTGACGAATTGCCATATCATCTCCAATGCCTACTGGCAATTTGGGGGAAGAGACATGTCAACCACAGAGAACAAGGCCATCGTGCGCCGCCTGCTCGAAGAAGGCTTCGGGCAGGGCAACCTCAAGCTGATAGACGAACTGGTCGCACCGGATGTGGCGGATCACGGTTCGCTGCCCGGTGTGCCCTCTGGGCGCGAGGGATACCGGCAGACCATGCAGACCTACCTCGAGACGTTCCACCCGGCTGTGCGGATCGACCAGCAGATCGCCGAAGGGGACTTCGTGGTGACGCGGTGGACCTACAGCGGGAAGCACGTGGCTCCGTTCATGGGCATCCCCGCATCGGGAAAGGCCGTGTCGGGCGAAGTCATCTTCATTTCGCGCCTGGACAGGGGACGCGTTGCCGAGGAGTGGGTGCAGTTCGACACGCTCTCGCTGATGTCCCAGATCGGCGCCATCCCGGAGATGGCCGCAGCGGCAACGTAGGAACACGAACCGGGCGTTCCTCCCACACGGGACAGGCCCGGCATGGAGCCGCCGCGGCTATCAGCCGCGGCGGCTCTATTGCCCGTAGAGCCGCCCATCGCGGGTGTGGTTGAGGACAGAGAACCAGAAGCTGTTGTGTCCGGGGAGGCGCTCGCGCTCGTCACCCCCGGGGCCCTCCAGACCCGATTCGGTCACCCGCCATTCGCGGCCGGCAGAGTCCTTGAGGGTCCGCTTCCGCGAATCGAAGGAGACGAACTCCAGCCCATGGCGGTCGTACGCGCGGCCGCCGCTACCATCGGCCGTGGCAACAACAACCACGTCGCGGTCCGCGATGCGATCCTCGATAAATCCGCGCTCCGCGAGCAGCTTGACCGGATAGGCTGTGAGCGCCTCGCCAAGCCGCACCGCAAAGACCACATCCTTCGGCAGCAGCGGGCCCGAGCGATTGGGAGCGGGGAACATCAGTTGCGGGTCGGCGAAGTAGCCAGCGTAGGCGACACCGGAGCCGTAGTCGCGGTCGAAGCCGGTATTGATGTCGAGCACTTTCGTGTGAGGGTGCTCAGCGAGCCACTCGGCCCAGGTGGTGTGTGTGGCCGGCAGCACCTTCAGGCGGATTCCTTTGCCCGCCAGTTCGCCCCAAACGGGCTCCCCGCTGAACTGCTCCCAGAGAGTCCGCGTGGTGCGGTCGTACATCAACTTGTTCGAGCGGTAGAGCATTCCGCTGGTGCCAAAGCGATGGACTTCGCCGCCGTAGCGCCCATCGTAGAGGATGGCGCTGCCGCAGAGCGTGCAGTAGGCGAGCGAGACGGGGACCCCGCCCACGGTGTCGTTCACCATCTCGTGCCAGTCGATAATGCGCCGCGGATAGGCGCGTGCGTCGCCGTTCACCGAGATGCCGATGACCTGGTCGCTCCCCCTGATCCACAGGGACGCCTCCGCCGGAGTGACCATCCGGGGCATTTCGAGCGGTGGAATGCCGTCCACGTAGACGCCGCCCCACAAGACCTCCTGCGCGGAGATGGCCCGCGGCGCTCCGGGGTCGAGGAAGGCGCCAAGCGCAGGGTCGAGAGTCGAGAAGAGCCGGTGCTTGAAGGCAAGGTACTGGGGAGCGTCGTCCGCCGGGTTACGATAGCCCTGCTGCTCAATCCAGCTGAACGTGCCGAAATCGCCCATCGGCCCGATCCAGCCAGGCAGCAATTCGTGTACCGGGCCGTCGAAGGGCGTGGGGAGCACTGCCAGGTCGAGCAGGTAGGGGACGAAGCGGAGGTCGCGGCTGGCGGCGATCGCATCAAAGGTCGCCTGCGCCTCTTCCGGGACCACGCCGCCGTAGAAGTTCAGCCTGTCCCAGTAGAT
This sequence comes from uncultured Anaerolineaceae bacterium, assembly GCA_964475735.1. GTDB lineage: Bacteria > Chloroflexota > Dehalococcoidia > Tepidiformales > Tepidiformaceae > UCB2. The sequence continues at coordinate 9,399 of CAYYYI010000035.1, forward strand.
GAGCTTGAGCGGATCGATGGAGGCAGGGTCCACGGTTGCTTGTGATGCCGGCGAGGAACCGTTGCCCCCCGAGCACGAAGCCATCACCGCTGTCGCCAGAACGAGCGCCAGCAGTACGGCCTTCCACAGATTAGCCAGCTTCATTTTCGTAATATGATACGAAGCGGAGGAACTCCCGGCCTTCTTGCGAGGGAAAGGCAAACTTACCGCGGGCGGGGGCGCCCGCCCTACTGCCCGTCGTCGAACGTCTGAACGAGCGTGCCTTCGCAGTTGTATAGCTCGGCGTCGTTGTCGACGCCCATGTTCCAGGTGGGAAGGTGCGACCACCAGAGCGCGTTCGCCTGCGGAGCGAATTGCGCCGTGGCCGAACGCACTTCGGCCGGGCCGTTGAGAACCCAGCCAGCGGGGAAGAGGTACGTGTACGGCTTCACCTGCAGGCTGACGATCTTCCATCCGGTCATGTCGCCCGAGCCCTGGAGGGTGATGTACTGGTAGCCGCCCGCCATGGACTTCTGTAGCGCAACGATCGCCGCCTTCGTTCCGCCGCATGGCTCGCCCGGGTAGTAGCGCCACGAGAACTTGATAGGGTGCCCACCGGACGACACCGGCGAGTCAGGGTGAACCCAGATGACGGCGAAGGGCGTGTAGCCCGTACCCGCCTCGGGGCGCAGCTTGAAGGCGATAGCGTCGCCCGGCCCCGGCTCGACAATCGACGAGGAATACCCTTCGCGGGGCGGCTCGCCCACTTCGGCGAAGCTCCCGAACGTGCCCAGCTTCTTCATCAGGACGCCCGTGTCGGGCACGAACTGGATGCCGTTCCACCACACGTCGCGCTCGCCCGTGGTCACCTGGGGCGGCTCGAAGATGTAGCCCCGGCCGGCCTGCATTGTGAGGGTGTTCCCCGGCGTGGTGGTCGCCGTCGCCGTGGGAGTGGTCGTGACGGTCGCCGTGGCGGTCGTTGTCACCGGCGCGTGGTACTCATCGTTGGCAAGCATGGGAGCGAAGGCGCGGTAGGTGAGCCCGTCCGCCTGGCCGCTCGACGAGTTGGTGGCCAGGGCAAAGGCTATCGCTGCAAGTCCCGCCAGGACGCCGCTCGCCGCCGCAATCCAGGCCAACTTCCGCCACCGCGCACGGTCTGCCACCGGTTCATCGTGCATGACCGGACGTTCCGCGCAACCCGGCGCGAAGCCTCAGTGGGCCAACTCGCGATTGATACAGGCGCGGGCGATGTGAAGCTGCTCATAGCTCACGGCATCGCCCAGGGCTTCCTTGAGCGGACCAAGCGCGCCCACCGGTCCACCCCCGGCGGCCGTCCGTACCTTCGCCAGCGTGAGCTCGTCCACCCAGCGCGAGACGTCCTCGATCTCGCCGCACTCTACAAGCCGGGCAACGTGGGTGGCGATGGTGCTCGCGTTCACGCCCCGCTGCGCGGCGATCTCGGGGATATCGAGCCCGGCACGGAGAAGCTCCCACGTGCGCCGGACTGTCTCAGGAAGCGCTCTCCCTTCGCGGTCGCGCAGCGGCGCCTGCGGGGCGGACTGAGGAGCTGCAGCGAGCTGCGCACCGGAAGCCGCGCGCGTCACCGCCAGGAAGGCCTCGCCGTAGCGCTCGAACTTCACCTGGCCCACGCCGCTCACGTTCAGCATCTCCGCCCGCGTGCGGGGGCGTCGCGCGGCCATGTCGCGTAGCGTGGCGTCGCTGAAGATGACGTATGGGGGCAGGTTCTCGGCCTCGGCGAAGCGCCTGCGCACTGCCCGCAGGTCCTGGAACAGCGCCTCGCCCGCTTCATCGACAGCACTCGCTCCACGCGGGGGCGCAACACATGGCCCGCAGTTCCCGCACGAGCGGCCGTGGCCCTCGTCGCCGAAGTAGTCGAGGATGCGCGCCCGCAGGCAGGTGAGCGACTCAGCGTACCGCTGCATGGCGTCGAGCTTGCTGTAGGCGTGCTGGCGGTGGGCCTCCAGCCCTTCGAGGTCGATGTCGTCCTCGCCGTCGAGCCGCACGGCCCAGACCATCTGTCCGCTCCGTCCCGCCAGCCCCGAATCCGCAAGCGCCTGGATGGCGGCGTTCACCCCGGGCTCGTCGTCGCTCTTCATCACTTCGCGGATGTGCACACGTTGCCCGCCTGTGCTCACCAGGACGCGGTAGATATCGACCACAGTGGCAGGCTCGGGGTGCTGCAACTCAATGAAGAACTCCCGCAGCGAGCGATCGCGCGGGGCGAAGTAGAGCACGCACTCGGCCGGGGCGCCGTCGCGGCCCGCGCGGCCCGCCTCCTGGTAGTACGCCTCCAGCGAATCCGGCAGGTCGTGGTGGAGCACCATGCGCACATCGGGCTTGTCGATGCCCATGCCGAAAGCGTTCGTCGCCACGATCACGCGCAGCTTGTCGCGCGCAAAGGCGTCCTGGATGCGCTTGCGGTCTGGATCCTCCATGCCTGCGTGGTAGCGAGCGCTGGAGATGCGTTGGCGCTGGAGGAAGTCCGTCAGATCCTCGGCCTTCTTCCGCGTGCCGCAGTAGACAATTGCCGATTCGTCCTTGAGCTCGCGCAGCTTCTCTGCGATGCGCTCGGACTTCTCCTTCTGGTTCTTTACGCGCACCACGTCGAAGCGCAGGTTCGGGCGGTCGAAGCCGGCGACGTGCACCTCGGGGTCGCGCAGGCCCAGCCGCGCCACGACATCGGCTCGCACTTCGGGATCAGCAGTGGCGGTCAGAGCGACGATAGGCGGGTTTCCGATGCGTGGCCTGACCGATCCCAGGTCACGGTAGCTCGGGCGGAAATCGTGCCCCCATTGCGAGATGCAGTGCGCCTCGTCGATGGCGAGCAGCGCCACACGGAGCTGGCGCAGCGCCGCCATGAAGGCGCCGTCGCCAAAGCGCTCGGGGGCCACGTAGAGCAACCGCAGTTTCCCCGCCGCGGCGTCGCGCATGGTCTGCGCCTGCTCCTCGCGGGACATGGTGGAGTTGACCGCGGCCGCATTCACGCCTGCCTGGCGGAGAGCGTCGACCTGGTCCTTCATGAGCGCCAGCAGCGGCGAGACGACGACGGTAAGGCCGTGTTCGAAGAGGAGTGCCGGGACCTGGTAGCAGACGCTCTTGCCCCCGCCCGTGGGCATCACCGCGAGCGTGTCGCGCCCCGCCAGCACAGCCGCGATGACCTCAGGCTGCCCCGGCCGGAATTCGGAATAGCCGAAGGTATCGCGCAAGACGTGCCGGGCAGGGGTCAAGGACTGAGGACTGGGGGTTGAGGCCTGAGTGGGCGAACGGCCGGTGGTCACGAGGGGGGATTGTAGAACATTTGAGCGAATTGGCAAGTGCGGGGGCGCATCATCACAGGACGTCCCGGCCAACGCGGCGCGCTGCGGCGCCACCCGGCTGCTGCGCGGGCCGGGCGATGATCCGCCGAAAGCCCAGCCTGCGATAGAGGTGGCCGGGAACGCGTTCGCCGACACCATCAAGGGCGAGCCTGAGAAGCTCGATGTTCCCCAGCCCTGGACCAGAGGCAAGGTAGGAGAAGGTCCCGACCCCCGGCATCGCCGCGATAAGAAGCACGAGTGGTGAATGGATCGAGAGCGTGCGCCGGAGCTGCTTCCAGCTCGCTCTCCTGATCAGAAAGGCCACCGTTCCCGCAAGCAGGTTGCCCCCCGTGTAGGTGACGCGGGCAATGCTGCCGAATGGGAACCGCAGGACGACGCCGATGACGAGGTGAACTCCAAAGTGCGGCAGCAATTGCTGCACTCCCGGGTCCTGGGCCTTGCTTCGCGCCCGTTCAGCTGCCTCCGGGGTGTAACGGCCCTCTTCGACCCACCGGTCTATCGATGTCTCCAGCCAGGCCATCGCCGCGTCCCGGCCCCGCTCGCGCGCTGCCTCCACATGGGCGCGGATATCGCGCAGGCCAAACCCGGAATAGACACTCCTCACCGCCCGGCTCCACAGGCGCGGCTCCATGCCATGCCACGCGTCCGAGGCCGCCTCCGCTTCGGCCAGCTGTTCCTCCAGCCGGGCGAGCCATTGGGGACCCATGCGCTCCAGCATCCGCTCTCGCTCGCGCTCCACGTAGGCGCGCGTCACGTCGAAGTAGACGTCGTCGTAGATCGGCACCCGGGCCCGCCGAATCGCGCGCCACCACGCCCGCGGCGAGGCCAGCGGCGAGACCATTCCCGATTCGAGGTCGATTATCAGCAGCCCGCCGTCCGCGCTCTCCAACACGTTGCCGAGGCTGCGGGGCTGCCGCGGATCGATCTGCCACGTCGGCAGCCCCGCAGCGTCGAACCGGCGCGACAGATCCAGCAGGAACTCCCGGGCGCGGTGGTGATCCGCGGGCTCGCCCCCCTCCACGTACTCGCTCGCGATCGCCAGCCGGCCATCCACGGTGCAGACGCCAATCGCGGGCGCCACCCGGCCTTCGCCATACCAGTAGGCGGTCAGGCTCCGGGCGAGGTTCCGCCGTTCGACCGCCGCTTTGAGCGCCACCGGGTTGTTCGCGTATCCAAAGGGTGACTGGAAGGAGAGCCAGTAGAGAAATCGCGGTACAAAGCCGGGGTTGTAGACTTTGTACACCACACCATCGTGAAAGAGGACGGTGCTGGTCAGAGCGTGGGCGTGAGCCTCAGGTTCGTCGTGCGGCACGGGGGCCGCGTGCACCAGCGGCAGGGCCGCCAGGTCAGGCCGGATAGCGAGATACGCCGGCACGAGGAAGGACAGCAGGAGCCCGGCAAGGGCATAGGCAGCGGTGACATCGCCAATCCAGCTTTCGCCCGCCCACAACCGCGACACCCCGGCGGCAACGGGGAAGAACAGGCACAACACCCGGCCCGCGCCCAGCCATGCTCCAGCGACAAGGGAACTCAGAGCGAACGCAAGGAAGCCGTAGAAGAGCGCCGCGTAGGCGACCGCGTTGCTGGGAAAGGAGCCGCTGTCCCCCGTAAGGCTCGCATCAGGGCCAGGGCGGCCCACCAGCCAGGCCAGCAGCCAGCACGCCAGCAGGCCCACAGGCAGCACAGCAATGACGGCAGTCTCAAGCCAATTCCGCCTTGCCACAAAGACCGCGCCCGCCAGGAGCGAGACAAGCAGCGTGATCCTGATGCTGGTCGCTGCTCTCCCCGCCGAGAGAACAGGATCGAACAGGCCGAAGTCGAGCGGGTGGAAGAGCGCGAGGAGCTCCCCGTCGAACTCCCCCGGCGGCCGCGCAAGCGCCCAGAATGTCAGCGCGAAGAGCACGGCGGCGCAGAATGGCGCGATTAGTTTGGCAGGTCCCGGCCGGAGCGAATGGTCGCCCCGGAGAGCGGTCCCCCGCCGGTCTCGCACCCGGATGTCTACATCGAGTCTTTCGATTCGCACGCGTGGCTCGCTCCGGGTGACTATACAGCCCGGCGGCCGGGAGCCGCGTCTAGGTGGTCAGACTGCCGTGCCCGGGGAAAACCTCAGCGGGAAGTGCCACGGGGGAGCGCAACGTCCACCGCGCTGTGAGGGCATGAAGGCCAATAAGCAGCCTCAGGGCGACAAGGCCAACGAGCGCTCCGGCCAGCGTGTCGATGGGCCAGTGGCGGCCAAGCTCGATGCGGGACAGCATCGTGAAGGCCACGATCCCCACGTAGGCGGCGACGATCACGTAGCGCATGCGCCTCTGTGATTGGCGCCAGCCCATGTACGCCAGCAGCCCGTAGAACGAAGTCGCCCACTCAACGTGGCCGCTTGGGAAGCTCTCCAGCCCTCCCGCGCCCGCTACGCCGAACTCAGGCGAAGGCCGATAGGCCTCAATGAACGTCTTGGGCGAAATGGCGGCGAAGTGCAATGCGAAGACCGCCACGAGTGGCACAAGCAGCGCCCATTGGCGCCGCCAGGCAAGGAAAGCCGCTGCTGTGGCGGGAAGGAGGACAAAGCCGTACACCCCCCCTCCGATATCAGAAACGAGGGCGGGCGCGGATTCGTAGGGGCCCCACGAAATATCCTGCAGCCGCCCGCCGAGGTCACGGTCGAACGTCGTTGGGGCGGCCTGGACCACGATCGCCATCAGCACCAGGAAGATCGCGATGGGGAGGCCGACGAGGAGGATCTCACGCACCAGGAACGAAGAACGAAGGGTCATGCGCATACTTGCCAGGCTCATAGATCCAGTGTAGCAAGGTCGCCGGGCGCCTGTGGGTAGTCTCCTGTCAAGACCTCATCGCGAGCAGCCCTGAGCGCGTCCCAAAGCCACAGGAGCCCCGATAGGATCCCCGCGCCAATCATGTAAGAGGCCAGGATGTCGATTGGCCAGTGCCGGCCCATCGCCACGCGCCCAAAGCCAATCGCGGCGGTCAGCGTGAGCCATGCGCCAACGATTAGCCAGCGCACCGGTCTCGACGAAGTGCGCGAGATCGCGAAGCACGTCAGGAACCCATAGAACGAAATCACGAATTCCGCGTGCCCCGATGGGAAACTCCGAAAGCCCCCCACGCCGTCGATCCCTTCGTAGAGGGAAGATGGCCGCGGCCGGTCCATTAGCGCCTTCGGGAACTGCGCGAGCACGTGCGTTGGAAAGGTGAGAAGCAGCAGGAACGCCACCGAGTACTGCCTCACCAGCAGCACCGCGCCCACAATGGCGGCGAAGAGCGCCGCGAACGGCCACGAGATCGTGTTCGTAAGGAAGTTGGCGATATCGAAGATCAGGTTGCGCCCCGGCGCCCGTTGGAACAGGCGCGTGACATCCTGCTCCCAGTCGTAGATGTGTCCATCGCGCAGGATGGCGACAAGAACCAGCTCCAGCGCCAGGGTCCCCGCGCACACCGCCCAGTACGCCAAATTGCGCCGCGTGGGGGCAACGGCGTGAGCCAGTGCCCGCGTCAGGAAGCGCCGGTACCTCTCGCGACCCGGCCAGTCAGAGAGCAGCCCCACCCGGGTCTCGTCGTCCGCCGATCGCTCGCTGGCAGGAACCATCTCCAGCGCACGATATCGCGCCGGCCCGTCTCATGCCCGGGACGTCGACGGCTGGAGGCCGGACTCCCACAGGCGCAAACCAAGAAAAGGGGCGCCGGCCTCGCGACCGGCGCCCTCATAGGGAAGCGTGGTTGGGATTCGAGCTAGCAGCAGCGGCCAAGACCGAGGGTGGCATCCGGCTTCACCGCCACCACGTTCGTGGTCGCCAGTCCCTTGCCGAGCTCGTACTCCTTCGCGTCCGAGGTCACGTTCTCGAACCCGGCCGCGCGGATCTTCGCCACGTAGTCGGACTCGAGCAGCGCGCCAGAGATGCACCCGGCCCACTTCTCCAGGTCGGCCTTGAGCTCCGAAGGCGCCTGGCGCTTCCACACCATGTCGGAGACCTGCAGGCGGCCGCCGGGCTTCAGCACACGGAAGGCCTCGCGGAAGACCGCATCCTTGTCGGGCGCGAGGTTGATCACGCAGTTCGAAATGATCACGTCGACGCTGTCGCTGTCGATGGGGAGATTCTCGATCTCGCCCAGCCGGAACTCGACGTTGGTGGCGCCCACCTTCGCCGCGTTCTTGCGGGCAAGGGAGATCATCTCCGGCGTGCGGTCGACGCCGTACACCCTTCCCTTCGGACCGACCATCTTGGCCGCCAGGAAGCAGTCGATGCCGCCGCCGGAACCGAGGTCGAGCACCACCTGGCCGGGCTGGAGCGCGGCGATGGCCGTCGGGTTGCCGCAGCCGAAGGCAACGTCGGTCACCGTGCTGGGCAGGTCGGCGACCTCCTCCTGCGCGTAGAGCTTCGCTATGTTTGTGATCTCGATGTCGCTCGTGGTGTCGCCGCAGCAGGAAGCGGCGGCCGGCGCCGGGGCGGAGCAACACCCCGAGGCGTCGGCGAGCGGGATCTCCTCCTCGGCGCGTGCGAGCACGCCCCGCACGCGGTCTGCGTATTCCTTCGAGACGGCCTCGCGAATCTGTTCGTTGGTGGGAGCGGTCATTGTCTTCTTCCTTCCGGTTGAATCGTAAATTTCCGATGAGGGACAATCGCAAAATTACGATGCCTCGCGCGCCCTGTCAACCCCTTTGCTGGCGTTTCATCGGAAATTTCGGCAACTATCCCTTGACTGTACAAACGAATCATGGGACAATCCTTTCACGAGGTTAGAACCATGCCGCCAGCCAACCGCTCCAACCCGAAACGCGCCGCCTCTTCTGAATCGGATTACTCGCTCATGGAGTTCATGCGGGACTATCCCGACGACGAGGCTTGCCTTGAGGCTTTGTGGCGCCGTCGCTACTCCCGGGACGGCGTTCACGCGGATTGCCCGCGATGCGGCCAGGAGCGCGAGTTCAAGCGTTACGACACGAAGCAACAGCGGCAGTCGTGGTCTTGCATCGCCTGCTCTCACAAGCTTCATCCGACGGCGGGCACCGTCTTCCACAAGTCGTCTACGTCGCTTCACCTGTGGTTCTACGCGATGTACCTCATGACCAGCACCCGGTGCGGCATCTCCGCCAAACAAATCGAGCGCGAACTCGGAGTCACCTACAAGACCGCGTGGCGCATGGCCCGCCTGATTCGGACCGAACTCATGGACCAGAACGAAGATCCCCTTTCGGGAATCGTCGAGGTCGATGAGACGTGGATCGGGGGATCGATCCGAAGCAAGGCTCGCAAGGCCCACTCCGTTGACCCGCTCGCGAACAAGACGGCAGTCGCTGGGGCCATTCAGCGCGGTGGCCGGGTCATCGCCGTGACGGTCCCGAACGTCAAGAAGGCGACGCTCCTGAAGCACGTTCAAGAGCACGTGCTTCCCGCCACAACCGTCTACACCGACGAACTGAAGTCCTACAAGGATCTCGACAAGCACGGCTATGCCCACGCGCGGGTCAACCACAAAGAGCGCATCTACGTAAGCGGGGATGTCCACACGAACACGATGGAAGGCTTCTGGTCGCTCCTGAAGCGCGGAATCGATGGCGTCTACCATTCGGTGTCCGCTAAGCATCTTCAGGGCTACCTGAACGAGTATGCGTGGCGCTACAACGCTCGCTTGCTTCGCCGGGGAAGGTTCGACCTACTTCTTCTTCGGGCTGCCCGAAGTTGAGCGCTTGCCCTCCGCCTTCGGCTTGGCGGCCTTGTCCAGCACCGCCTCCCACTCCACCTTGCGTGGGACCGGGATCTCCGCGCCCTTCGGGGTGGTCTGCTTGTCTTCCATGGCACCATCCTAACGCAATCATGGCGGAGGTTTCCGAAGAGGGGCGCGTTTTGCCCGAGCAACCATTTGATTGACCGCCTCAGTGGCCACGCGGTCTCGTTCTGGTTCGACATAGAAGTGGTCAAACAGGCGGTCGATGATGATGAGCATCCATTTCGCATCATCTGGGGCAACTTCTATCCGCTGGCCGCTCTCATCACGAAGCGAATGTGCTCCGAAGTCTCCTAAGGCGCGGAGAGGATCTGCCACGACCCTGATACGAGATGGAACATTCTTGTCCGCAAGAAACGCTCCCACCTGGGAAGTGAGCCGACTGCCTTTGTACCCCTGTGCCTCAAGCAGATCGGTGAGAATGTTCCGCACAAGGACGCTTGCCATCCGAGGGCTGATGTCGGCGATGGCGGATGCCTCCCTGCGATCTGCGGCAAACTCCTCCGGAACTTCCGGAGGCACGACCGTCTCGCCAAAGCGCGGAAAGGCGATCCAACTGTCTATCTCGTTGCCCTCTTCGGCCTCAGGGTCATCGGTTTCGTAGTATCCCGTGATTCCGATGATGGGAAGAGCGCACTCCGCATTTGGACATTCCATCCAAGTGGCTAAGAGGGCATAGCCCTCCTCTTCGCCCTCAGCGTTCGTCCGACTTATGCCGTTGGGGATCTTGGGCTGGTAGGAGGTTGAATGAATGGCCCGGCCTCGTGCATCCGTGTGGACATAGAGCGCTTGCCAGTTGTCCATTACTTCTCTGCCGCAGTGTGGGCACTGCACGTACTGCCCCTTCCGTCTGCGAGCGGTGCGCCGCCTCCCCCGCGCTCGGAGCTTTAATCTAGGAGTAATGCGCCCGCTCATTGTCGGGCCCCCAACCGAGACTTGTCCAGTAATGGGATAGTTGCCGAAATTTCCGATATCATAGCCGCAGGCAGACTCCATGAAGAACATCGAAGGCCTCACCGAAGAAGAAGAACGCGCCGCCGCCGTCTTTCGCGCGCTCGGCAACCCGGCTCGCGTCCGCATTGTCACCGAGCTGGCGAAGCGCCGGGCGTGCGTCACCGGCGACCTGGTGGAGGTGCTGCCCCTGGCGCAGTCCACCGTCTCCCAGCACCTCAAGGTGCTCAAGGACGCCGGCATCATCAGCGGCGCCATCGATGGGAACGCCTGCTACTGCCTCGACGAAGAGGCCATCCGCTGGCTGGTCGACTTCTGTTACCGCATCTGCTGCCCCGGGGGCGAAGGGCTGATGATTGTGGGCGGTGAATGCGCCCCGGGTGAATGCTCAACCGATGACCGCTGAGCGCCCCCTCGCCTGGAACGGCGATCCCACCTGCTTCGGTTGCGGCGCCGAGAACGGCCGCGGCCTCCAGCTGAGCTTCCGCCGCACCGGGGAACGCGCGGTCGAATGCGAATACATTGCGCCGGAGCACCTCTGCGGCGCGCCCACGGTGCTCCATGGCGGCATCCAGGCCACCATCCTCGATGAGGCGATGGGCAAGGCGGCCCACCTCCTTTTCGAAGACTCGTCCCTCCGCATCGTCACCGCGGACTTCACGTTGCGATACCGGCGGCCGGCGCCCATCGGGGCACGGATAGTGGCGCGCGCCGAACTGGTGAAGGTTGAAGGCGCCAACATCTTCCTCCGTGGCGCCCTCCTCGACGACTCCAACACCGAGCTGACGGTGGCCGAAGCCCGCTGGCGCATCCTCGAAAACGGCCGCTGAAACGGGAAACCGGGGACCCGCAGAGCTGCGAGGGTGACCGAGCGGAGGCGTGCCCTCGCCCGCGATGACCGGTGGCAGACCGAGGTCGCCCATGCCGGGCGATGTGTGGAGGGCACGATCCCTCCGCTCACTCACGTTCGCGGCTCTGCGGAATCCGGCCCCATGGCGGTATTTCGCGGAGGGAGACGGTGTTCCAGCCCACCGCGTTCGGCGGGCTCCGGAATAGCCTTGGCCGCCACCGTTGGGGCCATCACGAATCCGAGTCTACCGCCGCCACTCCTCAGGAGACTGACGAACGTCAGAGGATGGATATCGCCGTGTTGACAGCCTGGAGGCCCCAGCGATAGTGTCAGCTATGTACCCTATTCCGAAAGCGGAATCTGCAAACCTGGGTGTCTGGGAGGACCACAGTGAAGCTCAGAAACATCAACGGGACGAGCCCGAACAATTGCCCATGCGGGAGCTGGCTGGCGCATTGGACAAACCTCGTCCCCATCGGCGGGCCGCCGCCTCACTGCCCGGTCCAGGGGTGTCCTAACAAGCCCTCTCTTGGGGCACACGTTCAGACCGGCAACCTCTTCGACCAGAGCTGGTTCATCGCGCCACTATGCGCCGCGCACAACGCGCAACGAGGCGCGACTCTTGATGTCGAGCCCGTGTTTCTCGCCCCCGCCAATGTCAGCGAGACCTGCGGCAAGCATCGCTAGTACCTACTAGAGAAAGTAAGCGGGCGATGTAGGATACTGGCTGCATGGTT
>CAYYYI010000036.1:0-20772 GCA_964475735.1 uncultured Anaerolineaceae bacterium
GCGACGTCCGTCCTTGCCGTCCTGGCGGAGATGTTCGCGCCGTAGAGGCAGCACCGTTGCTGGTGCCTGGTCCACGGCTAACGGCCGAAGCGGCTAGGCCGGGCGGCGCAACGGCTGTATCTCGCGCTCGATGGTGTCCCACACTCCACGCGTCGCCCGGCGTAGCTCGTAGTCCGTCTGCAGGTTGAGCCAGAATTGGGCCGACGTCCCAAAGAACCGGGACAGCCGCAAAGCGGTGTCGGCGGTGATCGCTCGCGTCCCGTGGACGATCTCGTTGATCCGCCGGGGCGGAACGCGCAGCTCGCGCGCCAGTCGGTATTGGCTCATTCCCAGGGGCTTGAGGAACTCCTCCAGCAGGATTTCTCCCGGAGGAATGATGTCAAGCAGTTCGGACTCATCGTCAGTGGTAGTCGATGATTTCGACATCGTAGGCGTTCCCCTCGTGCCAGCGGAAGCAGATCCGCCACTGGCTGTTGATGCGGATGCTCCATTGACCCGATCGGTCTCCGGAGAGCCGTTCTACGCGGTTCCCGGGCGGGTTTCGCAGGTCCTCTATTCCGGGCGCTGCATGCAACTGCAGCAGCTTCCGCAGCGCCGTTCGCTGGATATCGCGCGGCAGCCGCGCAGCGACCCGCCCATCGAAGACCCTCTCTGTTTCGCGGTCCCGGAACGGGCGGATCACAGCTGAGTCTGCCCCGCGCCGAAGCATAACGTCAAGCGTTATCACGGCGCCATGCACATCTTCCATGGCCACTGGCTGCTGGTGGTATCCTGCTCCCATGAGAAACGAGTTCACGGCGATCGTCGAAAAGGGCGCCGAGTGGTGGATTGCTCAGTGCCCCGAGATCCCTGAAGCAAACGGTCAGGGGCGCACTCCAGACGAGGCGGTTGCGGACCTCAAGGCGGCCATAGAGTTCGTGCTTTCCTACAGGCGTGAAGAGGCGAGTGAGTCAGCCGCACCCGGGACGCTGAAGATGACCGTCGCGATCGGATGAAGCGCGGCCACCTCGTTCGGCATCTGCGGGCCGAGGGATGCTCACTCTGGCGGGAGGGTGCAAGGCATTCGCTCTGGCGCAACCCGGCCACTGGCGCGGAGCAGGCCGTCCCCCGCCACCGCGAGATTGACGACATCCTTGCGAGGCTGATCTGTAGGAAGCTGGGGGTCCGCGAACCGTGAGGTTCAGGTCGGCCCACGCCACCCCCTTTGCCGCCGTTCCTGTACCCTGAAAGATGCAAATGCCCCGTTCCCCACAGTCCACCGCCGCCCAGGCCGATCGCGCCTACCTCGTTGCCGCTGACAGGCGCGGAACGCTGCTGCCCGCTGAAGAATCCCTCGAAGAGCTGGCCGAGCTCGCCCGCACCGCGGGAGCCGAGGTCGTAGGCAGCACCTCGCAGCGGCTCGATCACCCGCACGTGGCCACGTACGTGGGCAAGGGCAAAGTCGAAGAGGTGCGAGAAGCCGCCCGCGAAGCTGACGCCAACGTCGTCATCTTCGACGACGAGCTTTCCCCCTCGCAGCAGCGAAACCTGGAGAAAGCGCTCGGCGTGAAGGTCATCGACCGCACGGCGCTCATCCTTGATATCTTCGCGACGCGCGCCCAGACGCGGGAAGGCCGGCTGCAGGTGGCGCTGGCGCAGATGCAATACCTTCTCCCGCGGCTGGCCGGCCAGTGGAGCCACCTCGAACGGATGGAGGGCGCCATCGGCACCCGCGGCCCCGGCGAGACTCAGATCGAGACCGACCGCCGCCTCATTCGCAGCCGCATCAGCAAGATTCGGCGCGATTTGGACGACGTCCGCCAGCAGCGGTCTCTCTATCGCCGCCAGCGCCAGCGCGCAGGCATGCCCGTCGTCGCTCTTGTCGGCTACACCAACGCGGGCAAGTCCACCCTCATGCGCGCCCTCTCTGGCGCGGAAGTGCTGGCAGAGAACAAGCTCTTCGCCACCCTCGACCCTGTCACTCGCCGCCTGCGGCTTCCGACCGGCGAAACCGTCCTTCTCACCGATACGGTCGGCTTCATCCAGAAGCTGCCCACTGACCTGGTAGCCGCTTTCCGCGCTACCCTCGAAGAGCTCGAAGAGGCGGACCTGCTGCTGCATGTGCTGGACGTTTCGCACCCCAACTCGTTCGAGCATGCGCGAACCGTTGAGTCAACGCTGGCCGGCCTCGGCGTCGCCGGCAAACCGACGCTGCTGGCGCTGAACAAGGTCGATCTCCTGGCGAAAGAGGATGAAAGGTTCGTCTCCAGCTACGAGGAGGCGAGGGCCGTTCTCGCTGCGGCCGGGCCGCCACCGGCCAACGTTGTTCCCGTCTCGGCCGAAAGGCGCTGGGGCCTCGACTTGCTGCTCCAGCGCATTGGCGAAGGCCTCGATGGTGGTCTCGTCCCCGTGGCGCTGGCTTCGGCAGCTGGCTCCGCCATCCGCTGATGGATTTGTCGACATGGCCCGCCTTGAACGCCGGTGCCCAAGCCGGTAGAACAGTCTCCACATGTCCTCCGAACTACCGGTGCCCCACCCCCACCCCGACGGCCCGCTGACCGGCTACCGCGTTCTCGACTTTGCTGATGAGAAGGGCCAGCTCTGCGCCCGGCTGCTCGCGGAGATGGGCGCAGACGTGATCAAGGTCGAGCCCCGCGAAGGTGACTCCACCCGGCGCAACGGGCCGTTCTTCCGCAATGAAGAGGTGCTGAACACGAGCCTCTACTGGTGGGCGATGAACGCCGGAAAGCGCTCAGTGACCTGCGAGCTGCGGCTCGAGCCCGGCCGCGAGCTGGCTGCCCGGCTGACGGAGAAGTCCGATTTCGTCATCGAGACGTTCCCCCCGGGCCAGTCTGCAAAGCACGGCCTCGATTACGCTACGCTCTCCGCGCGCAACCCGGGAATCATCGTCGTGAGCATCACGAACTTTGGGCAAACGGGGCCGCACAGGGACCTGCTCGCCACCGACATCATCGGCTCCGCGATGGGCGGCCACATGTACCTCAACGGCGACGACGAGCACGGCCCCGTCCGCACGACCGCGCCCCAGGCGTACGCGCAGGTGAATGTCCAGGCGGCCGTTGGCGCCATGGTCGCGCTCTACGCTCGTGGTGTGAACGGCGGCGCGGGACAGCACGTCGACGTCTCCATGCAGGAAGCGATGGCGAACGCCATGGACAACGCCCAACAGACCTGGGACATGCGCCACGTCAACGTGCGCGGCCCCGGCGATCGGCGAATGGTCGCGGGCAATATCGGCCCCCGCTACCTCTTCGAAGCTCGCGATGGATGGATTACCGCGCTTCAGTCCGGCGGCATCTTCGGCCCCAACGCAAACGCCATCATCGACTGGCTATCGGAGAGCGGCGAAGCGGGCGGCCTCGATTCCCCCGAGTGGCGCGCGAAGCTGACGGGCATGTCTGTCGCCGCCACTGATGATGTCTCCTACGTGGAAGAGACCATGGCCGCCTTCTGCAAGTCTCGCTCCAAAGAGGAGTTGGTCGCCGAGGCCCAGCGGCGCGGTTCGGGCTGGGCGCCCGTGTTCAGCCCCCGGGAGATCGTCGAAAGCAAGCAGTTGGCCGCCCGCGACTTCTGGGTGAGGGTCCACCACGAGGACCTCGGCGAATCCTTCATCTACCCGGGCCCGCCCTATCGCGGCAGCCTGACACCGTGGAAACAACGCGGGCGCGCGCCCAATATCGGCGAGCACAACGAGCAGGTCTTTGGCGAACTGTTGGGTCTGGACGCGGCCGAGCTTCGCCGCCTGCGCGCCCGGATGGTGATCTGACGATGCCTGACGAACCTCTTCGGAAACCGTTCGCCGGCCTGCGCGTGGCCGACCTCGCCTGGGTCGGCGTTGGGCCAACCGTCTCGAAGTACCTCGCCGATCATGGCGCGGAGGTCATCCGCGTCGAATCGGCAACCTACCCGGACCCGCTCCGGCGGGTGGGGCCGTTCCTCAACGATACACCGGGCCCCGAGAACTCCGGCTACTACGCCAACTTCAACAGCTCGAAGCTCGGCATCACCCTCAATCTCAAGCATCCGCGCGGGACCGAACTGCTGAAGCGCCTGGTGGCGCAGTGCGACGTCGTCACCGAGTCTTTCACTCCCGGGACGATGGCCCGCTTCGGTGTCGACTACGAGTCGCTCCGCCAGGTGCGCCCTGACCTGGTCATGATCTCTATGCCCCTGTTCGCCAGCAGCGGACCATGGTCGCAATACATGGGCTACGGCCACGTGCTCCAGGCGGCCACAGGCTACAACCACCTCACCGGCTGGCCCGATGGGCCTCCCATCGGTACCGGAATCGCCTACACCGACTTCTTCGTCCCGCACATCGCCGCGGCCGTGCTGATCGCTGCGCTTGACTACCGCCGCCGGACGGGCAAGGGGCAACTCATCGACTTCAGCCAGATGGAGGCCGCCCTGCAGGGGCTTGGCACAGCCATCCTGGATTGGACGGCCAACGCCCACGAGCAGACGCGCATGGGCAACCACGACCCCGAGGCTGCCCCCCACGGCTGTTACCGCTGCAAGGATGGCCGGTGGATTGTGATCGCCTGCTTCACTGAAGAACACTGGGCCGGCCTCAAGGCTGCTCTCGGCCGCCCTGACTGGTGCGACCTCGAACGAATGCGCCGCAAGTGGCAGCGCCTCAACGAGCAGAAGGAGATCGATCGCCACCTTTCGGCGTGGGTCGAAGACATGACCCGCCGCGAAAGCGACTCGCCCGAAGAACCCGTCGAAGGAGCGGAAGGCGTGACCATCCGCAAGTTCACGAGTTACGAACTCATGGCCTGGATGCAGAAGAACGGCGTGCCCTGCGGAGTCGTCCAAACACCCGAGGACATGCACCGTGACCCGCAGCTCGCCCACCGCGGCCACTATTGGCGCCTGGATCACCCGGTCATGGGCCTGCGCACCTATGACAGCCCGGCGTTCCGGCTTTCGCGGACACCTGCCGAGCTAACAAAGGCTGCTCCCCTCATGGGCGAGGACAACGAATACGTCTACCGCCAGGTGATGGGCCTCTCCGAAGAGGAGTTCGTGGACCTCCTGGTGGACGGCGCTTTCGAGTAGTCATCGCTGCACGAGCGAGACAGGACCTGCGTGACTACGAAGTCGCGCAGGTCCACGCCCGGTTGCCGGCAGCAGCTCCTACTGGACCGTAAGCTGCCCCGTCATCTGGTCCGGGTGCAGGTCGCACTGGAAGTAGTACGCACCCGCGGTTGGCACGGTGAATCTGATGGTTTCGCTCTCGCCGGCCTTGAGGATCTTCCCCTCCGCGCCCTCAACCAGCGTCGTCCCGCCCTTCGTGTCGAGGAAGTGGATGTTGTGCGGCACCTTCCCCTTGTTCTTGAGCGTGACGTTGAACTCCTGGCCGCCAAGGGCCACAAGGCTTGTCTTGTCGAAGACGTTGTCCGTCGCGATGACCGTCACAGGTGCGCCGGGAGCGGTTTCACCGCCGTTTTCCGCTGGGGCCGCCGTGGTCTCCTCAGTGAATACGCTCAAGCCTGCGCCAACCGCAAGGCCGCCCACCAGCACAACGGCCAGCAAGCCCGCCGCGGTCGCCAGGCCCATCTGAACCGAGACCTGCTTCGCGTCGCGGACCACCTCCATGTCGAAGGCCTGCGCCGACCCGGGAACAACCTCATCGGGGTGGGCCGCCAGGATATCGAGCACCGTCTGACGCGTCTGGTCGTACGTGGCAAGCGCGCCGCGGCTCCACCAGGTGGTCTCGCAGAGCGCCTGCGCCGGGCCCGACGGCGGCGCCGAAACGACCACCCGGACGTCCTGGAACCCTGCCAGCGAGCGCAGGGCGCTGTCCGAACGGTCAAGCGCGGCAAGAACGCCCTCCTCGGAGCGCGCGGCGTCAAGCTTCCCCTCGGCGATGGCGAACGTAACCACCTGCGTGTACCGCGTCGCCCGTGACCGGTCGCCAAGGGCCGTCACCCGCCTGCGCGAGCGGATCTCATCCACGAGCCATGCCCCGGCGGCCACCACAGTTGTGACGAGAGCGGCCGCGAAGAACGGCCACGCGAATTGGTCGCCCGTGTCCCGGGCCCACCACAGGAGGGCCAGGCCGAGAACGATCGCTGAGACGGCCACGACTACGGGCCATCCCCTGGGGTCGGGCTGAGGGTCTTCGTAACCCCCGTGGGCCCCCGCTAGCTCTGTCATCGGTGCTACTCCTCCCGCTTCGCCCTGCACGGCAAAGCAACTTCAAGATCGGTTCGAGGTGGCTGCATCCAGAGCTTAGCCAAGGATGGCCACGTCCAGGCCCATCGCGATGAAAACGACGGCGAGGTAAAGCAGCGAGTACTTGAACAGGGTCATCGGCGAAGTCCGCGCGGGCGCCCGCCAGAGCCGGAAAGCGATCCACAGGAAGCGCGCCCCGGCTGCTCCGGCGACCACCGCATAGACCAGCCCCAACTCGCCCAGCGCTACCAGGGCAAACGATACCGCCACCAGCAGCGCCGAGTACGTAAGAATTCGAGCACGGGCCGTGGCTGCTCCCGCGGTCACGGGAAGCATCGGGACGTTCGCCTCTGCGTAGTCCTTCTCCAGCTTCAGCGATAGAGCCCAGAAGTGCGGCGGCGTCCAGGCGAAGATGATCGCAAACATCGCCAGCGATGCAGGCTCGATGCCTCCCGTCACTGCGGCCCAGCCAACCATCGGCGGGAATGCGCCCGCCGCTCCACCGATGACGATGTTCTGGGGCGACCTCCGCTTCAGCCACATGGTGTACACGGACACGTAGAACAGGAGCGCCGCCAGCGAAAGCAGCGCCGCCACCGGCGTGGTGGCGAACCACATGAAGGCAAACGCTCCTGCTCCCAGCGCGACGCCGAACGTCAGCGCGCTTGCGGGAGCTATGGCGCCGGTCACCAGCGGGCGGTTGCTCGTCCGCTTCATCACACCGTCGATGTCCCTGTCATACCAGCAGTTGATGGCGTTTGCGCCGCCGGCCGAAACGGCTCCTCCCACGACCGTCGCCAGCACCAGCCAGGGCGAGGGGAGGCCGCCCTCGGCCACGACCATGGCGGGCACCGTGGTGATCAGCAGCAGCGCGATGATTCGTGGCTTGGTGAGGGAGATGTAGGCCCCGAGTGTCGCACCGAAGTGCGCGCGCTGGAGGGTGAGGGTGAGTGCGCTCATGCGGCCACCTCCACGGCTGCCACGGCCCGGCCGGCATGTGCCGGCGCCGGGCGATAGTACGCCAGCAGGGCGCCCGCCGAAAGCGTGAACCAGACCCCGGCCGCGATGGTGGTGTGGCTGACAGTGAGCTCGTCCGGGAATGCCCACCAGACATTCAACGCACCAACGGTGACCTGCGCGGCGTAGAGCGCCACAGCCGCCACAGCCAGTTCGCCGCCCCAGGGAAGTTCGCCTCGGCGGCGCCATGCCATAACCGCGAAGGGAACGATGAAGAAGGCGAAACCTCCCGCCAGGTAACGGTGCAACATGTGAGTGATCTCCTGATCGTCGGCGCCGGGGAGCATAGCGAGACCGTTGCAGGTTGGCCAGTCAGCGCAGGCCGTGCTTGCTCCGCTCTCAGACATGTAGCCTCCCACCCACAACACCGCGGCCATCCAGATCAGCGAAAACACGGCCATGCTCCCCGCCGGCCGTATCCGGGCGCTGGAAAGGGCTGCGAAGCGCCTGCGACGGGACGGGTCTTCTGCGTACATCGAGACAGCGGCGGCGAGTTCGCAGGTGAGCACCAGCATCGCCGTCAACAGGTGCGTCGCCACAATCTCCGGCGGAAGCTCGGTCCATACCGTGATCGCGCCCAGCACCCCCTGCAGGACGACCATGGGCACGGCGAGCACGGCAGTCCAGAGAGCAAACGGAGAGTGCCGGTAGTGCCGCCACGCAAGCGCCGCGGTCCCGATCACCATCAACCCTACAAGTGATGCGACGAACCGGTGCGTGTATTCAATCACCGGCTGCTTGTCCCCGGGCGGGACCACGCCGCCGTGGCAGGTCGGCCAGTCGGGGCATCCCAGGCCGGAGCCGGTCGCCCGCACATACGCCCCCACCGCGATCAGCAGCAGGGTCGCCAGGGCGGTGGCGAAGGCCAGCCGCTGAGCGTTCCTCATTGCTAGCGGCCCATGTGGCCGCCGTTGACGGCCGGGGCGATAAACATCGTTTGCTCAGACATTTCCTTTGTTCGTGCGAGCATGTGTCCGATCATAGCCGCAGTTTTCCTTGCGTCCACTGTCTAAAAGCCCTGGCTGCCATCCAACCAGCGAAGTCCGTCGACCAGCACGCCGCCCACCGACATCTCCCAGTGCAGGTGGGGCCCGGTCGAAAGGCCCGTCGTGCCAACCTGGCCCACGAGTTGGCCCGGGGCGACGGTCTCTCCCGCGGCCACCGCGATCGATTGCATGTGTGCGTACCCGGAGAAGATGCCGCCGCCGTGATCGATGATCACCATGTTTCCGCGGACCTGGAGCGTCTCGGCCAGCACGACCACGCCGCCGTTGGTGGCATACACCGGGGTCCCGGCGGCCACGCCGAAGTCCGTTCCGCCGTGGTGCCCGCCCACCGGTCCGCCATTGAACGAGCGCTGCTCACCGAAGTAGCCGCTGATCAGCGCCGCCGTGACCGGGCCCGGGACCGGTTCCTGCCACTTGCCCGTCCACTTTCGAGGCGTCAAGCCCCCGTAGATTGCGTTGAGCCGATCCTGCTCGGCTTTCACAATCGCCGGGTCGAGCAGGTCTCCTACGCCCGGCGGCAGGTCGATGTAGTCGACCGTCCACTGCGTCTTGAGGATGGTCACCGAGCGGGTGAGCGTCTCAGTCGTCCCGCCCGTGCGCGTGACGGACACGGCAAGGGCAGCGGCCCCCGGCGGGTCTTCGGTTCCAATGCCGGCGAAGCCAACCAGACCCCCGGCGCCGTCTGGCATCAGCGGGTAGTTGCGCCCGAAGATGGTGGCCGTACCGCTCACGCTGTCGTTGGCTGTGATCATCACGGCGCCGCCCTGGAACGCCGATTGGGCCGAGAGGGTCACCGCAAGATGGGCGCCGTCGCGGGCTATCGCGCCTAAATGGACCTGGAAGGGCAGCGTCGCCGCCTGCGCGACCGGTCCGGCCGCCTCTGCGGCCGCCGGGGGAACGCTCCCTCCGCGCGAGGCGAGCGCCATCAGCAGTGCCACCGCCGCCACTGCGGCCTTCGTCGCCGGGCTCTTCCGCATCGCCGCCAGACTACACCCCCGGAGCGGCGGGTTCACGCCTGGCCGGGCTCAGTAGGGCTTTGTCAACTGCCGGCGCGC
Organism: uncultured Anaerolineaceae bacterium; assembly: GCA_964475735.1. Lineage (GTDB taxonomy): Bacteria > Chloroflexota > Dehalococcoidia > Tepidiformales > Tepidiformaceae > UCB2. Next base: position 9,260 of record CAYYYI010000036.1, read on the forward strand.
AGCGTCGCGGGCGGCGTCGATGACCCCGAGCGCCTTTGCCGGGGCCGGTATGCCCGCGAGCACGAAGTTGGGCTGCTCGCCCGCCGTCTGGCAGCGCACGTCACCGAAGTTGAACATCGTCTGCAGCAGCCCCTCGCGCACGACCGCGATATCCTCGATGTCTACGAGGTCCGCCGAAGCCATGCGGTGATGGAACCAGTGCCTCTTGATGGAGTCGAGCAGCCGCTGGTCGGTGACCACCCACATATCGCGGTTGTACCGGTACCAGGTGAAGTACCCGCGGACCAGCCAGTATCCGCCCCAGAGGATGTCGAGCCCGATGATGATCTTCCCCGCGAGGCCGCCCAGGCCCGCGGTGGCGGCGACCAGCCAGGTGAAGGCCAGGATCGGCACGATGCCCGCCAGCGCCACGGCCACCATCTTCGACCAGAGGTAGAGCCAGTGGCGGCGGCAGAGAAGCAAGATCGTCTCGCCGGTTTGCAGTTCGAAGGGGAGTTTCATGGCGTCTCCTTGTGCGGCTCCGAAGCTCAGCCCGTTACCGCGCCCTCGGCGGCGCTGGAGACGAGGCGCGCGTACTTCGCGAACACGCCGGTCTTGTAGTGCGGCGCCGGCTCGCGCCACTCCGCCCTCCGCCGCGCCAGCTCTTGCGGGTCAACCTGCAAATCGAGCCGCCGCCCGGGGATGTCGAAGCTGACGATGTCGCCTTCCCTCACCAGGGCGATCGGCCCGCCCACGGCCGCCTCCGGCGCCACGTGCCCGGCCATCAGGCCGCGGGTGGCGCCGCTGAAGCGGCCGTCGGTGAGCAGCGCCACGGAGTCGCCCAACCCCGCTCCCACGAGTGCGGCCGTCACCCCCAACATCTCGCGCATGCCAGGGCCGCCCCTGGGGCCCTCGTATCGAATCACGAGCACGTCGCCGGGCTTGATCTGCCGGGCCGATACGGCGGCGAAGGCGTCCTCCTCGCGATCAAACACCCGCGCCGGGCCGGTGTGCGTCAGGCGCTCGTGCCCGGCGACCTTGATGACGCACCCGTCGGGCGCGAGGCTGCCCTTCAGGATCACAAGTCCGCCCGTCTGCTTTAGCGGCTGCTCCACCGTGACGATCACGTCCTGTCCCGGGGTCTCAACCGCCCGCGAAGCCTCCTCTGCGATGGTGCGGCCGGTCACCGTCATCGCTCCGCCGTGGAGCTTCCCGGCGTCCACGAGCCGCTTCGCCAGGAGCGCGGTGCCGCCCGCGCGGTCCATGTCCAGCGCGACATAACGGCCACCGGGACGAAGGTCGCCTATGAGCGGCGTTCGCTCGCTGATGCTGTCGAAGTCATCGATGTTCAGCGGCACGCCCGCCTCGCGCGCGATGGCCATCAGGTGCAGCACGACGTTCGTGGAACCACCTGTCGCCGCCGCGGAGGCGATGGCGTTTTCGAACGCCTCGCGCGTCAGCAGATCGCGCGGCAGCACGCCGCGGCGGAGCACGTCCATTGCCAGTTCGCCAGCGGCGAAGGCGGCGTTGTCCTTGCGCGGGTCGGTGGCGCCGATGCCGCCGGTGCCCATGGGCGCTATCCCGAGAAACTCCATCACCATGGCCATTGTGTTGGCCGTGTACTGCGCCCCGCAGGCGCCCGCGCCCGGGCAGGCTGCGTCCACGATCTCTTCCAGTTCCGCTTCGGTGATGGCGCCCGCGGCCTGGCGGCCCACCCCTTCGAAGACGTCCTGGATGGTGATGTCCTGCCCCTTGTACTTGCCCGGAGCGATAGAGCCACCGTAGATGATCACCCCTGGGATGTTCAGCCGCGCGAGCACCATCGCCGCTGCCGGTATCGTCTTATCGCAGCCCACGATGATTACGGCGGCGTCGAACGAGTACCCCACGGCGGCCAGTTCGATCGAGTCGGCGATCACCTCGCGGCTGATCAGCGAGGCCTTCATCCCCTCGGTTCCCATGGATATGCCATCGCTGATGGAGATGGTGTTGACTTCCATCGGCGTGCCGCCTGCCGCGCGAATGCCCGCCATCACGTGCTGGGCCAGTTCACGTTCGTTGAAATTGCACGGCATGGTGCCGATCCAGCTGTGCGCCACCATCACCAGGGGCTTCTTCAGGTCGTCGCTGGTGAGGCCAATCGACTTGAAGTAGGAGCGGGCGGGGGCGCGGTCCGGCCCGTCAATCATGACGCGGCTATGCTGGCGGACGTCGTAGCTCATCGTGGTCTCCGTGGGGGTGTCTTATCCCGAAGCTTAGCCCACACCACCCGGGATGTTCGAATTACCGCCTGGGGTGAGACCGGGCTGCATTCACTCCCGTTCCACCCGATCGCCTCTGCTCCAGGGGGTTTAGAGCGCGTGCAACTGCCGAATGGATAGGCAGGGAGAAAGCCCGCATGGGAGAGAAGCCATGAAAGTCAGAGGCCGTTCACCGCTGGCCGGCGGCGAACCGCGGTCCCCAACCGGACATGGCGAGGCCGGCCAGGGCCTCGCCGAGTACGCGCTCATCCTCGCGTTGGTTGCGCTCGTGTGCGTCGCGGCGCTTGGAACACTCGGGGGCACAATCGCCGCGTCGCCGGCCTGGACCATCCCCTGACGGGGCGCCCGCGCCGGTTAGCGCGATTCGTCCGTTGAGACAAGCGGCGCGAACGCGTGATATGTCACCGGCGTCGGGCTCGGCGTCTTCGTTGGCGTGCTCGTCGGCGTTGGTGACGGCGTCGGGGTGCCCGGCGTGACCGTGGCTGTTACTGTGCTCCCGCCGCCACCGGTCGCCGCCTCCGGGCAGGATTGGCTCGAAGGGTACTGGGCCAACACCGCCACCCATGCCACCACCGTCCCCGCGGCATTCCTTTTCACCGCCACGCCGACGCACTTCACCGGCGGATAGTTTCCCGAAGCCGGCACCCACATCGCCGCGCCGCTTGTCGGATAGGTGATGCCAACCACTGCCTGCGATGGCCCTACGTTCGGCGGGGCGCTTGCTGCGACGGCATAGACTCCCTCGCCCGTAGCTCTGAGCGCATAGAATTCCGGGTAGCCGCAGTCGGCAGCCCGCTGGGCCCAATTCCGCCCATAATTGTCATAATGCCCGCCACCGCCGCCCTTGCTCACCTGGTACTCGGCGAACCAGGCAGCGGCGGCGTTCAACGGGCCCGAAAGCTGGAGCGGGGAGGAATTCGGCAGATTCTGGTCGCGCCACTGCTGCAGCAGCGAAAGGAACTGCGCCTCTTCGGAGTCGACCGCGTCGTGGCTCGTGCCGCATGGCCCGGCGGCAGCCTCCGCGTCCGGCAGGCGCAGCGCGACAACCGCCATCGAGATGGCGCCGGCAATCAGAACGAATAGGAGCAGTTTTCTCATAAGCGCTCGCGGGGACGACGCTCAGGCGACGATAACACGCCCGGATCTGTGAAGGTCAAGCAGAAAGCACTCCGCCGCTCACCATTTTGCCGGGAGTTTACGTCCGGGCCTCTCCCGGCCTGGCCGTTTCCTTGCCGCGTCTCCCGCTCCCGCTAGACTTGGATTGATGAGAGCCCTTGCAGCCGCAGCCGCCGCCCTATGCGCATTAGCGTGGCTTGCAGGCGCGGCCGCCCACGCCGAACCCGCAAAGGCCCGCCCCGGGGACGGCGCCGTACTCACTTCGCCGCCCACGCGCGTCGAGATTGAGATGAGCCAGGAGCTCGCCCGCCGCGAGGGCGCGAACGATATCGGCGTCTTCGACGCCTCCGGCGCAGAGGTGACGACTTCGCCCGCCGTGATAGACAACGCCGATCGCCGCCGCATCTCCGTCGCCCTGCCGTCGCCGCTCGCTCCGGGCAGGTACACGGTCCGCTGGAGGTCCCTGAGCGCCGAGGACGGCGACACCGCCGAAGGAGCCCTTTCGTTCACCTACGACCCCTCGGGGGTAGCCAACCCCGGCAAGGAGACCCTGCGCGAGGACCTCCTCGGGCTCGGGGACACGGCGGAGCCGCCGCCAGCGGTGGAAGTGGCTCCCGGGGGAAGCGATGGCGTCACCTGGGTGCTGGTGGTAGCCGCCGCGCTGGGGATGTTCGTCCTCGGCAGCGGCGGGACTTTCCTCCTGGTGCAGAAGCGCACGTGACGCGCCGCCTGGCCGGGGTGGCCCTGCTGGCCGTGCTGCTGGCTGTGCTGACTCCGCCGCGCCACGCCGCGGCGCATGCCGCCCTCGTCGCTTCGGAACCGGCCGGGAACGCTTTCCTCCGCAACCCGCCCACCGAGATCTCCCTCACCTTCAGCGAACCGATCGCTCAAAGCTCCAGCACGGTTCGGCTGCTGGACGCGACAGGCTCGGAAGTGCGCATCTCGCCGCCAACGTTCCCACCTGATGGCCACACCATGCGCGCCATGCTCCCGGCCCTCGAACCGGGGATCTATAACGTCCTCTGGTCGAACGTGTCCCGCGTTGACGGCCACTCCCTTCGGGGCGCCTACCCCTTCACCGTCCTCAATCCCGATGGCGCTGTTCCCGAAGGCGTGAACCTCGTCGCCGGTTTGGGCGGCGACGCCGATCCCGCACCGCTGGCGGATGGCGTCGCCGTTCGCGCGCTGGGTCTGCTCGGCCTGCTGATGGCGGCGGGCGCCGCCAGCCTGGTCCTACTCTGGGGCAAGGGCGGTTTGCCGGCGCGGCGGGGACTGGCTTTCTGCACCCTGGCGGGCGCCGCGCTGGCCGTCGCTGCGACCCTGCTCAATTTCGCCGTGATGGACCGCGAGTACGTCGGCGAAAGCGCGTGGCAACTGGTCACCGGGACGCGTGTCGGCCTCTATTGGGGGCTGCGCCTGGCCGCGGCGCTCGTCGCCCTGGGCGTGTCCGCGTTGATGCTGCGATCCGCCCGGTATGCCCCCCTGGGCGTGCTGGCAGCGATAGCCGTCCACGTCTGGGGTTTTTCGGCTACGAGCCATGCCGCGGCCGGATCCGGGCGTGCCATCGCCATGAGCCTCGATTTCCTGCACGGGGCGGCCGCGATTGGCTGGATTGGCGCCGTCCTCGGATTGGCCGTCGCTGCGAGGCTCTCGGGGCGCAACGCGCGCTACCGCGACCTCATGCCCCGCTTCTCGCTGGCCGCTTCGTTGCTGGTGTTCGCCGTGCTCGCGACAGGCGCGCTCAACGCCCTGGTCGAAGTCGATACCCGTGAGAGCCTCTCCGGGACCCGCTACGGGGTGACGCTCCTGGTGAAGCTGGGCCTGCTCGTGCCGCTGCTCGCGGTGGCCGGCTACAACGCCCGCTGGGGCCGCCGGCGGCTAACCGGCCATGCGAAGGGCGAGCCACGCCGCTTCATCGCCACCGCTACCGTCGAAGTGGCCCTGGGGCTGGCCGTCTTCGTGTCCGGCGCGCTGCTCACACAGACCACGGCGGCGAAGTCGATCGTCACAGCAGGGGACGCCGGCCCCTACGACCGCACGATCACGGTCGATGGCGTCGCCGTTACGCTAAGCGTCACACCCAACCGGACTGGCATGAACACGTTCGAGGTCCTGCTCACCGAGGGCAACGTCCCCGCCGCGGGTGACGAACGCGTCCGCCTGACCTTCCGTTATCTCGAAGACGCGACCGTTGGGACGTCCACTCTCGATCTGTCGCCTGCCTACGCCCCCGGGACCCATGTCGCCCAGGGCCCCTACCTCCCGCTCGAAGGCCAGTGGAGGGTCGAAGTCACCGTTCGCCGGACGGACGCGGATGACCTCGTTGCCCCGTTTGATGTTCGCCCGGCCGGGCTGCCCCTGAGCCAACTGCGCCGCGGCGGGGCGTGGGCAAATCCCGCGCCGGGGCTTTCGTGGAACGAGTTCGGGGGGCTGGCGCTGCTCATCTGCGGGCTGGGGTTCGCCCTCTGGCGTGACCCGCTGCGCCGGGCGGCCCGCTGGGGCGGCGCTGGCGCCAATGCCGGGATGGTCGCCGGCTTTGGAGTTGGCGTGCTCCTGCTTTTCGGCGTCCACCGCCACGAGCCAACAACGGACATCCCCACGAACCCGATCTTCCCTGACCAGAACTCGGTCTCGGCCGGGCGGCAGCTCTTCGAGCAGAATTGCGTCTCCTGCCACGGGGCGACGGGCATCCCGCCAAAGGGCCTTGACCTTGACCCGTACCCGCTCGACCTGACGGTGCACGTTCCCCAGCACCCCGACGGGCAGATTTACAGGTTCATTGCGCTCGGCATTCCCGGAACCGCCATGCGCGCCTGGGGCGAAGGCGGCGGCTCGCTAAGCGACGACGAGATCTGGCACCTGGTCAACTACCTGCGGATGGCCTTCACCCCGGTCGACGAGTAGGGCGGCGGACCCCCGTCCGCGGTAGAATGCCGGGGCGGGTCGCGGGGCTCTCGCCCAATCTGACCCCGGAGAGCCCGGCCATGGTCACCATCATCGGCAACGTGAAGCCCGAAGACGACTACACGCACCCGCTCGGCCCCGAAGAGAACTTCAACGAGTCCGTCTACTTCAACTTCTTCGATCGTGAGCGGCAGCAGGGCGGCTTCCTCCGCATCGGCAACCGCGCGAACGAGGGCCACGCCGAGATGACCGTCATCGTTTACCGGCCCGATGGCTCGGCGCTCTTCAACTACAAGCGCCCGCAGATCACCAGCAACGACGGTTGGGACGCGGGCGGGCTGAAGGTCGAAGTGCTCGTCCCCGGTGAGAAGATCCGGACGCTGTACGAAGGCTCGGTGGTTGAGTTGCAGGACCCGCGCGAGATGCGCGAGCCCGGCGACGCCTTCAAGAACAACCCCCATCGCCGCATCAAGCTCGACCTCCTCCACGAGGGTTGCGGTCCCATCTACGGTCACGTGGCCGAGCCGGGCACGGCCGCGGCCCAGAATGAGTTCGCCCGCGCCCACTACGAGCAGCACATGCGCGTCACCGGCACCCTCCAGATTGAGGACGGCCCGGAGCTTCCGATTTCGGGACACGGCCTGCGAGATCACTCCTGGGGCCCGCGCTACTGGCAGTCCACCCCCTCCTACCGCTGGATTACCGGCAACTTCGGCGACGACCTGGGGATGGTGGTCTCAGTCGTCGGGGATCGTAAGGGAGGCGTCATCCACAAGGGCCAGGAGCTCCACCGCATCACCGAGATCGACCTCGATACTGAATACGAAGGAAACACCAACTACCACCGCGCGCTGAAGGCGACCGTGAAGCTCGACAACGGCGAAGTGCACACGATCGAGGGCCGCGTCACCGGCTTCATCCCCCTCCGCAACCGTCGCGCGGGCCAGTTCACCCACATCGGCGAGGGCATGACCGAATACACGCTCGACGGCACGCGCAAGGGCTACGGCCTGAGCGAGTACCTGGACCAGGTGGAGTAGCGCTTGGAAGCAGCGAAGGTCCAGGAGGGCCTTGTCTCCTTCATTCGTGAGAAGACGGGCGCGAGCGAAGTCAGTGTGGCGAACCTCGCCCGCCTCTCCGGAGGCGCGTCCCGCGAGACATGGTCATTCGATACAAGCATTCGCGGGCCCGAAGGCGAGAAGACCATCGAGGGTATCTTCCGCTGCGATCCGATCGCAGGCGTGCCTTCGGCGCCGGGGCGCGAACTGGAATACCACCTCATCAAGGCCGCCTGGGATGCCGGCGTCGTGGTTCCCGAGCCTCTTTGGGACGGCGACGACCGCTTCGGCGTGAAGTTCTTCATCATGCGCCGTGTTCCCGGCGAGACCCTGGGCGCGCGCCTTGTCCGCGGGGAGCAGTACGAAAATGCCCGCGCAGTTACCCCGCGTCAGCTCGCGGAGAGCCTTGCCCGCATCCATACCATCCGCCGGGAAGCCCATCCGGAGCTCGCAACGTTGCAGGCTGCGGAACCCGGAGCTTCGCCAGCGTCATCGGAGGTGGCCCACTACGAGGCCGCCTACCGCCTGGCTTCACCGGACCCGCACCCGGCGTTTGAGCTTGCCTTCCGCTGGATTCACGCCAACCTGCCGCAGGTCGAGCAGGAAGTGCTCGTGCACGGCGACTTCCGGGCCGGCAACTTCATCTTCGGCGAAGACGGGCTGCGCGGAGTCATCGACTGGGAACTGGCCCACTGGGGCGACCCCATGGAGGACCTCGGCTGGCTGGCTGTGAAGTCGTGGCGCTTTGGCGGCCATGAACCAATGGCCGGTATCGCTGCCCGCGAGGACTTCTATCGCCACTACGAGGCCGCCGGTGGCTTCCCCGTCGATCGCGACCGCGTCCGCTTTTGGGAGCTGTTCGGCAACGTGCGCTGGGGCATCATCACCATCAGCCAGGCAGTGACCTACCTTTCCGGGCGAAGCAAGAGCGTTGAGCTGGCCAGCATCGGCCGCCGCACCGCGGAGACGGAGTGGGAATTGCTCGACCTCATCGAAGGGAAGGGCGCCTGATGCAGGACCGCCCCAACATCGACGAACTGCTCGAAGCCGTCGCCGGTTTTCTTACCGATGACGTGATGCCCAACACACAGGGGCGGCTCAGCTTCCACGCCCGCGTGGCGGGGAACGTCCTCCAGATGCTCAGGCGCGAGCTGGCCGACCAGGAGGAGCACCTCGCCGCCGAGTGGGAAGGGCTCGACTCGCTGCTGGGGCCGCTGGCGCGGCCCGATATTATCGCTGACACTCGCGCGGCTATCGACACCCGCAACCGCGAGCTCGCCGAGCGCATTCGCCGGGGTGACGCCGACGCAGGCGAGTTCCGCGAGGCGGTCCTTGCCCACCTTCGTAAGGTTGTGCACGACAAGCTCGTCGTTTCGAACCCGGCCCTCGCGGCGGAGGATGTGGGGGCTTAGCGGGCTCTTTCCGTTTGGCCCCGGGGCGCTACTTGTTCCTGCCTGGCGGGTCGTTCTTGCCGCTGTTGCCCGGATTCCCGGGATCGGTCTCGCCGGGCTTTCCCGGGTTCTCCGGTGTGGGCTCCGGCGTGGCCGTGCTCGATGGCTCTGGAGTGGCCGTAACGGATGGCTCCGGAGTCGCGGTCGTGGAAGGCTCCGGGGTCGCCGTCGACGATGGCTCCGGAGTGGTGGTGCTCGATGGTTCCGGAGTGGCCGTGACCGATGTGGCGGATGCAGAAGGGGTAGCCGCCGGGGGCTTGGTCGGGACTGGCGTTACAGACGGGTCGGGGGTTGCCGTCGTGCAGTCGCAGAAAGGCCCGAAGGCCGGCGGTGGAGTAGGAGTGCCCGCGGGCGTCGCAGTGGGGTCCGGTGGACGAGGTGTGGGAGTTGGGGTTGGAGTGGGCGTTGCGGTTGGAGAGGGAGTCCTGGCCTCCCTCCTGGGGATCTCTGCGTCTGCCTCGGCGGCGTTCCGGGGCGCCGGCGGCGGAGCCGGTGAGAAGGGCGTGGGCGAGGGCTCCACTTTGACCATCGATGCTTCATCGCGGACCGCTTCAGACGCAATCTGTGGGTTGAGGGCTCTCAGCTTCACCGGGCGCTGGTCCGCGCCGTAGTCGGCGCGGAGGTGGGAGGCGGCGTCGACATCGAGGTACCCCGAAAGCGGTCGCTGAGCGGCCAGTGCCGCGCCCACGAAAGTGGCAAGGAAGCACCCTGCGGCAGCGAAGGCGAAGAAGGCGGCCATGCCAAGGCGGGCAAGCATTTCAGGCAGCCTTCGCTTTCATGTCAGGGAGGTAAAGCCCCTGAAGGGCAGGGTCGTCCCGGCGGCGCTCCTCCCATTGCGGGAGCAAGAGCCGAAGGACGGCGAGCACGTCGGCATCGAGCATTCCTTCGAGCGACTCGCGGTGCAGGACCCGAAGGGCCTCTTCGGTCGTCATTCCCGCCCTGTACGGACGGTCGCTGGTGAGGGCGTCGTAAACGTCCGCCACGGCTGCGATACGCGGGAAGAGGGAAAGCTCTTCGGCGGTCAGCTTGAGCGGGTAGCCGGTACCGTTGAGCCGCTCGTGGTGGCCGCCGACGATGGCAATGACCTCGGGAGGGAGGTCCACAGGGGCCAGGATGTCCAGGCCAATCTTCGGATGGAGCTGGATCAGTTCCCGTTCCCTCTTTGTCAGGGCCCCGCGCTTGAGCAGGATCCGGTCCCGCACGCCGATCTTGCCGATGTCGTGCAGATAGCCGCCCACTTCCAGGTGCTGCAACTGCGCACTCGGCAGGCCCATCGCCTGGCCAAGCTCCGCCGACAGCTTGCCCACACGGACCGAATGACCTCTTGTGTAGGGGTCCCGCGCATCGATTGCGGATACAAGCGCACCAAGCGTGGCAAGGTGCTGGCGCTGAAGCCGCTCGGTCATCGCGTCGAAGGTTGCCGCAAGCGCCCCGATCTCATCGCGGCCGCGAACGCCGGATCGGGCCGTAAGGTCGCCGTCCGCTACCGCTCGTGCGGCACGCGACAGCCTGAGCAGTGGAGAGGTTAGCGCCCGCGCGAGCGCCCAGCCGACCAGCAACGCGGCAAAGGTACCGCCCGCGAAGAGCACCGCCATCTGCGTCTGTGCCGACGCTCCCGCCGTTGCTATGTAAGCGGTGGGCAGGGCGACTGAGTACAGGCCGACCGTTTCGCCGCGGACGCGCAACTCGCCGAAGAGCAGGTCGTAGCTCCGTCCGAAGATCTCATGGTGCTCACGAAGTCCCGGCACGGGGGAGCCTGCGCGGGTGTCGCCATGCGCCAGGACGGCCTGCGGGCCTCCGTCGTCGGCAACCGGGAACGTGGATGCGATCGGTGTGCCCCCGGAGTCGTAAATAGTGACATCGGCAAGCGCCTCGCTCTTGGCCACAGGGAGGAAAGAGTCGAGGTGGCTGCCGATGAGAATTACCCCCACCACTCGCTGGCCATCGAATATCGGTCCGGCGGTGTAGAGTGCCATTCCACCCGGTCCCGGCAGGAGCGCAGCGAACTTGTCGCCGGCGCCATCGGACCCGTGGACGAGCACGCGCTCCACCAGCGGGCGGGCATAGCGCTCGCTGGTGGAATCAAACGGCGCGTAAGAGACTGCCGTGTCGCTCGAGAGCTGCCCGCCCCAGAGGCGCTCGCCGCGAGCATCAAGCACTTCAACGATCTCGGCGCGGCTGTTGGCCGCTACCGGCTCGACAAGCCTCGCGAGCTCGCCCGGGCTGCCAAGCGCAGCAGCTTCGGCGACACCCTCCGTGTATGCAACGCTCCGCATCACGGCCAGGTGCTGCTTCTCGCGCCGCACCACCGAGTCGGAGGTCACGCGGCTTGCTTCGGCCAGCTGGTTCGTGAAGCGCTCTTCCAACGAGCCCGTGACCAAACGGGTGACAAAGAAGGTCCCGGCCAGGCCAATGATCACAGATAACACCGCATACGGCGCCATGATCTTCCAGCGAATCCGCCGCGTCGGAAGCAGCAGCGGCCGTGCCGCCCATGCGAGAAGGCTGCGGGAAGAGTCCATCCTTACGGAATATTCGGCGGTTCGGCCCGGCTTGGTCAGTGTGCGCGGATCGCAGTTCTCCATTTGTGCTTCCGCCCGCATGTCCGGGCCGCGCTCCGCCCCGGACCGTCACCCCCGCCCCCCAACAGAAAGAGCCCGGCATCCCTGCCAGGCTCCGAATCTATTCCGTGGTGCTGAGGCCCAGGGTCGAACTGGGGACACCGGCATTTTCAGTGCCGTGCT
>CAYYYI010000037.1:0-10313 GCA_964475735.1 uncultured Anaerolineaceae bacterium
GCGAGAACGAGATCGAGCCCGGGATGGTGAAGTGGAACGGCTGGGCCGGCGGCTATGGCCAGATGCGGTACTACGCCCAGCACTGGCAGCCAATCCCCAGCTCCCGCTGGACGAGGTGCGACTTCGAGAAGGCGTAGCCACGGCCCACGGTGGCCGCTTGCTGTTCAACCGGCGATCGGTCCCGGGTTTGTGCGCCCACACTCAGCCGTCCCGGCCGGCCTCCCCAACCAGCGCGAATTCGAGCGCGTCGGCCAGCGCCAGCCATGAGGCCTCGATGATGTCCGTCGATGAGCCCACCGTCGTCCAGTAGCGGTTGCCGTCGGTGCTCTCGATGAGCACGCGCACCTTTGCCGCCGTCGCCGACTGGCTGTCGAGAATGCGCACTTTGTAGTCGACCAGCTTCACTTCCGCCAGCACCGGGTAGAACTCGACCAGCGCGCTTCGAACGGCCCGGTCCAGGGCGTTGACCGGCCCGTTGCCTTCCGCCGCGGTGTGCTTGAGAACGCCCTCGACGCGCACCTTGGCCATCGCTTCGGCCAGCATCTCGTTGAGTTGCTCGCGGTCGTGGCTCTGGCGCCGCCGCTCGACGATGACGAAGTCCTCGAGCTCGAACGGCTGCGTGTAGCCCGGGAGCGTACGGCGCACGAGGAGCTCGAAGCTGGCCTCGGCGCCTTCGAACTGGTAGCCCTGGCTCTCCTTCTCCTTGACGATGTCCAGCAGCCGCTTCACTTCCTCCGCCGAAAGGGGGAAGTCGATGCCGCGCTCCTGCAGCTTCATGAGCAGGTTGCGCTGGCCAGCCAGCTCGCTCACGAGCACGCGGCTGGAGTTGCCCACGATGGCGGGGTCGATGTGCTGGTAGGCGCGCTCGTCCTTCATGATGCCCGCGACGTGGTAGCCGGCCTTGTGGGCGAAGGCGCTCGCGCCCACGTAGGGGGCCTGGGGGTTGGGGGCCATGTTGGCCAGCTCGCTCACGTAGTTCGCAACCTCTGTGAGCCGCACCAACTGCTCGTCATCCACAACGTCGGTCCCGAACTTGATCTTCAGGTTCGCCAGGACGGTGAGGATGTCGGCGTTGCCGCAGCGTTCGCCGTAGCCGTTGACGCAGCCCTGCACCTGCCATACGCCCGCCTCCACGGCGGCGAGGGAGTTCGCTACCGCCAGCCCTGCGTCGTTGTGGCAGTGGATGCCCAGGCGGGTGTCGTTCACCCGCTGCTGGACGGCGCCGATGGCGCGGAGCATGGCGGCGGTGGTCATACCGCCGTTCGTGTCGCAGAGCACGAGAGCGTCGGCCCCGGCGCGGGCGGCCGTGGCCAGGCACTGGAGCGAATAGTCCGGGTCGTCGGCGAAGCCGTCGAAGAAGTGCTCGGCGTCAAAGAAGACCGATTTGCCCATCTCCTTGAAGTAGCGGATGGTCTCCGCGATCATCGCCAGGTTCTCTTCGGCGCTTGTTTCGAGGATTTCGCGCACCTGGTACATGCTCGCCTTGCCCACGAGCGTCACCCCCGGCGTCTCGGCGGCGACGAGGCTCTGGATGTTGGGGTCGGTCGAACACGTGAGGTTCGGCTTGCGCGTGCCGCCGAAGGCGCTGACCTTCGCGTTGCGCAGCTTCACGTCGCGCAGGCGGCGAAAGTACTCGGCGTCCTTTGGGTTCGAACCCGGGAAGCCGCCCTCAATCCATTCGATGCCCAGCTCGTCAAGCTTGCGGGTGATCCGCACCTTGTCTTCGACCGAGAGCGAAATGCCCTCCATCTGGCTGCCATCGCGGAGGGTGGTGTCGTAGAGCTGGACGCGGTCAGTGGGCATGGCGCGGAAGGATCCTTTCCATCACGAGAGTAGGGCGGTGCGGTGAACAGAAAAGGGGCGGAAGGAAAGGCGCGCTAAATGGCATCCCCGCGTGATTGACGCGGGGTTCGTATCACCGTGGGTTCGGATTGCGCGAGCACACCGGAATTGTAGCAGACGCTAAGCCGGCCGCTCATCGTAGGGCAGCAACACGAACTCGCCCCCCAGCAGCGGCTGCATCTTGCGGAAGTGGCGCTGGTCGAAGGTGAGGATGCGGTTCGTGCGGTAGCGTGCCGCCAGTACCACGATTGAGAGGTCGGCGAGGCCAACGTTCAGGTCAGCGTACCGCTCGTTGAGCATGACGATGGTCGCGTAGTCGCCGGGTTCGAGGCAGGCAACGTGGTACCGCGCATGCGCGAGGTCGCGCAGGAAAGGGCGGTTCGCCGCGGGGTACATCTTCGTCTGAAGCTGATAGTCAATCTCGGCAGCGACAGGAGCGGGGAGGATCAGTTGTTCCCGGGTGGTCTTGACAAGGGCAGCGCTCCGGGGAGCAACCGGGTGATCGAGCGTGGCCAGCGAAATAACCGGACCCGCGTCGACGATGATGGTCACGGGCTCCCCTCGGATTCGGTGTCGCCCATGCTGTCTTCGCCGAAGCCCTGCATGAGCACAGATTCCATCCAGTCCTGGAAGTCCTGCGGATCATCCGAGTCCGGCGGCGGCGGGATGCCCTCCCTGAGCGGGAAGTTGCCGAACAGCTCGAAGTTGCGGTCGGGCAGGGCGGCGTCGTACCGGGCAAGCGCCTCGCGCAGGATGAGCGCCTGCGACTTGCCCTCGCGCTCCGCCAGCCGCGCCAGCCGCGCGCGGTCCTCATCCGAAAGGTAGACGCTGGTCTTCTTCACGAATGTAGGGTACTACGTAGGGCATGCCCGTCTCAAGAAGCGGCAGTAGCGAGGTCGCAGCTTGCTGAACGCCGGCCTTCAGGGAATCCGCGCTTTCTCCACGTGGGCGTAGGAGCGCAGCCTTGCATCTCCGGTCAGGAGCGGAATGCCGAGGACTCGCGCAGTCGCTACGATTATCTGGTCGGCCGGGTCGCGGTGAAACGGTGCGGGAAGCCTGGTCGATTCAATCACGATGGCCGGGCTGAGGTCGAGTAGCCGGACGCCAGGATAGGCCAGAGCGCCATCGATCCAGTCCGCTACATCCCGGTCAAGTTCCAGTTTGCGTATCTCGACCTTCTTGGCCACTTCCCAGCACGAGATGATGCTCACGCCCAGCCCGGTCGCCTCGTTGCCGGCGATGAATTCTGCCGTTGCAGCATCGAGGGATGAATCGCCGTTTACCCACCAGATCCACTCGTGGGTATCCAACAGGATCACGAAAGTGCTTCCCAGTCCTCGTTGGCCACGGGCTCAAACGGCTCGTCATAGCGCAACACCGAGCCACGGAGCGGGTAGCGGCGAAGCCTGGGGCCAGCCTCTTCCACCGCACGAACCACAATCTCGACGTCCCGTCCGATCAGGTCGCGGACCTCGGGCAGGTGGATCGTCTCGGAGTCGAGGTGGCGCTTGATGCGGACTGTCCCGGCCATGCAACCATGGTACCACTCCCCGGCGTCGGGCCTCGGCGATTCGCTGGCCACCCGGTCCACATGGGACTGCCTGCCCCGCTATGATCATCCCGGGGAAGAACAACCGCATGGACGTCCGCTTCTATGCCACCCTCCGCGACATCACTGGCGCCCGGCGCGTGGACCTCGCTCTGCCCCCCGGCTCCACGGTCCGCGAGCTGCTCAACGCGGCCACGGCACGCTTCCCGGCCCTCGCCCCCGTCGCGTGGACGCCTGGCGGCGAACTGAGCGACTTCATCAAGGTGTTTGTCGATGGGCGCGAAATCCGCTACCTGGATGGCCTCGCCACGGTCATCGCCGAAGGAGCGGTGGTGGACATCTTCCCCCCGACGGCCGGCGGGTGACTCGCCTCGAGATACGCGGGCTGCCGGCCGCGCTCTTCCGCCGCTATCTCGTCGAGGAGTTCGAAGGCCGGCCCGCCGATGATGGCTCTGTCGAAGGTGACGGCTGGCGCGCCCGCTTCGTCGACGGCGCGCCCTTGCGAATCGGCCTGGTCATGACGCCCGTGCTCTTCGTCGAGTTCGACGGGGAGCGCGCCGCCGAGGCATCGGCCTTTCTCGCCCGCAAAGCCATGCGTGGCGGAGGTTAGCGAATAGCCCGCCGCAGCCTCTGGAAATCCCCCTGCGGTAAGCGTACCCTCCCCCGCAATGTTCGCCTGGAGACCTGCCCGTGAAGCTTGAACATCTTGTGACTTACCATGCGGACCTCAAACCCGTCGTCGATGTCGGCAATGGCCCCTTCGGCTCCCGCAACATCTTCGACGTTACCGGGGGCTCCTTCGAGGGACCGAAGCTCCGCGGCAAGATCCTGCCCAGCGGCGGCGACTGGCTTCTCAACGGCCCGGATGGCGTGGGCCGCCTCGACGTCCGCGCCACCTTCGAAACCGACGACGGCGCCCACATCTACATGCAGTACTTCGGGATCATCATCGTCGCCGGTGTTGCGGCAGAGAAGCTCGCTCGCGGTGAAGGCACTGACTACGGCGACACGTACTTCATGACCCAGCCGCGCTTCGAAACCGGCGACCCCCGCTACGCCTGGCTCAACGCTGTCGTCGCTGTTGGCGAAGGCCGCTTCGGGCCCGGATGGGTCGAGTACCGCGTCTACCACGTGGTCAACTGAAAGGGTCGCCGCCATGAAGCTTGAACCACTCTACGAAGTCCACGTTGATCTCAAGCCCGCCGTCGAGGTGGGTCCCGGCCCGTACGGTCAGCGCCGCATCATCGACATCACCGGGGGGACTGTTGTTGGCCCCCGGCTCAAGGGCAAGGTCCTCCCCAGCGGCGCAGACTGGCTGCTCGTGACGAACGACGGCGTCAGCCGCCTAACGGTTCGCGCCACCGTCGCCACCGATGATGGGGCCCACATCTTCCTCGACTACCACGGTATCGCTGTGCTCACACCCGAAGCGGGAGCGAAGTTCATGCGCGGCGAGGCCACCGAATATGGCGAGGGGTACTTCATGACCGCACCTCGATTCGAGACGGGCGACCCTCGCTACGCCTGGCTGAACTCCGTCGTTGCGGTTGGTGAAGGGCGCATCGGGCCCGGCTGGGTCGAGTTCCGCGTCTATCACGTCGTGAACGGGTAAGGGGCGGGGCCTCAGTCCTCATCCCTCAGTCCTCGTGACGGGTGAGGTGGTGGGGCGGAGTTGCACACCGCCTGTACAATCCGGGCACACTCTCACCGGAAAGCAGGCTCAGCAATGAAGGCAGACGCCATTAAGAAGGTTGGCATCGCAGGCGGCGGCGTCATGGGCGGCGGCATCGCCATGTCCTTCGCCCAGCACGGCTTCAACGTCATCATCCGGGACGTATCCGATGATGCCGTGGCGAAGACGAAGGCCACGGTCCAGCATGGCCGCTTCGGCTGGGAAGGCGCCGTTGACCGCGGTAAGTTCACCCGCGAGCAGGTCGATGGCTTCGCCAGGAACCTGTCCTTTACCACCAGCGTCCAGGACCTCGCGGACTGCGATCTCATCATCGAAGCCGTCCCCGAAGACGAGGAGCTGAAGAAGAAGGTGTGGGCAGAGCTCGACACCGCCGTAAAGCCCGCCGCCATCTTCGCCACAAACACCAGCGGCTTCTCCGTCGGCAGCCTGAGCCAGGCAGTGGCCCGTCGCGATCGCTTCATCGGCATGCACTGGTTCAGCCCGGCGAACATCATGAAGCTCGTGGAGCTTGTCCATACTCCCGAGACCTCCGAGGAGTGCATCGCCACCATGGAGGAGGTCTGCCGGCGTATCGGCAAGACGAGCGTGCGCGTGAAGGACGCGCCGGGCAGCTACGGGTTCATCGCGAACCGCGTCTACTTCGCCGCCGTGGCCGAAGCGCGAAAGATCGCCGAGGCCGGTCTGGCCACCCCCGAGGACATCGATACGGCCATGAAGCTCGGCTACAACTGGCCCAGCGGCCCGCTGGAAATGTTCCGCGGCGCCCGCTCGGGCTGGCAGTAGCAAAGGGGCGGGCGCAGACAGCCTTGAGGATGGGTAAACCCCGGTAGCCGCGTTCCGGGCTTCAGGACACAATCGGAGCATGAGGCTCCTTCGTCGCGGCGCAACGACGCCGCTCCCTTCCGCGCCGCCATCGTTCGGCCCGTGGCTCCTGCGCCACTTCGCCCGGGGCGAGCCGACTGGAGAGATGCCGTTCGCGCGCCTCGAACAGGTGTGCAGCAACGCCGGTTCGGTGCTGTGCGGCGCTGCCTATGCGGACGCTTCTGCGCTGCTGCCGGGGCCATTGGTGAGCCAGCCCGTCGCCGCCGAAGCCGCTCTCCTCTCTAAGCGCACTGGCGATGGCTTTCGCGCATGCCTCGAAGACCGCCAGCACACCATCATCACCTGGCCATGGGACCACCTCGCCACCCGCGTCGCGTGGGAAGCCACACAGTCCGGCGACGCATCCGAGGAGACGGTCGGGCGGCGGCTGTGTGAAGTAGGCGCTGCGTACGCCGTCCGGCACCGGGCGCAGCTGAGCGCCGTCTTCGATCTCTGGGAACAGGTGGCCTCCGGCTTGAAGACCTCCACACGGGCCCCGGCGACCCCGAGCCTGGTGCAGATGGGGTCGCAGCTTCTGGCCGCATTCGAGGCGGAACAGGCGGCCAGCTAGCCTCCGTGGTTGGCCTGTGCGGCCCCGGCGGCATACTCTGCGGGCGTGAGCGCACAGGCATTGGCATTCCCGCAGTCCCGCTCGCGCAGCGCCCGGAACGCGTTGCAGCTCCTCCACGCTCTGACCCTGCGCGACCTCAAGCTCCGCTACCAGGGGAGCGTATTCGGGTGGGCCTGGTCGCTGCTCCGGCCGCTGGCTTTGGGGGGAATCCTCTCGTTCGCGCTGGGCAGCGTGCTGGGCACGGGCATCGGCGCGGTTTTCCTGCTGTGCGGCCTCTTCCCGTGGTTCTGGTTCCAGAGTTCGGTCCAGGGCTCGTCGACAACGTTTGTCGGCAACGGCGGTCTGCTCAAGAAGGTACGCTTCCCGCGGCACGTACTGCCCGCCAGCGTGGTGCTCGGCAACACCATGCAGTTCTTGCTTGCGCTGCCCGTGCTGATCGGCTTCGTCATTGGCGCGGGGTACGATCCCGCCTGGGCATGGGTCCCGGGGATCCCACTCATGTTCGCCGTGCAGCTCGCGCTCATCATGGGGCTCTCGCTCTTCTTCGCGAGCATTACCGTCTTCCTCCGGGATCTCGAACACCTGCTGGATGTGGGCCTGACGCTCGTGTTCTACGGCACGCCCATCCTCTACAACCTCGATCGCGTCCCGGACCAGTACACCTGGGTCGGGTGGGTCAACCCCCTTGCCCCGGTGATGGAGGGCTGGCGAGAAGTGCTGCTCGACGGCACGCTCCCGGGGAGCCACCTGCTCGTCGCCGTGGGATTCGCGGCAGTGGCGCTGGCAGCGGGGTGGCTGACCTTCCGGCGGCTGGAGGACCTCTTCGCCGATGCCGTCTAGGCCGCTCTCCGAGGAGCCCGGGCACTCTGCGACAGAAGGGCCCGCGGTCGCCATCCTCACCGTCACCACGAACGCAGCGGCCCATCTGCCGGCGTACCTGGACGCGCTGAGCGCCGTCTCACACCCGGTGTGGCGCCTGTGGGTGGCCGACAACGCCTCCTCGGATGGCTCTGTCGCCATCGTCGAGCAGCGGCTGCCGGGGGCGGTGATCCTGCGCAACGGCGGCAACCTTGGCTTCACGGGGGCCTGCAACCGCGCCCTGGAAGAGATCCTGCTGAGCGAGGCCCGGTACGTCCTCTTCCTGAACGACGACACCGAGGTGACGCCCACGTTCCTCGAGCGGCTCCTGGCGCTGGCCGATGAGCAAACCCTCGTCGCGCCGGTGACATTCCTCGCCGGGCGCCCCGGCCAGCTGGACGACGCCGCTGGCGAATTCGACTGGCTGCGCGGAACGTGGAAGAAGCGCGTCCTCGGCACATCGGGCGGCCCGGAGTACAGCCGCGTCCACGAGGTGGACACGGCCAACCTCTCCTGCCTGCTCGTGCCCACCGCGGCGTTCCGGGCCGTGGGACTGCTCGATGATGCCTTCTTCGTCTACTACGACGACACAGACTTCTGCCGCCGGGTGCGCGAGGCGGGCTTTCGCATCCTCTTCCAGCCGGAATCAGTGGTGTACCACCGGAAAGGAGCGACGCTGGGCGGGCAGCTCACGGCCTTCGGGTGCTACTACCTCTCGCGCAACCGGCCCTACCTGGTGCGCAAGCATCTTGGGCGCGGGCCGCGATTCGCAGCCTTCTTCGCCTACTTCCTGGGCACACGAGTTGCCCGCATGGCGCTCTGGGCCGCCCGCGGCCGGTGGGACCTCTGCCGGGCAACCCTGGCCGGCATCCGCGACTTCCTGCACGGCCGCATGGGCGACGGCAGGCGGGAGCTGACCCGCCGTTAAGCGGCGCTACTTCGCCGAGTGCGGCTCTTCGAACAGCTGGAAGAGCACGCCGCCGCTATCCTTCGGGTGCAGGAAGGTGTGCCGCTTCCAGTCGCTTTCGATGATGCCGCCGAAGGGCTCGATCCCCTCGGCGCGGAGCGCGGCGGCCGCGCGCTCGACCGAGGCCACCTCGCAGCAGATGTGGTGCATGCCCGCGCGGCGCGTGTCGATGAACTTCTGGACGAAGCTATCGGGCCGCGTGGGAGCGATGATCTCGAACGTGAGCAGGCTGCCCGGGATAGACATCACGCAGCCGTCGTAGCCCAGGTAGTCGTCGCTCCAGCGGCTGAGCTCCTTCATCCCCAGCACGCGCTCCTGCCACTCGGCCTGCCGGTTGAGGTCCGGGACCGCCATGGAGACATGGTCCACCCGCTGCAGGTCAACGACGCCGCCACCTGCGCTGCGGTCGACCTCCTTCGGAGGATTCTTGGGCACGAAGAACTGCCAGAGGATGCCGTTGGAGTCCTTCGGGTGAATGTAGGTGAGGAGCCAGCTGCCATCGTCGGCGATGCCGCCGAAGGGCTTCATTCCCAGCCGCTCGATCTCGGCGGCTGTCTCATGGATGTCATGCACCTCAACCGTGATGTGGTGGAGGCCCGGGCCATTCTGGTCGATGAACTTCTGAACGAAGCTGTCATGCGTGGCCGGCTCGATGACCTCGAACTCGATGCCGGCGCCGCGAACCTGGCTCACGCAGCCGTTGAAGTCTTCCTTCGGGCCAGCCTGCCACGACGAGAGGAACTTGAAGCCGAGCAGTTTCTGCAGGCGCTCTGACTGCTCGCGCCACGACTTCGCGGCCATGCTGATATGGTCGACTCGCTTTACGGGTAGCAAATGTGTCTCCGGGGACGGGATGGAACTGTGCGCCTATGGTAAGTTCGGGCCCGATGCCGCCGCAAATCCCTTCCCGCTCCCTGGCTGCGACTGTGCTTGTGAACATGGCGGCCCGCGGCGTGGCCGGCAAGTTCGATTCGGAACGCGTCCTTGCCCACCTCGCGAATCGCGGCGTCGAGGCGCGTGTACTTATGCCTCCTTCGGCAGAGGACATGGCCCGTGAGGCGCGCGAGGCCGCCCTCCGCGGCGACGGCTTCCTCTTCGTGGTTGGCGGCGACGGCTCGCTGCGCGTGGCGGCCGGTGGGCTGGCCGGGTCGAACACTGCACTCGCGCCTATCCGCGCCGGCACGGCGAATGTGCTCGCCCACGAAACCGGTGTGCCACGGGGCGTGCGGAAGGCAATCGAGGCCCACCTGGGCGGACAGCGCGTGCGCATGGACATTGGCCGCGCCGGCGACCTCCCATTTCTCCTGATGGCGGGCATTGGCTGGGATGCGGCCATCGCGCGCAACGTCCCGGCGCGGCTGAAGCAGCTGGCCGGGCCTTTCGCCTATATCGCTGAGGGAGCATGGATGCTGCCGCGCCTGCGCACGCGCCGCGTCCGCTGGACGTGCGACGGAGCAACGCTGGAGGAGCCACTTGCCGTGATGGTCATCAGCAACACGCGGCTCTACGGCTCTGTGGTGCACGTCACGCCCCGCGCGATGGCGGACGACGGCCTCCTCGATGTTTGCGCGCTCTCCCCGCGCCGCCCCACCGATGGCGCCCGCATCTCGGCGAAGCTGCTGGTTCATCGCCACGAGAGCGACTCGCGCACGTTCTTTGCCCGCGCCCGCGAAGTCCTCGTCGAGACGCCGGGCCTTCCCGTCCAGCTCGACGGCGACTACGCGGCCGAGACGCCACTCCGTTTCACCGTCGAGCCGCGCGCGCTCGTCCTGAGCGTGCCGCCAGGGAAGCTCCCTTCAATCTTCACTCCGTAGCCTTCACTTCGTAGCGCCTGCCCCCGGCTGGCTGGCGTCCCAGGTGGGCTTGCGCCGTTCGAGGAAGGCCCGCATCCCCTCGCGAGCCTCTTCCGAGGCGAAGAGCGCGGCCGACCGCCGGGCCATGTGCGGCAGCGCCTCATCGAACGGCATGGCGG
>CAYYYI010000037.1:10413-20089 GCA_964475735.1 uncultured Anaerolineaceae bacterium
AGGTCCGCCCCCGCACAAAACACCGGCCCTGCCCCGGTGAGCACGATCACCCGCGCAGCAGCATCTGCGACGGCCGATTCGATGGCCCCGCGCAGTCCCGACACCAGAGCCCGCGAGAGCGCGTTCCGGTTTTCCGGCGAGTTGAGCGTGACCGTCGCCACGCCGCCACTCACCTGCAGAGTGACAAGTTCCCCGGCCAAAGCTGTCCTCCCCGGGCCGAACGCGGCCGTGCTGTTGTCTGCTCCAGCCTTCCGCACCAGGGCCGGGGCGTCAACTTCGTGCGCCTTGCCGGGAGGCAACCGACAATTAGCAGCCACCTATGCGCACCGACCTTCTCTCCGGCCTGGTTGTCACCGAATTCGGCGGGACCACCCCCGCCGCGCGCTTCTGCGGCAAGGCCCTCGCTGACCTCGGCGCGACCGTATACGAGGCGGAGCCCGTCCCTGCGGGCTTCTCCGTCGGGCAGGCGCTCTACCTCGACCACGGCAAGCACGAGGGTGTCGCGGGGGACTTCCCCGAGGCCGTGATCATCGGCGCGCTCCGCGGCCGCCCGCGCGATGCCGGCGACGTGCCCGTCGTCGCTCCCGTGACCGCCGCTTTCCGCGCCTATGGCGACGACCGCGATGTCCACGGCCCTGAACCCGACGACCTGGTGCTCTTCGCGCAATGCGGGCTGATGAGCCTCATCGGCGAGCCCGGCCGCGAACCGCTCAAGAACGCCGGCGACCAGCCCGACGCCGTCGCGGGTCTGTACGGCGCGGTGGCGCTGCTCGCGGGCGTGTACCGCCACCGCCACACCGGGCGCGAGTCGGACATTCTTGTCCCCACCCTGGACTGCATGACTTCGGCCCAGGACATCGTGACGACGCGCTACGAATACACCCGCATGCACTGGCCCCGGCAGGGAGGCCGCCGCCCCCAGAACCATCCCATGTCGAACCTCCCCTGCAAGAACGGCTTCGTCGCCGCCACCACCGTGAGCGGCGACGAGTGGCGATCGGCCGCGGCGATGATGGAATGCGAATGGGTGCTCGACGATCCCCGCTTCGCCACGGGTCAGCTTCGCGCCCAACACGCAGACGAGCTCGACGCCGCTTTCGCGCCCTGGCTGATGGCGCACACCGCCCGCGAGATCGTTGAGCTTGCGCAGGCGTGGCGCATCCCCTTCGGCGCGGTGCTCGACCCCGCAGGCCTGCTTGGGTCGGAACAGCTCCGGCTCCGGCGCTTCTTCGAGGCGGCGGAATTCGGGGACCGCGAGCTATTCCTCCCCACGGCGCCCTGTGTCGTTGAGAAGGGCGAGCAGGGGCCGCCCGCGCCGCCGCGGCCCACTCCCATCCAGCGGAATCATCTCCCGCTGGCGGGCCTGCGCGTCATCGACCTGAGCATGGTCTGGGCCGGGCCGCTCACTGCCCGCCTGCTTGGCCAGCTTGGCGCGGATGTGATCAAGATTGAGGGCCCCCGCCGGCTTGATAGCTTCCGCGGCCCCCTGGCCGAGGGGCCCGGTGAGTACCCCGGCAACGACCCCGGTCCTGACCGCTGGAACCGGAACGCCCGCTTCAACCAGACCAACCTCACCAAGCGTTCGCTCGTGCTGGACCTGGGCAAGGAGCCTGGCCGCGAGGTTCTGCGGACGCTCCTCCGCGATGCCGACATCCTGATCGAGAACTACAGCCCGCGCGTGATGCTCAACTGGGGCTTCACCTGGGACGATCTCCGGCGCATCAACCCGCGGCTCATTTACCTCCAGATGCCCGCCTTTGGCGCGACCGGCCCGGAGCGCGACTACATCGCCTACGGTACCGCCGCCGAGGCGATGGCCGGGCTTTGCACCTATATCGGCTACCCCGGCGAACCGCCCCTCAACTCCACCCTGGCTTACGGCGATCCCATCGGCGGCGCCACTGGCGCGATCACGGCCATCGCCGCGCTGCTCTTCCGCGACCGCACCGGCTGCGGTGTCCACATCGACCTCGCCCTTCGCGATGCTGCCGCCTGGACCATCGGCGACCTCATTGCCGAAGCGCAGCTTGATCCCGCCACCGTGGGCCGGAACGGCAACCGTTCGCGGCACGCAGCGCCGCGTGGCGCCTATCGCGTGGCGGGCGAAGACAACTGGGTCGCCCTTTCCGTGCGCACCGATGAGCAGTGGCGGGAGCTCTGCGACGCCCTCGGAGGGGTGTTCGAGGGGCTCAAGCCGCTTGCCACGCGGGCGCGCCTCGACCGCCACGACGAAATCGATGCCCTTCTCCGCGCTCGCCTGGAACAGGAAACGGTATCCTCCGCTCTCAGCCTGCTGAGCGGAGCCGGCGTGCCCGCCGCGAAGGTCGAGCACGAGGCTGACATCCTCGGCGACGAGCGCCGCATGGCCTCCGGGTTCATCCGCGCCATGGACTCGGGATCGGTGCAGGGATTGAGGCACCTTACGCTCCCGTTTGTCTTCGATGGGGAGCGTGGCCACTGCCTGCCCGCGCCGCGCTACGGCCAGCACAACGTCGAAATCCTGCATTCGCTTGGCTACGGCGACGACGCGATCGGCGCGCTCTACCGCGACGATATCGTGGCCGAAGCGCCGCCGCACTGATGCGCCGGTCGAGGCCCGGTCGCGTACTATTCCCCCCAGAGGAGGTGCGAACGATGACGGAACGGATGGCCTTCGCGCGGGCGGTTGTGGTTGCTCGCGTAACGCTGGCGCTCGTGGCGGTTCTGAGCCTGGCCGCTGTGGCCTGCGGCGGCAGCGAGGAAGACGACATCAAGAACATCCAGGCTACGGCCACGGCGGCGGCGAAGAACCGCCCTTCGCCCACGGCCACGCCGGACCCGGTCGCGGCCTACCGGCTGAAAGTGACCGCGGCCGGCAAGCAGCTTTCGGAAGCCACCGATCAGCTCCACAAGGACATGCTCGCCGCCTCAGAATCCCAGGCCGACCCGAAGTGGCCCGCCCTCCTCACCGCCGATGCCGACGCGCTCATTGCGGCCGCGGCCGCCGCTCAAGCGCTCACGCCGCCGGAGGAGAAGTACAAAGCCTTCGCCACAGGCCTGAACGAGGTGGCAGCGACTCTCGACAAGGGCGCAAAGCTGCTCAAGCAGGCGATCCCCACCGGGGACCAGGAGATCGGAGCGCAGGCGTTCTTCGCCATCGACGAAGGCAAGACAAAGCTACCCGGCGCGCTCGCCGCCCTGCCGCCGGAATGACGGTTACGCGGCGGGCGGCTGGAACTCGATGAGCTGGCAGTAGTTGCCATCGGGGTCCAGGAATGTGGAGATGACTCCGCCCCATTCCTCGCGCCAGCCTTCGCGAATGAAGCGAACGCCGGCCGACTTCAGCCGCGAAGTCTCGGCGGCGGCGTCATCTACGAAGAAGTTGATGAGCATGCGCTGAGGCTCCTGCGCCGGACCGTGCACCTCGCTGTGGCCATCGATGATGAAGCCGGTTCCGGCGGCATCGAAGCCACCTTCGCCAACCTCAGGTAGAGGAGCGAGGCCGACCACATCCCGGTAGAAGCGGACCAACTCCTCCGGCTGCTCGCTGGTGATGTTGAGAATGAACCGGTTGACGTTCACGAAGTCCCTCCACTGCCTGTCTTCAGAAGCGGCAGGCGGTAATCCTAATAGAACAAATGTTCGATAACAAGCGCCTGATCATATCCCCGCGACCGTGCTGGTATGCTCGTCGCGGCGGAAGGCCCCGAATGACCACGCGCGACCGCTACGACTTCGAAGAAGGCCTTCTCGGCAGCCTCCACGAGATGGCGCTTCGTTGCTGCGCGCTCGCGATCTTCGCGCCGGCGGCGGTGACAGTGGCGGCCTTTCTTGCCGGCCACGATTTCTTCTCAACAGGCGAAGACCCGGTGCTGTCACAGCCGTTGCTGGCGCTCGCCCTGGCTTCGTTCATCCTTGTGCCGATGCTTGCGTTGACCGGATCCGTTTGCGGGGTCCTGGTAGCGACAATACTGCTGCATGCCGCAGGGCCTCTACAGTTGAGAGCCGTGCGTGCGGCATTCTTGCTGGCGGTCGGCGCACTTTCGCTGGCGATGGCGCTCTTCTACGACCTCTATCTCCTGCCCGGGCTTACAGGCTGAGGGCCGTACCGCCCCGCTTCAGGTGGCTGTCACCGGGGATGCGGGCCCGGGCTCAACGATGCGCCCGTCGCGCATGTGAATAGTCCGATCAGCAGCGGCCGCCACTTCCCTATCGTGCGTCACGAGCAGGATGGTCACGCCGCGTTCAATGCGAATGCGCCGGAACAGGTCCAGGATCGTCTCCGCCGAGGCCGAGTCGAGCGCCCCGGTGGGCTCGTCGGCCAGGATGATGGAGGGATTGTTAGCCAGCGCGCGGGCGATGGCCAGCCTCTGCCGTTCGCCCCCTGAGAGCCCCGGTGGCCGGACCTTTTCCCGGTGCGAGAGCGAGACTGCGGCGAGCAGTTCGCGCGCGCGTTCGCCCTGCTCCCTGTGGTTGAGACCGCTTGCGAACAGCGCCACCTCAACGTTCTGGATCGCTGTCAGGTTCGGCAGCAGATTGTGGAGCTGGAAGACCAGGCCGACCTCGAACCGCCGGTACCTGTCCAGGTTGTCGACCTTTGAAATGTCAGTCCCGTTCACCAGGATGCGGCCGGCGGTGGGCTGGTCGAGGGCGGCCAGCACGTGCAGCAGCGTCGACTTGCCGCATCCCGATGGCCCCACAAGGGCGACCCATTCCCCCTGTCCGAT
Source organism: uncultured Anaerolineaceae bacterium (assembly GCA_964475735.1). GTDB lineage: Bacteria > Chloroflexota > Dehalococcoidia > Tepidiformales > Tepidiformaceae > UCB2. Next base: position 15,120 of record CAYYYI010000037.1, read on the forward strand.
CGTCAGGGTGACTCCGTTGAGGGCGTTCACCATGCCGTGCTCGAACGACTTCTTGACGTCGAACAGCTGGACGGCGGGCGGGCGCGCCGCGGCGTCACTCATGACGGATCGCGTCCAGGGGGCGCAGCAGGGCCGCTCGCGCTGCGGGGTAGAGCGCGCCCACAAACGCCATGCCGAAGGCGATCGCAAGCGCCCGCCCGAACACGCCGCCCGGGTAGTTGGGCTGGAAAACGCCCACGAGGTCCGGCGACCGGGCAAGGATTTCGACGGCGATGAAACCCGCCCCCACTCCCACCATCGCGCCGGAGAGGCTTACCACCACCGCCTCCATCATCACGCAGAGCAGCACGCGCATGCGCGACCAGCCGATGGCGCGCAGGACGCCGAACTCCCGCGTCCGTTCGAATACGCTGAGAACCATCGTGTTCAGGATCGAGACCGCGCCAATGATGAGCGCCAGCGCCGATACGCCGATGTTCGCCGCGCTGATCAGCTCGAGGTTGCGGTCGATCCGGCCGAACTCGGACTCCGTGCGCACGGTCGCCAATTCGGGGCGGTCGTACTCAATCTGCTTCCGAATGGCGTCGATGTCCGCCCCTTCTGCTGTGCGCACAAACACGAGCGTCACCACCCCCGGCTTGCGCTCCTCTGTTTGCACTCCCAGGAGCGACATCATGGAGGCCGCATCGCCGAAGACCTGGCCCGTCGCGTAGATGCCCACGATGTCGTATGTGTCGTCATCAATGGTGATCTGGTCACCGATAGTCTTGCCCAGGTCCCGGGCTGCCCTGTAGCCGAGGATGATCTCCGTCTGGGAATCCGGCTCATAGGTGCGGCCGGCGACCATCTGGACGCCGAATCCCTCCAGGTCATCGGGCGGCATGCCCAGCTTGAGGAAGAACGGGTGGTCCTTGTCGAGCTTCGTCATGTCTACGAGGACGCCGATGGCGTTTTCCACGCCTTCGTACGAACGGATGAGCCCGATGTCCTTCTCATCGACCGAGCTATAGATGACGTCGGAGACGCCCTTCTGCGCGACCGAGAAGTCGGCCTCTCCGGTGCGAAGGATGGAGATCGCGGTTAGCCGCAGGCTGTGCGTGAGCACGCCCATGGTCACCACCACGGCGATGCTGATTGCAATGGCGATGCCGGTGAGCGAAGAGCGCACCTTGCGGGTATAGACGTTGCGGGCGGTCAGCGAGACGAAATACACAGGCTCCTGCCGATAGCGCTGATTGAAACTGCCATGCCGCTGGAGTCGGCCAATACTAGAAAGGGAGAACGGAAAGATCCAGTCCGAACTTGTCACCTACATAAGGTTCTTCCATTTGTTGCGGCCACTGATCTACAATCGCGGTGGGTGGCATCGCGCTCCCATGGGATGCGCGCTGCGAGGTAACGGTGCAACGCCGCGCCACTTTTCCGGTCGCCCCAGCCCGGCCGTCCCAGGGCTGGGAACTCCTCTTCATCGCCGGGCTGGCCGCCTTCACGTTTGCCCTCGGGCTCTTCGGTTTCGTCCTGGCCGCCGTCATCGTCGACGACGACCAACCCGATCGGCGTTCCGGGCTCGCGTCTCCGGGACACGAGGGCGGGGCCGGCAATGTAGCGGGTGAAGGGCTCGCCGCGCCCGTTTCCCGGGCAGATGACGCCCGCCTCCAGGCCGCGATTCTCGACCAGCTGGGCGCCGATGCCGGGCGCTTCGGGGTCGTCGTGAGGCGGCTCTCCGATGGGCGCGGGGCAGCCGTGAACGCGGACCGCGTCTTCTACGCCGCAAGCACGTTCAAGCTCGCCGTCCTCTACGAAGCGGAGCGCCAGAGGAGCCTTGGGCTCCTCGACTTCAACTCCAGGCTGGCACTCAGCAGCGAAGACCGAAGCGAGGACCTGGGAACGCTCGCTGATCTGCCCGTGGATGAAGACGGATCGCTTTCCATTGCCGAGGCGGTCGAGGCGATGATAGTGAGTTCGGACAACGCCAGCGCTGCTACCCTGATGAGGCTTCTTGGTGCCGCGGCCATCGACGAAACGCTCGCCTCCCTCGGGCTCAGGCACACCTCCGTCAACACCCGTGACCTGCCCACCACGGCCGGGGACATGGCCCTCCTCATGGAGGCGATCGTCCGCGGCACGGGGGTGAGCCAGGAAGCCCGCGACCACATGCGCTCCCTCTTGCTCGCACAGCGGACCCGCGACGGCATCCCGGCGGGCCTTCCTGCGGGCACGAGCGTGGGCAACAAAACGGGCACCTGGGAGGGTGTCACCCACGACGCCGGCTTCGTCGAGACACCCTACGGCGTCTATGTGATTGCCGTCCTCAGTGCGGGCGAACGGGATTGGGCGCCGATCACACGGGTGAGCGGGGCTGTCTACGCGGTCATGGCGCCCTGAAGCCGCGATTCGGCACGTCTGCCAGCGTCCTGTAGGATGCTACGTTACATATCTCTCTGATTTCCCCGGGGGTAGAGCCAATGACCGCGGACCGGATCATCCGCGTCGACATGTCCTCTGGCGCTGTAACCGAAGAAGCGGCGCCCTCTGCCTACGCCCTCCTTGGCGGCCGCGCCCTCACCGCCCGGATGCTCCTCGATGAGACGGACGCGCGCGCCCACCCGCTTTCCGCAGAGGCGAAGCTCTTCATAGCCGCCGGCCTCCTCGGGGCAACAGCGATCACCACCAGCGGCCGCACCAGTTTCGGCTTCAAGAGCCCGCTCACCGGCGGAACAAAGGAAGCGAACGTGGGCGGCCAGCTGGGCCATCGGCTCGCGCGGCTGGGAATCAAGGCCGTTGTCGTCTCGGGCAGTTCGCCCGGCGGCTGGATGCGGCTCGATATCGACGCCGCCGGCGCTCGCCTTTCGACCGCCGATACCCTCGCCGGCCGCTCCAACTACGACCTCCACCGCGAACTGGTGGGCGAGGCCTTGCAGACCCGCTCGGCCGCCACCATTGGCCCCGCGGGCGAACTGCGCCTGGCCAGCGCCTCGGTGGCCGTGACCGACCCCGAGGGCCGCCCCACCCGGCACGCGGCCCGCGGCGGCCCCGGGGCCGTGATGGGCGCCAAGGGGCTGAAGGCAATCGTCGTTGACGATGCCGGCGCGCCCCGCGTGTTCCCCGGCGAGCGGCCGGAGCAATTCCGCCGGGGGATCGTGGAGTTCAGCAAGGCCGTCATCGAAGACCCGCGTACGAAGAATCTAAACCGCTTCGGGACCGCCGGCGTCATCAAGTTCGTCAACCGTGAGAACGTGCAGTCGCTGCCCACGCGCAACCATCGCCTCGGCACATGGGAGCAGGCGGAAACGATCAGCGGGCAGCACATCGAAGAGCTCGGCGCCGCCCGCGGCGGCAAGATGCTCCCCTGCATGGCCGGCTGCGTGGTCAAGTGCGCCATCCTCTTCAACGGCGAATCGGGCCAGCACGTCACGACGGCGCTCGAATTCGAAACGATCGCCCTGCTCGGCTCGAACCTGGAGATCGGACCCATCGACGCCGTAGCCGAGCTCGACCGCCTTTGCGACGACATCGGCCTCGACACCATCGAAGTTGGCAACGCAATCGGAGTTGCCATGGAGGCGGGCGTGCTCTCCTGGGGAGACTGGGAGGGCACGAAGCGCCTGCTGGAGGAGATACGCCAGGGAACGCCGCTCGGGCGCATTGTTGGGAACGGCGCCGCCCACGTGGCCCGGACCTTCGGAGTCTCCCGCGTGCCGGTCGTGAAGGGCCAGGGCCTTCCCGCGTGGGAGCCGCGCACGCTCCCGGGTATGGGTGTGACCTATTCGACAAGCCCCCAGGGCGCCGACCACACCGCGGGCATGGTCACCGCGCGCGGGGCCACGGTCGAAACGCTCATCAAGCAGAGCCGCCACGAGCAGCTGGTGATGATGGCCATCGACTCCGCGGGCGTCTGCCAGTTCTCCAACGCGCTGCCCGGCGACATCGCGGGATTCGTCACCAACCGCTTCGGGGTGGCGTGGGACGATGAGGCGGTGCTGAAGATGGCCCGCGATGGCATCGAGGCCGAGCGCGAGTTCAACCGCCGCGCCGGCTTCGACCGGGGAGACGACCGCCTTCCCGCCTGGCTCTGCGAAGAGGGATTGCCGCTCCCCGATGGGCCCCAGGCGTTCGACATTCCGCCCGAAATGCTGGACGCAGTCTGGGGCGCCTGACCCGTAGCGCTCCGCGGAGACTTGTATAGCCATTTTCGATGGCGACGATAGTAACCCTTTCCCTCCTGTGCTAAATTACCCGCGCCATTGGGTGCACCCTGCGCGCTCACTGCTCGTCAGGCGTTCGCAGGATGCGCCAACCCATCCTGGCAGGAGGTGGAATCGTGGTTCGAGCACTCCTGGACCGCCCCGTGCGGGAATCGGAAAACGTCCGCAAAGTCTGGAACTACCCGCTCATGCAGGCCATTTTCCAGCGCCGCGCGCGGCGCTTCCCCCTGGGCGCCGAAATGCCCGGCGGGGTGGCGCCCTACCGCTCGTCCAACGCCCCCGTGCCGCTCGACGAGATTGAGGAAGCGATGCTCGTCATGGCCTCGACGGGCCTATCCGGTCTTAACCTGGCGGACCTTCCCTTCTCCGACGCCGCCGGCGCGAGCTGGTGCGGCAACACCATGATCCAGTTCACGGGCCGCACCTACGCATCTCCCTGCGGTTCCCACGGCACCGAGCTCTTCTTCACCAACGACGAGGGCGCCTACTACGTGCAGATGCGCGACAAGCTCCCCGAAAAGGTGGCCGAGTTCGAGACCGAGGAAGACTGGGAGAAGATCATCACCGCCTTCCGCGCCAACACCGTGAAGATCGCGGACGGGCGGCTGAACATCCCCATGATCACCCCTATCACGCTCCCCTTTAACCAGTGGAACGTGAACCAGCCAGGCAGCACGCTTTTCATGCCCATCACCGACGTCACGTGGGAGTACATCAACATCATGATGCTGTTGATGGACGAGCCCAACCGCTGCTACGTCTACG
>CAYYYI010000038.1:0-19887 GCA_964475735.1 uncultured Anaerolineaceae bacterium
GAGATGGCATACGAAACGATCCTGTATCGGGCCGATGGGCCCATCGCCACGATCACGCTAAACCGCGGAGAAAGGCTGAACACCATCGTTCCGCCGCTACCCGAAGAGCTGGAGAGCGCCGTCATCCAGGCGAACCGCGACCCGGGGGTGAAGGTAATTGTGCTTCGAGGCGCCGGGCGAAGCTTCTGCGCTGGTTTCGACTTCGCCAACGACTTCAGCGCATTCCAAGATGTTCTCTACACGGACGGCAAATGGGACCCGGGCAAGGACATGATTGCGGCGACGAGCGCCTTTGCCGCTCCGGTCCCCAAGTTCATGAGTCTCTGGCGCAGTCCCAAGCCGACGATTGCGCAGGTGCACGGGTGGTGCGTGGGCGGAGGCTCTGATATGGCCCTCTGCGCCGACCTGGTGATCGCCTCCGAGGACGCCCAGATTGGCACGCCGTATTCGCGGATGTGGGGCTGCTACCTATCCGGGATGTGGCTCTACCGGTTGGGGCTCACAAAGGCGAAGTGGCACGCGCTCACGGGGAAGCCGCTTTCGGGGCGAGAGGCGGCGGATTGCGGGCTGATCAACCAGGCGGTGCCGTTCGCTGAACTCGAAAGCACCGTTCGGGAACTGGCGGAAAGCCTTGCCGGGCTGCCGGCGTCGCAGTTGGCGGCGATGAAGCTGATAGTGAACCAGGCCTACGAGAACATGGGCCTGAGCAGCACCCAGGCGCTCGGGCCTATCCTGGATGGATTCCTGCGGAACACGCCTGACGCCCTGCATTTCATTGAGGTGGCGGGCGATGGCGGCGTCGGGGCTGCCGTAGCGCGACGGGATGGTCCCTTCGGCGACTACAGCCAGGGCCCCCGCGATCGCCAGCCGGACCCGAACAACGTGATTCATCCGTAGCGCGGGAAGGAGTGCGTTCCAGAAGAGTTGCCGTCCCGGCCAGCCGGGCGTCTGCTACGATCCCGCCATGGCGACCATCTCCTTTGGGTCAGACGAACGCACCGCTGTTACGGACGCGGTACTTGCGGAGTTGAAGCGGCGCGGGCACGAAGCTGTCCTCCACGGCGCCGTCGCAGGCGGAGACGAGGAGTGGGCCCGGGTCGGCGAACTGGTGGCTCGGGACGTTGCCAGCGGCCGGGCACACACCGGCATCGCCTGCTGCCATACGGGGACGGGCGTTTCAATCGCCGCAAACAAGGTGGCCGGTGTCCGGGCCGCGCTCTGCGCTGACGCCGGCATCGCGGCCGGGGCGCGGCGCTGGAACGATGCCAACGTGATTTGCCTGTCGCTCGTGAGGACGCTGCCGGAAGAAGTGGCGGCCATCCTCGACGCCTGGTTCGACTCCGGGCCCGTGGACGAGGGCGAGCGGGCGAGCATCGAGCACATTGCCCTGCTGGAGAGGCTGGCCGCGACACTCCGCGAGTAGCTGGAGGAAGGCCGGGCCGCTATCCTTCAGCCAAGCGCAAGGCCGGGCCTGCGCAGGGGGCGCCAATTGGACTACGGGACGCTGCGGGTCGCCACTCCAGATGGCCAGGTGCGCGAGCACGTCATCGACTCGCCGTCCGTCTACGTTGGCCGCGCCGATAACAACCGGATCGTCATCGATCACCCCTCCATCTCCCGCCGCCACGCGCGCCTGACCATCGAGTCCGGCCGGCTGATGGTGGAGGACCTCGGGTCGGCGAATGGCACGTTCGTGGGCCCGGCGCGGCTGGTCGCCAACCAGCCTGCCCTGGCCGAGCCCGGGCAGCCGCTCCGATTTGGAGACGTGGGCGCGGTGTTCACCCCGCTGGGGGCGGCGGCCGCGCCACGGCCGGCAGCCCCGATGTCCGCGGCGTCTGCCCCCGTTTCGATGCCCGGACCGTCGACCCACCAGGCGGTTGCCGTCACTCTCACGGCGCCGGCTGCGCCTGTGGCCGCAGGAGCGGCGACCGCCGCCACGGCCGTCGTTCAGAACCGCGGCACGACCGTCGATGAGATGACCATCGCCGTGGGCGGGATACCGGCGGAGTGGGTGCGTATCTCTCGCCCGCAGGTGTCGTTGCTTCCTGGCGCCCGGGAAGAGGTGACCATCACCATCGAGCCGCCGCGCGCGACGGGGGTCCGAGCTGGCGACCACGAGTTCTGGGTGGCCGTAACTTCGCGCCAGCACGGCGCGGAGGTGCGGGCGTTGGGCACTCTCAAGGTTCTGCCCTTCGGGGGCCTGGAGGCGCGGCTCGAACCGGTCCGCTCTGAGCGCAACTTCCGGCTTGTGATGGAGAACAAGGGAAACGCCGCCCTCGATCTGCGGCTCACGGCGGCGGACGACGAGGAGGCCATCGAGTTTTCGTTCGCGGCGCCCTCTGTGCAGGTTCCGGCCGGAGAGGCGCGCACGGTTGCCCTCCAGGCGAAGCTGAAGTCGGGCAAGCTGTTCGGGCCGCAGGCCGTGCATCCGTTCCGCGTCGAAGCCGCACCCGTGGGTCAACCGCCGGGAATCCAGAAGGCAGTCGTAAACGGGCAACTCATGCGCAAGCCCCCGCTGGAGGTCTGGAAACGCCCGGCACTCCTGCTCCTGCTTGTTGCCGCGCTGGTCGCCGGCGGGTTTGGCTACACGCGCGTCTGCGGGTCAAGCTGGCCGTTCTGCCCGGCAGACGATGGAGACGCTCCCGCCTCGAACGGCGGCGCCAACGGAGAGGGGACGCCCGCCCCCGGGACTTCGGCCACACCCGGTGGCCAGCAGGGCGGGTCAGTAGGGACTCCCCTCGCGTCGCCGTCGCCCGGGGCCACGCCGCCTCCATCGCCCGGGGGCTCGCCCTTCCCCTCCCCGTCGCCCACCGCATCGGCCACCAAGGCGGTAGTGGGTCCGCCAAAGGTCGACTGGATTGTGGCGGACCATGCGGGCGCGGGCGCCGTTACGCTCAGGATCGCAACGGACGTGCTCACGAGCGCCACGCTCTCGGTCTATCGCCCACCGATGGTGACCCGCGGCACCCCTGTTCCCACGCCGTCTCCCGAAAGCAGCGACAAGCCGGCCATGCTGCACACCCTCTCCATCGGCACGTTCAGCTTCCCGGCCGGGTTCGCAATCCAGGTGAAGGGCGAGAACGGAGAGGTCGCCTACGCAACGTTGGAGAATGGCGAGTCCATCTCAGGCTACTGGGCTGGCGCGGGCAAGGAGCCAACCCTCTCCTTCGCCGCCGGGCTGAAGGCAACGGCCAGCTGGACCGTTCGCGTCACAAGCGACTTCAAGGTCGAAAAGGTGGAGGTGCTGCTGTTTTCGAAAAAGGCCGGTTGCACCACGGCCGATGGCTGCCGGGGTGAGCTGATCAAGACGTTCTCGGCCAGCGCAAAGCCGGCCTCAAACGGCACGCAGACCTTCGCGGCGAGCATCACTTTCCCCGACAACAAGCACGACTACCAGGTTGTGCTGACCAGCCGCGGGACGGCAACGAGCGGAGAGCGGAAGGGAGCGAGCCTGGTCCACTTCTTCGAGATCGAAGTGACCGGCGCCAAGCTGAAGTAGGTTCCGGGTACGGCAGCGTGGCGAGTCGCCCCCGGCGCGGGTATGCTTCCGCATGCGCCCGCCGGTGGCGGCGCGTTACAGCGCGGGGGTGCTGATGGACCTGGGAATGCTGCGAGTGGTCACTCCCGATGGGCAAACGAGGGAGTACCCGATCGACGTGCCCACGGTTTTCATCGGCCGCGCCGAAGGCAACCGGGTTGTCATCGACCATGTGTCGGTCTCGCGGAGGCATGCGCGCCTGGTGATCGACCCGGGCGGAGTGACCCTTGAGGACCTCGGGTCCGCGAGCGGGACCTTTGTAGGTTCTCAGCGTCTGCAGCCGAACACGCCCCAGGTCGTGCCTCCCGGCCAGGAGCTCCGGTTCGGCGACGTAGAGGCGTGGTTCATCGGCGCCTTTGAAGCTGCTTCGACCACGACGCAGATCGTGCGGGGCGCGGGCCCCTCCTCCGCCGGTGACACAAGACAGACAGTGGCCGTCGCCGTGCACTCGCCGCCGGCCCCGGTGGCGGCCGGGTCGCCGACCACGGCGACTGTCTCGATCCAGAACCGCGGAGCGGTGGCGGATGACTTTGCCATCTCCGTGCCCGACCTTCCGCCGTCGTGGGTGCGCGTGAGCCGGACATCGCTCTCGCTTCTCCCCGGGGCGCGCGAAGAGGTGACGGTCGTGATCACGCCGCCTCACAGCTCCGAGGCGCTGGCCGGTGAGCACCAGCTTTCGGTGGCCGTGGTCTCCCGCGTGGAGGGCGTGGAAGTTCGGGCTCTCGGGCGGTTCACGGTTCTGCCGTTCGAGGGATTGACCTGCGAGCTACGGCCCCAGCGGTCGCGCCGAGACTTCGTCCTCACTGCGTACAACGGCGGCAACGCGCCTGCAGCAGTCGCGCTCGCCGGGGCCGATCCGCAGTCCGGCCTACGGTTCGCCTTCGAGCCGGACGCACTCGAACTTGGCCCCGGTGAAGGCGCAGGGGCCCGCGTGCAGGTGCGGCCGGCGAAGCGGCGACTGCTTGGAAAGACGGAGATGCGTCCCTTCCGTGTCGAGGCCCGTCCCGCGTTTGCCGGGCAACAGACGGCCGCCGCGGAAGGCGTGCTGGAATCGCGCTCTCTGCTTGGCCCCTGGCTATGGCTGATCGTCGCCGGGCTTGTGGTGGCTGGCCTGGTCGCGTTGGGTTACGGCTACACGCGCGTTTGCGGCGGGAGTTGGCCGCTCTGCTCCGCAGAGGACGGGTCAACCCCGGTCCGGCCCGATGCCACATCCACGCCCGAAACCACACCGCCGGACGGGCGAACACCCACCCCGGGGCGCACGCCAGCGACGGCTGTGCCCACCCCAACGGGCATCTACAAAGGCGGCAAGGCCACGGTCATCAACTCTGCGCCCAACCCGCCCACGAACGACAACTGCCTCGCGATGCGCTCATCACCTGGCATCAACCCGGCTTCGCCGGGCGACAACATCCTGCGCCGGCTGTGCGACGGGACGGTCGTCAGCATTCTCGATGGCCCGACGAACGATGGCACGTACCTCTGGTGGTTCGTGAATGATGGGCAGGGCGAAGGCTGGGTTGCCGAAGGGCGGGTTGCCGGTGGGGAGAAATGGATTTCGCCGCAGTAGGCGAGCGCCGATTTCAGGTCAGGCGGGCGTGATTTCGAGAGTGGCGGCCGCGAACGCGGGCTTCTCAGCGTCGATGATCGCCTCCACTACCTCGGGGTCGATCGTCATCCCGGCAGGCGGGCGCAGCCGGACGGTGAAGGTGTAGGCGCGGTTGCGGGCGGCGGTCGCGCCGGCAAGAGTTGGCCCGGTTATCTCGGGCTCGATCCCGGTGTAGAGACGGATGTAGTGAGCCAGGCCGCGGCGCGTGCCGCGCCAGCGGTAAAGCTCCCCGGCCGAGGCCACGAGCTCGCGGCGGCGCTCCTCGGGCCAGCGCTCATCGAGCACGAGCCCGAGCCACGAGCCCAGCCAGTCAAGGAACCCCTCCGGGGTGAGGGCGGGGTCGAAGTAGTAGTGAAGGTTGCCGATCGTCCGCTCGACAGGGCTGAGAACGCTTTCGAAGACAAGCAGGAAGCGCCCGAGGAAATCGTTCTCGCTATAGATGCCGGGCAGGTGGTCCAGGTAGGTGCTGCGATGGGGCGGCACGCCCGGCGGCGGCTCGAAGCCATCGGGTGAGCCGGGGCCCGCCGCAGCCAGTGGCGGGCCAGCGGGCGGCGGCGCCACCGATACCGCCCCGCCTCCCTGCCGGATGGGCTGCAGCCGGTCGCGGGTGCGTGGTTCGGCGGCAGCGGTGGTCGCCCGGGTCTCCGGGGCAGAGGTCTCTTCGGTGGTCATCGTTCCCTCGGCGCGACTGTGACTATGTGGTCATAGGAAAGCAGCAGGATGTCCTCGGCGAGGGTGATCTTCTGCCCGGCGGCGCGCGACTGGCCGGTCTGGATGTCGACCTGGTAGATGGTCACATCCTGGGCATACTCGACGCCCGGGACGGCCTGCACCACCGACTGCATCTCGGAGAGGTAGAGGTCGCGGCCGAAGGGCCAGCCGCCGCCATCGGGGCCACCGTTCAGAGGGTCCAGGTGCTCGGTGATGCGGCGAAGGACGCGCTCCCGCACCTGCTCGGCGTTCGCCTGGCGCTCGGCCACGATGGTGGCCTCGACGATGACGCCGAGGTAGCCGGGGCCGTCCACTACCAGTTGCGTGCCCAGCAATCGCCGCTCATCGAGGTAGGTGCGGACCTCTTCGAGCATTTCGGGCGGCGGCTGCAGCGCCTGGAGCGTCCGCTGGTGGCCGGCCGGGAGCAGCGGGACGATGAGAACCTCGACGGTGCCGGGAGGAGTGGCGCTGCCGCGCGCTTCGCTCCGTGCCTGGATGCACTTCGCCCGCGCAACACGGCGCGACGCCTGGAGGGCGAGGAACTCGTAGTCGCCTGCTGTGACCGCGCGATTCTGCGAGCGCAGCGCCGCAGGGGCGCGCATCCTGGCGGCGTCCATTGTCTCGGGGTCGAGGCCGCCCACGGCGGCGGTGCGGTTCGTGACGCGCGCGACATAAGGAATGGACGACTTGAGCACGGTAAGCGTGTTGGCGCCGACGTTGCCGGCTGTGCCGCCACCCACCCGGTAGCGCGCCATGCGGATGTGGCTCCCCTTTTCAGGGACGGCCCCGAAGGGACGTTCCGCGCCGTCCTGCTGGCGGATGGTGGGGCCGAAGGTCACGGTGCCGGTGACGCCGTCGAGGATGTAGTGACGGTCGCCGGGGCTGGAATCCTGGAAGGTCTCGACCTCGCGCCAGGGCACCCATTCCCCGCCGGGCCCCTGGACTTCGACGTACTCGTCGCCGTGGCGTGGGAGCACGGGTGTGTTCTCGAGCTGGAACGACTCGCCAGGCGTGCCGCTCGCGCGCCCGATGACCTGGTCCTGGAGAAGCATGGAGTGACTGGCCCAGCTTGTCCCGCCAGTGGCGGTCACCGCGACTGTGTTGATGCGCGGCGAGGCCGAGTAGACGGGCTGCCGGGGTCGCGGCTGGATCAGACGTAGGCGCACCCAGTAGAGCGGCTGCCGCGAAAGGGGGCGCGACTCCATCTCCTCAGGCAGGTAGAGGACGACGGTCCCCTTCTGGTTCAGGCCGCCGGTCTCGTCGCGCTCGACATCCGCCTTCTGCCAGCCCAACACGCCTCCGCACCAGGCCTCCCAGGAAAGCGGCGGGTCCCGTGGGTCGACGCCGATGCCCTCGACCATGCAATCGAAGACGAGCGAAAGGGTGTGGGCGCTGATGTTCTCGGGGAAGCCGAAGTAGAGGGCGTCGCCCGGGAGGGGCTGAGGCTGGAAGGCGTCGAAGTAGGCCGCGTCATCGAGCAGCCGTTCCGTGAGGTCGGCGAAGTTGGTGTCGTCAGACGAAGCGAGGCACTGCCGCAGCGTGGGCGGCCAGATTACGAGGTCGGTCTCTGTGGCGAACGAGATGGCCGGCCGGTCGCCGGTGCGGACAGTCGCGACCTCGGTCCCCCGGGCGATGGTGACCGGGCCGGGCTGGGGGGCGGAGAGGGCAAACGTGACGGGCGCGCGGCCGGGGACGGCGTCTTTCAGCCGGATGCCCAGCAGGTCCAGGAATCGCAGGTAGTTCTTCGCGGGGACGCGGTTGAGCCGGAAGAGGAGCAGGTCCGTCATCCATGCGAACAGTTCGATCAGCGTGACGCCGGGGTCCGAGAGGTTGTGGTCTGTCCACTCCGGGCAGTAGCGGGGGATGAGGCTCTTTGCCTCGTTCACGAGGTCCTGGAAGCGGCGGTCGTCAAGTTGCGGGTCGGGAAGAGGCATCGGACTTCATTCCCTCGCAATCAGGTAGAAGGGATAGACGAGCGAGCGCTCGTCCTTGGTGTCGCGGATGGTATAGACGATATTGATGAACAGGCGGTTCGGCTCAACGGCGTCGATGCTGCCGGCAACCTCGATGACTTCGATGCGCGGTTCCCACCACTTCAGGGCTTCGAGGACGTAGCGCTGGGCGAGACCCACGGTCTGGCTGTTGGCGGGGGCGAATACAAGCTCATGTATGCGGCAGCCGAAGTCGGGGCGCATGACGCGCTCTCCGGGGCTGGTGCCGATGATGATGCGGATGGCTTCTTCAATGTCGCCGGAATCGCCAGAGAGGCTGATGCCACCGGCGCCCCCGATCTGCACCGGGAAGGTCCAGCCTCGGCCAACAAGCACGTTTCCTGGCATCTTCCCTCTCTGCTCCTAGCCTATGAGCACCGTGCCGGCGGCTATGACCGTCCCGATGGGAAGGTCGGCCGGGTCGTTGCAGGTGCGGGCGGTGTCGCCATTGCGGGCGGCGGGCTTGCCGTTGATGCGAACGGTGGCGCTGCCGGTCATGATCTCGCCCTGGTTCGAAGGGGGGCGCTGGAAGGGGCCTCCCTGGGGAAGGTGGGGTGGAGTGTTGATGGCGCCGCTGCCCACGGTCGCGGCGGGCAGCCCGCCAATGCGAACGTCCGGGCTGAGGTTCAGAGTCAGCGGTCCGTTGAACGGGCTGGGCAGCGGCGTAGGGACCGCTCCGCCCGGGGACGGGATGAGGTAGATGTGGGTGTCCACCGCAGTTATCATGTCGCCTTGCTTTGCGGCTGGCATGCCCATCTCAGTTGATCTCCACAGTCGCGCCGGAGATCTTCGCCCGCGCCGAGGCGGCAAGCTCAACCTGGGGAGCCTTGATCTCCACCTTCGAGCGGCCCTCCAGCGTGAGGTTGATCCCGGAGAGCGTCATGTTCGTGTCCGTTTCCACCTCGATATCCCCGGCCATGGCGATGGTCAACTTGTTGGAGGCGGAGTCTATCACGATCTTGTTGGAGCCCGTCTTGTCGACAATCTCGATCTTCTCAGCGCCGCTTGTGTCGTCGAGGGTGATGATGTGCCCCGAGCGGGACTTGATGATGCGCTTGTTGACCGCTCCATCGCCGCCCACGGCATCGGAGGCGCTCAGGGGCGGGCTATCCTCCCCGTTCCACAGCGCGCCGATGACGAAGGGCCGGTCGAGGTCGCCGTGCTCGAAGACGACGATGACCTCGTCGTTGATCTCCGGGATGTAGAAGAACCCGCGATCATTGCCCGCCATGGGTGCGGCCAGCCGCGCCCAGCCGGACTCAGCATCGTCTGATAGCCACGGGTATTTCACCTTGACGCGGCCCTGGTTCTCCGGGTCCTTGTTGTCGGTGACGATGCCGATGGCGAGGCCGCGCGCTGCGGACCGGGCGCCGCGGTCGCTGACCTCGGGCCCGGCGGTGAGCAGTTCGGCCAGCGTGCCAGCGCCGTACCCCTTCACGCCGAGGTGGGTGAGGAAGTGGCCATCGGCATCGAAGGCGTGCCGCGCCCAGGTCACGTAGTACTCGCCGTTGAAGCGCTGGCCCAGACCGGTCACGTTGATCTTGGTCCCCGGGCGGATCCGTGGGTTGCCCACGGCCCGGCCCTCCGCGTGGACGTCGTTCGCCCACAGTTCGGAAAGGAGCGAGCGGGCGAGCAGGTCGCCCTCGGCCTGGCTGGCGATTGGCTGGCTCGTGACCACGAGCTTACCCGCATCGGAAGCCCCGAATGCGCGCTCAGCGATGCTCGATCCTCGCCCGCTCCATCCCGTGCGGGCGGGCTGGAAGTCGGTGCTGGTCGCCTGCCCAACGAGCTCGCGCTTGGTTTGCGGGTCCCAGCCACGAACGCTCACTTCCTTTACCTGAGAGGCGACCGTGACGCGCGGGCGGAAGTCAAGCAACGACGTGCCGAAGTCGAGGTCGACAGACGGGCGCGAGATGTTGGCGGGCTTCTTGAAATACAGCTTCCGGTCCTCGACGAAGAAGACATGGCCCACGGCGCGCGCCCGTTCGGCGAGGAACTCGTAGTCGGTCAGGTTGTCCTGAAAGATCTGGACGTGCACCTGCGACGTGCCGTCGACTTCCGCCTGGAGGCCGCGCTCGCGGGCGATGCGTGAGGCGATGTCGCTGTCGGTGCTCTGGCGGAAGGCGCGCACGCGCGTGCCGCGGTGCAGAAGGTGCGAGCGGTCGTAGGCGCGCACGATGAGCGTTGGGACGTCCTCCTCGTGGTACATCCCTTCGATCGAGGTGATCTGCCCGGCGAACACCTTCGATGCGGCGCGCTGCTCATCTTCGGCCGCGCGGGACTCGATCTCGATGTCCTGGCCAATGCGAAGGAGCTGGTCTTCCACCCAGCGGAAGCCGGCGTCGTGAAGCTCGATCGTGCACATGTCGGGCAGGTGCAGGTTGACGTCGATCTCGACCCCCCGCAGGTCGCGCATCAGGCCTTCGGGCGCCTGTTCGCCTCCGAACTTGAGGTAGAACTGGGAGAGCAGCGGGATGACAGGGCTCATGTGGTTGGGAGCGGCGGCAGCGAAAGCACGGCGCCGGCCGCAAGCCTCCTCGGGTCGTCGATGTCGTTCACGGTGGCGATGTAGCGCCACTGGTGGGCTTCGCCGTACTCCTCCGCGGCGATGAGGTCGAGCGTCTCCCCCTGGCGGACAACGCGCGTGCGGTAACCAGCGACGCCCCCGGAAGTTGGGTTCTGCGCGGGGAAGCGGTCCATGTCCTCGACCTGCTTGAGGGTCAGGTCCATGGTGGCGCGAGTGGGCGTGCCGTCTTCGAGGAACATCGTGAAGTTCTGCGTGAGGTTCGTGACCACAGCCTTAAACGACCAGACCTTGCCCCACTGGAACGAGCACTCCGGCGGGCGACCCTTGTTGGTGGCGGGGTCGGTCTTCTGGCGGCTGACCATGGCCAGCTCCCAGAGGGCATTCGTGTACTTCTCGCGCACGTCGTCGCCGGTCTCGCCCGTGTCGAAAAAGAGCCGGAGCGTGAGCTGGGCCGGCTGGCCGCCTTCGAACTCGAGCTTTGGGACGTTCGCGCCACGTTCGCGGGCGGTCGACCAGTTCACCTGCTTGGAGAAGCTGTACTCCGTGGGGTTGAACATGAACGTGATCGTCTTGTTCGTGATGAGGTTGGTGATGCTCGCCTTGACCGGGTGGCCATCCTTCACAGGTCAAACCTCCAATCCGGGAGCCCCGCGCCGGTCATGGGAGCCCCCGCTGACGTTCGCGCTCGATCTGTAGCTTTCGCCGGACAATCTGCCAGACCCGGTCGGCCAGGCGGTCGATATTCTCGGCTGGCGCGGCCTGCTCGCCCGCGGGCGCCTGCGTCCCGGCGGAGGTGACGGTCCCCGAAGCCTGCTCCCCCTGTGGCGCCTCGCGGAAAAGCTGAACCGGGCCCGCGCCTGCGGCAGCTGCGGCTACCGGGGCGAGCGGAAGGTCGCTCACCGGTGCGAACCTCTCTTCCCGGGCCGCCGCTGGAATCGGTGGCGGGCCAGGGATCGCCTGGCGCTGGAGCGGTGGCGCCGCCGGACCCGTTTGCCCGGCGGCTGCCCACGGCGACGGAGCGGAGGCTGCCGGGAGCACGAAGTCTGTGGTCTCCTCACGCGAATAAGGCGTCTCGTCCCATGCCGGGACGGACAGGAGTCCCATTTCTGTTTCTATGCTCGCCGGAGACGCGGACGGGGCCGGGGGGAAGGCTAACGGGGTGGTGGTGGGCGTTGATGGAGGAGCCCCTGAAGCGCCCTGCCCGGCCGTCGCATAGCGTGCGACAAGCCGTCGTGCCGAGGCCACCACGGCCGCGGGACCGCGCGCCACTGACTCAGCGTGCCGCCGCACGATGCCCTCGGCGAAGGACGCGGGGCTGTGCAACTCCAGGTTGCTGCGCTGCGCGCTGGCTGGAGCGCCGGCGAGTTCAGCCGCTTCCGCCGGGCGGGCGGGTGATGGCGCAGGGGCGGCGGCCCGCATTGGTTCCTGTGGCGGCGCTTCGGCCGGGCGCGATTCCTCGCTGCGGGACACCTGGGCAATCTCCGGGGGTGGCTCCACGAGTGGCATCGGAACCGGCCCCGGTGGTTGCGTGGGCGGTCGCTGCTCCGAGAGGGTTGCCTCGCCTTCGGCGGTTGGCGGAAGCGGCGGGACCGCGTCTCGCTGCACCGGAATGGGCGGCTCGGCGACGCGTGCCGGGGATGGCTCGGCAGAGACGGGCGCAATCGGCGCGGAGGCCGGTTCGGCAGGCCGGGCGGGCGGCGGTACGGCAGGCGCCGCAGGCGCATCTGGTGCTCTCTGCACCGGCACGGGGGCCGCGGCCGCATCCTCTGGCCGCGCGAAGAGCGTCATGGGCGCTTCTGGCCGGGCCGGAGCCGCCTGATCGCCTGGCGGCGCTGCGGGCAGCAGGCCGGGGGTGATGAGCATCTCGGACGGCGTCAGGATGCGCGCAGGCGGCCCGGGAGAGGGCGCCTGCGGCGTGGAGGGCTCCGATGGGGGTGCGGTGGGGGACGGCGCAGGGCCTGCCACAGATGTCTCAGCAGCCGCTCCAGGCGGAGGCGCGGATGCCGCCTCAGGCGCGCCGGTGGCCGCTTCGCGCTGAATCGGCGGAGCCTCGGGCGCAGCCGCGGGCGGGGTAGCGGTGGCAAGGGGCAGATCGACGAATGCCGCGGGCAGAACCGGCGCGAAAGAGGGCTCACCTGGTATTACGGGTTGGGCAGCAAGCGAAGGTGAAGGGCCGAGGTCCAGGGTCGAAGCCTGCCGAGGTGCAACGAAGGGCTCTAGCGCTTCGGCGGGTGGCACCGGCGCTGGCGCACCGGGTAGGGCCGGTGATTGCACGATTGGTGGGGTGGTACGTGGGGATCCAGCCGGGTCCGCTAGCGGCTGAACCAGCCTGACGCGGGCGGCTGGAACGAGCGCCGGCGCGACCGGCGCCGACCAGGTTCCGCCGCTCACCACCAGGCCTGGCTCGGCCGGAAGGGGGGCAGCCGATGCCAGGCGCGCGGCGACGCGTGGGGGTTGTGCTGCCGGGGTCCCCCCGCGGGTGGCGCCAGCGGTGGCCCGCGGTCCCCACGGCGCCGCGAAGATGGTGGCGGACTCCGCAGGGGCGAAGGTCTCGGCGAAGGGGCTGCCGGATTCGAGCGGCCCCGTGCTCCAGGGGTCGCGCAGGCTTGTAAGGCTGCCCAGGTGGCTGGCGAACTCGCCCGCGCTGGCCCCGGCGGGAAGTTCCAGGTCGCGGGCCACCTCGCTGCTCCAGGCGGGAGCGGTAAGCGTGCGGGCGAACTCCTCCGCGCCCACAAGGGCGCGCGCGACCTGCCGGAGGCCCGCCTGTGGCCCCAGCCGCGGCAGGCCGGCTGCGCCTGCTGCGCGCCGGGCCAGCGCTGCGCCCAACTCCGGGTCGATTTCCAGCGGATGGGGCTCGGAGGAAAGGCGTGCTGCCGTCAGCACGGAGCCTTCCGCGCCCGCTGCCGGGGCTTCGGCGGAGGGCTTTCTCCAGAACGGCCAGCGCAGACCAAACGGCATGGTTTTCTCAGACCCGGGTTGTTCTGACCTCGAACTCGGCGTAGGCAAGCTCGAGCGATTCGATGCCCATGGCGGACTGGGCGGCATTGAAGTTGGGGCCAACCCACTTCACGGGGTAGGCGCGCGAGAGGTTCCAGCGCCGCACCTCACGTCCCTGGGCGTCGTACTGGATGATAGAAACCGGGACCTTCTCCTTCGATGTGTCGCGCCTGGTGATGACCCGGTAGTACCAGTCCCAGAGGTCGCCGGATTCTGCCGTGCCCCACTTGAGCGTGATATTCGAGTAGCTCACGCGGCCGGGGAGCTTGTGAGTGTGCGTATTGAGCCCGCCCTCCTTGTACTCAAAGACCTCCGTCTGTACCTGGAGCCCGGTGCACTCGTTGAACGAAGCCTGTTCGATGCCGGAAATCTCAATCGCGAAGCGGTAGCCGAGGTACGGGTCTTTGACCTGGCCGGGCCCGGCCCCGATCAACGGGGGTGGTGGCGGCGCCGGCGGCGCGGGCGGGCCGAAGCCAAGAGACAGGTCAATACCTGCTTCCTGGGTCATTCGTCACCTCCCTCGCGCGGCTTCGTTCAGTCTGCGGTTGATGGCTGCAACCTCGCCCACCCAGCGGCGGCGCTCTGCATGGTCGAGGTCGAGGATGAAGTTCGCGGGCCAGTGGAAGTGGTAGGCAAGGTAGGCTACCTCCTCGTAGATTCGTTCGAGGGGGTAGCCGGCGATCCCCCCAGGCTGGCCAGGTCCACCTCCACTTCCGCCGAGCATTGGGGGCATTGTGCCGTGACCGTGGACGAGCCGTACTCGTTTATCTGCCTGTAGAGGCGCTGCAGGAAGGCGAGGTCCGTCGTGAACAGGTTCTCTATCTCGTGGGGCGTGACCTGCTCTATCGGGCCAAGGCGCGTGACGACGCGCGCGAGCAGGATGACCACGAGGTAGGCCTGGTTCTGCCGCACGCGCGGGTCTCGCAGGGGCGCGATCTCGTCCATGGCCGTGGCCAGCCGCATCGTGCCCTTGCGGTGCAGGTTGCCGTTTTCGTCGACATACCCCCGCGGCAGCGTGAACTCGAATTCCGTCTGCAAACCACTCATTGGCTACTCCAGGCGCAGGGCGTGCCAGCCGGGTCCCTGGTTGCCAGGTCCCCGGCGGCCGGGCAGGTGGCTGCCGCTCGCGCCGGCTAGGTCTTGCGCTCGATGCCCTCGTGGACGATCGTCAGTTCCTCAATGCCGACCTCGTTGGAGGTGGTGTTGACGCTGGGCCCGCTGACCTTCGACGGCCAGCCGGCTGTGAAGTTCCAGCGGGCAACCTCGGTCCCCTCCTGGTCGTACATCATGATGGAGCCGTTCTTGCGTGCTCTCGCGACGTTCCCCTGCTCCACCATGCGGCGCCAATCCCAGAAGTCCATGCTCGTTGTGATGCCGCGTTTGAGGGTGATGTCGCCCCACTTCAGCCGTCCGGGGATCTTGCGAACGATCTCCTTGCCGTCCTTGCCGGTGACCTTGTGTTCGACAACTTCGTTTTCTGAACCAAGGCCGGCCGCCTCTGTGAAGTAGCCGGCGATGATGCCCGAGACTTCGATGGCGAAGTTATAGGAAACAAGCGGATCGCCCGCGACTGCGTCTTTTCCTGAAGGCATTGCGAACTCCTCTCCTTAGCAGGAAGTTGATGCCGCCGCGCCTACTCGGCGCCCGGCGTGAACTGGCTGATGCGGAAGATGACGAACTCGGCCGGCTTCACCGGCGCGATACCCACGTCGATGATGAGCTGCCCCACGTCGCGCGTTTCGGGCGGGTTGTTCTCGGCGTCGCACTTCACGAAGAACGCCTCCTCAGGCGTCTGGCCGAACAGCGCGCCGTCCATCCAGACGCGCTTGAGGAAGGCGCTTACGTCGCGCTTCACGCGCTGCCAGAGGGCGTAGTCGTTCGGTTCGAAAACCACCCACTGGGTGCCGTTTTCGAGCGACTTCTCCACGTAGTTGAACAGTCGCCGCACATTGAGATAGCGCCACGAGGGGTCGCTCGAAAGCGTGCGCGCGCCCCATACGCGGATGCCGCGCCCGGGGAACGAGCGGATGCAGTTGACGCCAACCGGGTTGAGCTGGCTCTGCTCACCGTTCGTGATGTTGATGGGCAGGCCGATGACGCCGCGGATCACCTCGTTGGCAGGCGCCTTGTGGACGCCGCGCTCACCGTCGCTGCGCGCCCAGATGCCGGCCATGTGGCCCGACGGGGGCACGAGGATGGTCGGGCTGGCGGCGCCCGGAGTGGGATTGGCCACCTGGATCCACGGGTAGTAGAGCGCTGCGTACTTCGAATCGTAGCCCGCCTCGTGGGTGCGCCAGTTCAGCGCCTGCTGGGCGTTCATCTCGGGAAGGGGATCAAGGATGGCGACGCGGTCACCCATGCGCTCGCAGTGGGCGATCATGGCCAGTTGGATGGCCTTGACGCCGTCGCCGTCGAGCGCCCCCTGCTGGTAGGCCGCCATCAGGTCCGGCGCGCAGAGCATGGTTATCTGCTCCACGGCCTCGAGGCCGCCGAGGCCGGTGCGGTCCGCCGCGTTGCCCTGGTACACGTCCGGGCTGAGCGGGGCAGCCGCCACTGCGCGGGTCTCGGGGAGCGCGAGCGGGTAGGTGCCCGGAGCGGGAGCTCGCTCAGCCAGGCTGAGTCCGGAGACCTTGACCTCTTCGAGGGTTACCAGCGTGGACTGCTTGTTGACGACCTCGAAGACGTTGCGCGCGCCGCGGGACATGGTCAGCCCTTCGAACTTCTCTTCCGAGCTGCCGCGCCGCACGGTGACGTCGAAGGTATCATCGGCGCCTTCGGTGACCTCGACAGTTGCCCCGGCCGCGTCGGCGCTGCGGGCGATGGCGCGCAGAGTGGCCGGTGCGCCCCCTGCACGGCCGGCGATGGCCGCCTGGGGCACCGGCGCCGTGACCGCGCCCTCGCCGTCATCGCCGATGCGCACGACGTAGCAGAGGCCGCCGCCGTTGTTGAAGTATCCGTAGACTGAGTGGGCGAGGTACGCGCCGGGGACGAAGTCGCCGAATGTGTCGGTGAACTGAGTCCAGTTTGAAATCATGACGGGAGCGCCGACGGGCCCCTTTGCGGCCACGCCCAGGAAGGCGGCGACGGCCGTGCCGACGCCCTCAATGGGCTTCGAGCCCTTGTCCACCTCCTCGACGTAGACGCCCGGGGTCAGGTATGTGGTTGCCATGGGTGCCTCCTTGGTTCCGGCAGTGCTAATGCGAGCGGCGGCGAAATACTAACAGCTTTGACAACAGTTAGTGTGGCGAACTCTCCCGGGTCTTCGCCCCCGGGCTGATACTCATGCGTCCACCTCGATGTCGTAGGTTTCGGAAGGGATGGTGACGCGCTGGTCCGCAGGCGGCGCGCCGGGAGCTTCGACGCGCACGGTGTATTCGCCCGGCGCAATCGGAGAGAAGACAAACCGGCCCTCGGCATCCGTGGTTGCACGGTGAGAGGTGTTCAGCACGGTGACCGTGGCCGCGGCCACGCCGGCCGCGCGATCGCCCTTGCGGTGGGCGACGCCGGCCACTTCGAGGAAGGTCTCGCGGTCCGGGCGCTCGCGGTCGCCCACTTGCAGTTCGCGTGTGACGACGAGTGGCCCCATGACCGGCGCGAACACGTCGAGCGGCACCGTGGCTACCCACGTGAGCGATGCGTGAAGCTCGTTGTCCATCACGCCCCAGAAGTCGGTTGGCTTGGCCACGTGGTCGGGCGGCATTGCCCGCAGGAGGATGGGAACCGTGGAGTTCACGAGCGAGCCCTGCAGGTGGGCGGCGTCCACGCGCCCCTGGCGGTACATGCTCGCAAGCACCCGCGCGAGAATCCGGTGCTCGTCCGCGGGTTCGTTCGTCCAGGCCGTGACCAGGTAGGAGAGGTCCACCCGGCGAGGCGGGCGTTCGCGTTGGGCCTGGCCGTTGGCGTTCCGGGTCACCGTCCAGGTGTCGTCGCGGAAGTCCAGCCTTTCGCGCACGTCGAACATGAAGAGATTGAGGGTTGGCTTGGAGAGGCGGCTGGACCATTCGCGCGTGGGGCGGTCGAACGTGATGTCGACCTCCGTGCGGTCAATGGGAACGTCGGCGAGGAGCACCTGGCGGAGAGTTTCGTCGACGTCGTTGAACATCGTGTTCCCTTCAGTGAGCCGCCGGAGCGGGCGGGCTAGCTGGCGGCATCTTCTTCAACTGCCGGGGCGGCGCCTGCGTTGACGGCGGCGGCCACCTCTTCGGCCTCGCGTTCGTGTGTGTCCCCGGCGGCGGTGACGGTCATGCCATCGCCCCCGCTTTGCACGCGGCCGGAGCTTTGCTGCACGACGTGCGTGAGCTCGTGCGCGAGAACGCTGGTGTCCCCGGGGCTGACGTCGCCGCGGAGGAATACGTCGTTCCCGGTGGTGAAGGCGCGCGCCGTCATGCCGCGGGCCAACGAGTCAGAGGCGCTGTCCTGGTGGACCCTGACACCGCTGAAGTCTGCTCCAAGGGCGCCCTCCATCTGGGCCCGGGTACCGTCGCCCAGCGCGGAGCCGCCGCCACGCGCGGATTCTATCTGCCGGCTCACCTCGTCGCTGAGCGGCCCGCCTTCGAGCCCCACCGCCGGCGCGGCCGGGGAGGAGTCGTTGCGGAGCATCTGCATCTCCTCCTCTTCTTCTTCCGGCTGGCGTTGGGCGAGAGGGTCGCGGAGCATCTGCATATCGTCCTCTTCCTCCTCCGTTTGGCGTTGGGCGAGGGGCTCGCGGAGCAGCTGCATCTCCTCCTCTTCGGGAGTCTCCTGGCGCTGCGCCATGAGCCGCGCGAGGGCGGCGTTGCCGATACTGGCCTGGATGCGGACGAGAGGGTGGCTCGCGACGCGGGCTTCGGCTGCGTCTTGCCGGGGGGACCGTTTCGAGGATTCGCTTTCGTGAAGGTTGGCTTGCTGGCGTCCGGGCATGGCGACCTCCGCGGTAATCATAGACCCCCGCGCAAGGGTTTCCAGTCCCGGGCGCGGGCTTTTCGTTTCAATTGCGGAGAAGGCCGACGTAGTGGCCGAACTCGGCCTCGGTGACCATCTTTCCCAGCTTTTGGTACTCGCGCCGCGTGCCGCGGATGAGGTGGGCCATACCCATCGGCTCGCCATCGCTGGCAGCCATGAAGGCGGCGGCAAGAACGATGTTGCGGATGTTGCCGCCGGTGATGCGGAACTGGCGGGCAAGGAAGGCGAAGTCGATGTCCCCCGCACAGGGGAGCTCCGATGGGATGGTGCCCTTCCAGATGAGCAGGCGTTCGCCCTCTTCGGGGTTGGGGAAGTCGATGACGAAGTGGAGACGGCGCATGAACGCCTCGTCCAGGTTCATCTTCAAGTTGGTGGCGAGGATGACCGTGCCCGAGTACTCCTCCATGCGCTGGAGCAGGTAGGCGGTTTCGATGTTGGCGTAGCGGTCGTGCGCGTCCTTCACTTCGGAGCGCTTGCCGAAGAGCGCGTCCGCCTCGTCGAAGAAGAGGATGGCGTTGGAGGATTCGGCTTCGCTGAAGATGCTGGCCAGGTTCTTCTCAGTCTCGCCGATGTACTTCGAGACGACCGCGGAAAGGTCGATCTTGTAGAGATCGAGGCCGAGCGTTCCTGCCATGATGTCGGCGGCCATGGTCTTGCCCGTTCCCGACTGCCCGGCGAACAGGGCGATGGCGCCCTTCCCCAGGGCGAGCTTCCGTTCGAAGCCCCATGTCTCGTACACGAGGTGACGGTGCTCCACGTGGGCGCAGATCTCGCGGAGCTGCTGGAGGGTGTCTCCCGGCAGCACAATGTCGTCCCAGGCGTAATGCGGGGTGATTTTGCGGGCGAGGGTGTTGAGGATGGGGGTGGAGCGGGCGCGGGCGGCGGCGTAGAGGTCTTCCGCTTCGAGGCGTGGGCTCCGGGGCTGCCGCCAGAGCGCCCGCCCCCTGGCGAGCGCCACCGCCTCCTCGATCTCGCGGGTGGAGAGGCGGAACTTGCCTGCCAGCGCGTCCAGTTCGGCCTCGCTGATGGCGTGCTCGCTGCCGAGATGGGACCTCCACAGGTCCCGGCGCGCGTCGAAGTCCAGGCCGGGCGCTTCGATCACCACTCCCGGCCAGGGGATGGGGCTGGCTGAGCCGAGCACCACGAGCGGCGCCGGTGAAGGCTCCGAGACGACGCGGAAGAGGCCCTCGCGATCGGGCGTGGACAGCTCGCCGGCGCCCGCCAGCAGAAGCCCGGCCCCCTGCAGCGCCGCTTCGCGCAGCGCCAGCCCGGTGGCAGCGTCGATCCCCAGCGCCGCGCCTGCGGGGACGATATCCACTTCGAGGAGGGGCATTCCCGAGAGCGACGCCAGGCGAGTCGCGGCCGCGGCCAGCCGGCTCGAGTCGGGGCACGAAACGGCCACCGTGCGCGGACTCGCTCCCGAAGGCCGCAGCGAGGCCAGCTCTTCGAGCCGCTGATTGAGGCCCGCCGGGAGCCACGGCGGCGCTGCTCCCTCGTGGAGCCGCGCGAAGGGCTGAAGGGCCTCGTCAAGCTCGTCGCGGCCCAGCAGGTAGCCCGCCACGCGCGGGTCGAG